>NZ_BDBA01000030.1 GCF_001612745.1 Nocardia amamiensis NBRC 102102 | reverse complement strand
ACCGCCGCAGTGCGGCATGCGCTGCGCCAGGCGGTCGCCGAGCTGGGCGCGCTACCCCGCTCGGAGCTGCTCGACCGCCGCCACCACCGTTTCCGCGCTTTCGGACTGTCCACCAACAACCAGGTCTCTCGATGATCGTGTCACCCCCAGCGCTGATCGGGGCGTGTGCCTCGAGGCTGCTGGCGCGGTTGTCACGTAAGCGATCAGCAACCCAGGGCGCCCAGCCTGAACACCGACAAACTTATGGAGAAGTGATGACCGAGTCCGTGACCACCGAGCCGGTCGGCCGCGCGCTGAACCCGGTCGACGCCGACCACGCGCTGGCCGTGCTGTCGCGTCACGCGCTGTCCGTGCGAGCCGAGACCGCGCCGACCTCCGTCACCGTCGCCAACGGTCCGCTGGTGTTGCGGATCAGCTGGGACGGGCAGGTCGCGGCGAGCGCCCCCACCGTTGCGCCCGTTCCCCGGGCGTCGGCCGCGACTACCTCGGTCGATGAGCCGGAGATCATCGAAAACGGTTCGGACACTGATACTTTCACCGTGAACGCGGAGACCGTGGGCGTGTTCTATCGCGCACCCGAGCCAGGGGCCGCCCCGTTCGTCACCGAGGGCGACCCGGTACGGGCCGGTCAGCAGGTCGGCATCGTCGAGGCGATGAAGCTGATGATCCCGGTGACCGCGACCAGGGAGGGGCGGGTCGCGGAATTCCTGGTGGACAACGGCGAGGCGGTTGAGCACGGCGCGCCGCTGATGGTGCTCGAGGTGGTGCGGTGACCGTGCGCCCGATCCGCAAGGTGCTCGTCGCCAATCGCGGCGAGATCGCCGTGCGGGTCATCCGGACCTGCGCGGAACTCGGGATCGCCACCGTGGCGGTGTATTCCGCGGCCGACGCCGATTCGGCCGCCGTCCGGCTCGCCGATCAGGCGTTCCGGATCGGTCCCGGCCCCGCGAAGCGCAGTTACTCCTACATTCCCGCCGTGATCGAGGCCGCGCGGGCCACCGGCGCCGACGCGATCCACCCTGGATACGGATTTCTGTCCGAAGACCCGGATTTCGCGGAAGTCTGCGAGTCGGAGGGATTCGTGTTCGTCGGCACGCCCGCCGCGATCATGGCCGATCTCGGCGACAAGTCCACGGCGCGGTCGCTGATGGCGGCGGCCGGGCTGCCGTTGTTGCCCGGCAGCCGCGATCCGCTCGATACGGTGGACGAGGCGCATGCCCTCGCCGACGACATCGGCTATCCGGTGATCATCAAGGCGGTGGCAGGCGGTGGCGGCCGCGGCATGCGCGTCGTGCGGGACTCCGCCGACTTCGCCGCCGCCTGGCAGGAGACCCGAGCGAATGCCACCGCGGTGTTCGGTGACGGCAGGCTCTACGTCGAGCGTTACCTCGACTCGGCCCGGCACATCGAAGTGCAGATCCTGGCCGATCGGCACGGAACGGTGCGGCACCTCGGCGTCCGGGACTGCTCCTTGCAGCGGCGACACCAGAAGCTCGTGGAGGAAGCCCCTGCCCCCGGGCTCTCCGGCGAATTGGTCGCCCGGATCGGCGCGGCCGCCGTGCGCGGCGCGGAAGCCGTCGGCTACGTCGGGGCCGCAACCTTCGAATTCCTCCTGGACCAGCAGGGACGCTTCTACTTCATGGAGGTCAACTGCCGCCTGCAAGTGGAGCATCCGGTCACCGAGATGGTCACCGGCATCGACTTGGTCGCCGAACAGCTGCGCATCGCCTCCGGTCTCCCGCTTGCGCTGCCTGCCGACGCCGCCACCCCACGCGGCGTGTCCATCGAGTGCCGCATCAACGCCGAGGATCCGGAACGCGAATTCGCCCCCGCCCCGGGAACGCTCACCGAATGCGTGCTGCCGGGCGGACCGTTCGTCCGGATCGACACCCACGTCCGTCCGGGATATGCTATTCCGCCGCACTATGATTCGCTGCTCGCCAAGATCATCGTCTGGGCCCCGGACCGTCCCGCCGCGATCGCACGGATGCGCCGCGCTTTGGCCGAAACCAGGATCAGCGGCCGCGGCATCGCCACCACGACCGACTTCCTCCACGACATCCTCGACCACCCCCGCTTCCGCGCCGCGGACCACGACACCGCCCTCATCAGCACCCTCACCACGGTGTCCCGCGTCGCTTCATGAAAGCCGCCGCCATCGGACGCGGTTGACGGCCCGCGTCCGATGGCGGCGCACCCCCGGCCCCTGTGCTGTCGGTGGTCCGATGCTGTCGACCCGCTCGGAGTTCGCGTCCGCCGTGCGGCGAAGCTCGCGATGGCGAGGACACGCAGCGGCACGTCGAGCGGATGGGACGGTCGTCGCTGCGTTCTCGAATGCGGGGTGAACGGGGCGCGTGCCGGTGGCTTTGTAACGGGCTTTGTAACGGGCGGAGCCCGGCGCTCGATTCAGCCACCAAGGTCATATTTGTGGCCGAAACCAACTCAAAGAGAACAGGTTTGAGATGATCCGAGTCAATCGCCACGTCGTCGCGGGGGCCCTGCTAGCCGGTGCGGTGCTGATGTCCGTCGCTCCCGCGCAGGCCGAGGCCCCGGTCGAGCCCCAGGCGATCGGCAACAGCGAGATTTCCAGCGGTTCGGCCGATCTGAACCGCTTCTTCTGCGGCACGATCTGGCGTCCGGTCTGCCCCTTCTGATCTCCTCGCGGAGAACGACGAAACCCACGGCGGCATCTCGCGCCGTGGGTTTCGATCTACAACCACCTCGTCAGCTTCGCCGTCACCAAGGCACTTCCAGGCCTCGACTGGCCCTGAGAGTTACGAGAGCGGACCCAGCTCGCGGTCGGCGGATATTCGCTGGCGGTAGCCCGCCTGGACGCGGGATCATTGCTCTGCATCGCTCGTTGATTCGAGACGAGAGGGGGAGCATGAGTTCACGCGCAACGGCGGTCAAGCTGGTGCTGCGTTTTTATGGCCGGGAAATGGCCGCCCGCAAGGCCACGACGATTCCGGCGCTGCTGGGGCCGGCCCTCGGCAATATCTGCAACCTGTACATCGCACCGCTGATCGTCGCCATGGTGGTCGGCCGCGTCGCGGTGACCGGAGATACGAGCTTCCGGGCGCTGGCTTCGTATATCTTCGCCTTCGGTGGCGCCCTGCTACTCGCGGAACTGCTGTGGCGCATCGGGATTCACTGTCTGAACCGAGTCGACGCCTACGGTATCGAGCACCTGTACGTGATCGCAATGGACGAGCTGCTCGCCAAGGACGCGGCGTTCTTCCACAACAACTTCGCCGGTTCGCTGACGAAGCGCTCGCTCAGCTTCGCGGCTCGGTTCGAACAGTTCGTGGACACCCTCGCCTTCGAGATCCTGGCGGCACTGGTGCCGCTGGTGTTCGCCTCGGTTGTGTTGTGGCGCTACAACCCCGTGCTGGTCGTCGTGCTGATGGGAATGCTCGTGCTGACCGCGCTGGTCATCATGCCCTTGATCCAGCGCCGCCAGAAGCTCGTCGACGACCGGGAGGCCGCCATTGCGCAAGTTTCCGGGCATGTGGCCGACAGCCTGGCCAATATGCAGGTGGTGCGCGCCTTCGCTGCCGAACCGCAGGAGGCGGCCGAGCATCGGCGGCGGGTGGCCTCGTCGCGGCGAAAGTCGTTGCGCTCCTGGGATTACGCGAATCTGCGGATAGATACGCTGGTGGCGCCGCTGTTGGTGCTCACCAACGTGATCGGCCTGCTGATCGCGCTGGGCCTCAGCGGCGGGAATGCGGGGGTGGAGGCCATTGTGGTGGCATTCACCTACTACTTCAACGCCACCGGGATCATGTTCCGGTTCAATCAGATCTACCGGCGGTTGGAGACCGTGCTCACCGAGGCGGCGCAGTTCACCGAATTGCTGCTCGACGGCCGAAGGTGCTCGATATCGAACATCCGGAACCACTGCGGCCCAATGGCTTCGATGTGCGGTTCGACAGAGTGAACTTTACGCACGTTGGTGCGCGGCAGCTGTTCCACGGATTGGATCTGCACGTGCCCAGCGGCGCCAGGGTGGGCCTGGTCGGCCGATCCGGTGGTGGCAAGACCACCATCACCCAACTGCTGCTGCGGTTGATGGATATCCAATCCGGAACGGTACGCATCGGCGGGCAGGACATCGCCCGGCTGCGGCAGGCGGATCTGCGCAGTCTGGTCGCCTATGTGCCACAGGATCCGGCCATGTTTCACCGGACCCTGAGCGAGAACATCCGGTTCGCGCGCCCGGACGCCACGGACGAGGAGATCCTGCGGGCCGCCAAGGCCGCGCACGTCACCGAGTTCGCGGACGCGCTGCCGCAGGGTATGGAAACGCTCATCGGCGAGCGCGGCGTGAAACTGTCCGGCGGCCAGCGCCAGCGGGTCGCGCTGGCCCGGGCCATGCTGCGGGACGCGCCCATCCTGCTTCTGGACGAAGCGACCAGCGCTCTCGACTCGGAAAGCGAATTGCTTGTGCAGCAAACGCTCTGGGAGTTGATGGAAGGGCGTACGGCGTTGGTCGTCGCGCACCGGCTGAGCACTGTGGCCGGGATGGACCGGCTGGTGGTGCTCGACCACGGGCGAATCATCGAGGAGGGGACACACGAGGAACTGCTCTGCGCGCAAGGAACATACGCGCAGCTGTGGCGGCACCAGTCGGGTGGATTCCTCGGCGAGGACGCGGTCGCCCGTTGATCGGAGTTTATTGGTTCAGTCGGATCTCGTCGAGTCACCTTGCCGGGCAACCGACAGTGGCCTCACGCCGGTCGAGTCAGCAGTCGAGTAAGTTGCTTCGCCTGCGACGTTCTCAGTCGCACGTCCACCCGTTCCGCCTCCCCCGGACTGGTCACCGCCGGGTCGTAGGTGAAGCACACTCGGTTCGGCCGGTCGAAGCGAAACTCGATTGCCGCCCATAGCGGATGCGTCATCGGCACATCGATGTGTTTGAACCGGCCCGCCCACACCATCACCCGTCCGCCGACAGTGTAGTTCCCCGCTCATGGCCAATTGACGAATCCAGCAACTTCCTGGCGATGATTGGCTTGCTGAAGCACGGAAGGCGCGCACCCGTAGTCGGAGCACGCCCACAGCGAGGTTGTCCGGTGTTTGTCGCGCGACCAGCGGCATTTCCGGACGTTCGCGCCCATCACGTAGGGCTCGGTCCAGCCGGACCAGGTGAGCTGGTCGAGGAAGCCGGCGGCCGGGCCACCGAGCCAATCGGCCTTCCGCGTCAATCCCTGAAAAGATATGGCAGACAACAGAGTAACGAGCAGGCCGTCATTTGACGACTATCCGGTCAGGAAAGGATCTAGCTCGTGCGAGCAGCTGGTTATGGCCATGCTGTGCACGATACGCACTGGATCGGCAAGGGAAAGAGACATGCTATGAGAGTGGTTCCGATGGCGGCTGCCGTGGCGTTGGCCGTCGGCCTTGTCGCCAGCTGTGGTCACAGCGACAAAGCGCCCGGGCCGACCCAGGCTGCTGAGCCGGCGTCGGCGACCACGGCCGCGTCGGCGCCCGGTCAGTCATCGACACAGTCGACCGGCGTGCCATCGACGCCGGTGATGCCCGCAGGCACACCGAAGACGGCGGAGATCACGACACCACACGATGGAGGGAACAGCTCCAAACCAGCCCCGCCGCCCGCGAATCCGCCGCAGGGCACCGGCACCGTGGTGATACGCACCCACACCCTCAACGGCGCCCCAGTGCCGAACGTGCCGGTCGAACTGAGCCTGCGGCAGCCGTGCGACCCTGCGATCAAAGACATTCCAACCCCCTCCGCCGAGGCGCTGCGCCGCGACGCGGTCACCGACGCGAACGGAACGGCCACCTTCACCGTGCCGGTCGGCTGCTACTACTTCGGCATGGGCACCCCGCCGCCCGGTACGACGCCGGTCCCGGAAGGACTGCACACCCTGTTCCTGGTCCACGCCGGACAAACCGTCACCGGCAAGTTCCGCTTCCAGGATCCCGAACCGTCCGAGCCGTGTGCAGTCCAAACGGTTTTGCGCGAACTCGACATACGTTTCGACCATCTCCGCAGCGCGAAGGCCACAGTCAGTCAATGTGACGGCGAGTGGGCACACATCGTCTGGGACTCGCCCGGCGACAGCGCGCGCATCATCCGCCGCACCGCCGGCGGCTGGACCAACTATGTCTTCTTCCCCCACGACATCTGCTGGGGCCCAGCCGCCGCGGACGGCGTCCCCGTCCGCTTCAAGGAATACTTCACCTGCTGACGGCATGGGACCAGGTCACCACCGCGCGCTGACCGTGGCATTCAGACTCGTACCGGACGGAAGTCCGGATCGTCTCGCACCTCCACCCACTCGAAGTGGGAACCACCCCAGTCCACACCCTGCCAGGCCCATGCAGGTCATCGACCACAACGGGAACGCATGCACATCGGCATAAGCTCAGCGCTTCTGAGCACGCGTGAAGCTCGCACGCTACCAGCGAGGGTTGTGAACACCATTCTGGAAGCCTTCATCATCATCGTCGTGCTGCTCGCAGCGCCGACCGTTATCGTCGCGACGGGGGGTTCCGCCGGGAAACAGGATGGGGTTCGAGCAGTTGTCCCATGGCGACGCGCCGGGCGTTCAGCGGAATCCTGGCGCACCGGCCGAGGCTGGCGCAGCGCAATGGTCACTCAGATGTACCGTCCGTCGGTACGTCAGTTAGCCTGGCGGTGTTCTCATCGCGACATTCTGTTGTCGAGGTAAGCGAGTCTCCATGTGTTGACTTCCAATAGCCTGCTGTGCTGGGCAAGGCCGTGGAGCGTAACGGTTCGAGCCCCGAGACCAACAACGACGACAGGATGCATAGGCAGCCCATGGCAATCGAAAGTAGTACCGGCTGGGTGGTGCCGAAATCCGCCGCGACAACGACCGCGCTCCTAGCCTTGGAGCACATCGATCCAGGCGCACCGGGAAGGGGGGAACACGGACCGGCGCGTGGCAGCGAGTACGCGGTCTTGTTGCGTCGGGTGCGGCAGGCGGGGCTGCTGGATCGGCGGCTGCGGTATTACGTCTGGAAGAGCGCGGTCACCGCGGTGGCGTTCGCTGCCGGGTGGGCGGCGTTCTTCTTCGTCGGCGACTCGTGGTGGCAACTGGGCGTCGCCGCATTCTTGGCGGTGGTGTTCGCCCAGATCGCGTTTCTCGGTCATGATGCCGGGCACAGGCAGATCTTCGGCAGCCGGCGGGCCAACTACCTGTTCGGTGTGATCGCGGGCAATCTCGGTATCGGGCTGAGCATCGGTTGGTGGGTCAGTAACCACAACCGGCACCACGCTCACCCCAACACCGAAGGTGCGGACCCCGACGTGATGGGAGTGCTGGCCCATTCCGGCGATCGAGCACGGGCGGGCCAGGGTTGGCGGCGGCTGATCTTCCGCTACCAAGCCTGGCTGTTCTTTCCGATGCTGTTCCTCGAGGCGGGCAGTCTGCACTACGCGAGTGTTCGGGCGGTGCTGCGCTGGGCGATACCCAACCGCATCTGGGAGGCCGTTCTGCTCGCCGCGCACGCCGCCGGGTATCTCGCCGCGGTATTCCTGGTCCTGTCGCCGGGCAAAGCGGTGGCCTTCATCGTCGTGCAGCAGGGCCTGTTCGGGTTCTACATGGGCTGCACCTTCGCCCCCAACCACAAGGGGATGGAAGTACTGGCCGAAGGCGAATCGACAGACTTCCTCCGCCGTCAAGTGCTCACGTCTCGCAATGTCCGCGGCGGTTGGCTCGTCGACGCGGCCCTGGGCGGTCTGAATTACCAGATCGAGCACCACCTGTTCCCGTCCATGCCGCGGGCCAACTTGCGCCGAGCCCAGCCGATGGTCGAAGCGTTCTGCCTCGAGATCCAGGTGCCCTACCGCCAGACGAGCCTGCTGGACTCCTACCGCCAAGCGCTGAGCCACCTCCACACCGTCGGCGAATACGCGCGACCACTACCTCCTGCGGTAGCCGACAGTCGAGCCAACTGAGTTTCATCCCGCTGCCCCCCATGCCCGGTACGGCCGTGACATTGCGGCCCATCGCACCTGGCGGTCGTCGGCCCGCAGCGACGAAATCCGGGCTCTCAGCTGTTCGGCTGCCGCGGGTTTGTCCGGCACCGGCCGGATATAGACCGGTAGGTGTCCATACCGGGGTCGCGCCTCGCGCGGTCGGCCAGTGCCAGCGCTATCTCCTCGGATTCCGACTGGCGCAGGTCCCGAACCTCGAACGCGGCGCGCACGAAATGCTCACGGTCGTATCCGAACACACTTCGTCCCTGTCGTTCGAGCCAGTCGCGGCGGATGTCAGCGGCGACCGATCCGGTACCGCCCCAGGAACAGGTCGACGCCGTCAGTGATGAGCCGGTCGGCGAAATCCTGGGGAAGGCCGGCGCCCATCGAGCCGACGATCAGATGGGGGTAAATGGTCAGGCCGAAGAACTGGATCACGGCCACATCGATGTCAGCGATTTCCAGCTGGCCGCGGTCGCACAGATCGCCGAATACTTCGCCCAAAGCGGCGCCGGAGCGGGTCGGCCCACTTTCCCGGTAGGCCCGGCCGAGTTGGGGGAAACGGCGCAGCTCACCGGTCACGAGGTTGCGCAGCGCCAGCCTTGACGGGTCGGTGGCCGCCGCGACCAGGGCGCGGGCGGTGTGGAGCAGGGCCTCGCGCACGTCCTCGATGTCGGCGAGACGAGCTCGTACCTCGGCCATCGTCTCGTGTGCCCCGCCCATCGCCTGGCCGATGACCTCGGTGAACAGCTCCTCCTTGCTGCCGAAGTGGTTGTACACGGTCACCTTGGACACCCCAGCCGTGGCGGCGATCATGTCCATGCCGGCGTCGAACCCCTCACGAATGAACATCTCCCGCGCAGCCGTCAGGATCGCCCGCCGGCTGTGTTCGGCTCGCTTCCCCGATGGCGCGGACGACCTGCCGCTGTCTCTGCCCACGCCGGCATCCTATCGAGACTGAACTCTTGAGTACAGTTGCCCTTTCCTGTACTGTACGGTTCAGTTGAATGAGGGGTAGATGTGAACGAGATCTGGGCCGTGGTCCACGCCGAACGCGACGCGCTGATCAGAGACTTGGAGAGCGTCCCCGCTGAGCGGTGGGCCATACCGTCGCTGTGCCCCGGCTGGGACGTTCATGACGTCGTGGCCCATCTCGCTGACGACGCCAAGACCACCCGGCTCAACTTCCTGCTGCGTTTCGCCGCCGCCCGCTTCGACTTCGACCGCTACAACAACGCGGGGGTCGCCCGGGAACGTGCCGGCGAACCAAGGCTCACGCTCGCCTCGTTCCGTGCGGCAAGTCGCAGGACCACCAGCGCCCCGGCGCCGAAGACCACCCGGCTGGTCGAGGTTTTCGTGCACGGCGAAGACATTCGGCGCCCACTCGGGCTGACGCGGAGCTATCCGGCGGCACACGTCGCCGTCGCTCTGCGGTATCAACTCGGCACCAGCGGGAAGCATGGCGGAGGCAAGGAACGGGCACAGGGGTTGCGGTTGGTGGCGACCGACGCGGACATCGACCTCGGCCAGGGACCGCAGACGCGGGGCACCGCCCTGGCGCTGCTGCTAGCGGTATCCGGGCGGCCCACCGGCGCGGCCGAGTTGACCGGCCCAGGCGCCCGGACGCTGACCCGAGATGGAGGAATTCGCCATGGCTGAGACCGTTAGGACAGTGCTCGACATCGACACCACGTTCACCGCCGCGATCGTTCCCGATTCCAACAGCGGTTGGCCCTGTGTGCGAATGCCCGGCTCGGCGGAGTTCTTCGGTACTGGGAGGGCGGTCAAGGTGGCGGGAACCGTCGACGGCCACGCCTATGAGGCGACGTTGTTACCGGTGGGCGGCGGAACGCACATGCTGCCGCTTCGCGCGCCGTTCCGGAAGATCATCGGCAAGGACCTCGGCGACGAGGTGACGGTGCGCTTGACGCGCCGACTCTCCTGAGCGGAACGATCGTAGACCTGAACTGGCGCGGTGGGACCCTGGACGAAACCAGCGTCGTTCAGGCCCGTGAACCCTCCGTCCACGGCGATGGACGCGCCCGTGAATGTTGTGTCCCCACCCGGCCGCATGAAGAGCATCAGTGCCGGGCAGACCACTATCCGTGTTCACAGGGCAGCTGGTGCGACCGTGCGGATCTCCTCGCGCATTTCGGCTACGGCGGGGTTGCGGTCGTAGCGGGCAGCGAGGGCGTCCAGATCGCGCAGGCGTGTGCGGCAGCGTTGCGACGACACCGAGCCGAGGGTGGTGATCGCCTCGCGGGCATGGGCCGCCGCAGCATCGTAGTCACCGGCCTGCAGGCATGCGGCGGCCAATGTCGGCAGCTGGCTGGCCCGGCTGTGGGCGTGCTCGGGCGGGTGGCCGTTGACGGCGGTGGTCAACGGGTCAATGGCGGCGGGGGCGACGGCGGTGTCAGTCAGCGATAGCAGGTAGTACGAATGGCCTTCCTGCGCACTGATTTCCGATGGAGTAATGTACGACGCCCAAGGCGGGGTGTTGTCGGCATTGACCGTACTGTAGTGCTCTTGTGCGGTGCCGATGGCTCGACGCATATGTTCGGACTCGCCAATTGCCGCCCAGTATAAGGCAGTTCTCGCGGACATGAAGCCCGCCGTGATCGTGCTGACCGGATGCTTTCTCGTACTGGCCGTCGTCGCCGCGAGGTGGGCAAGCGACAGCGCTTCCTTGGGTCGGCGATCGTTGCGATGCTGGGGGTTCAGTGGCCGCCACAGGTGCTCGGACTGGTGAGCCATGTCGAGGAGGATGCTCACCGCCAGATCAGTACTGCGCGGATCATCCTGCCCTCTGTAGGTGAGATCGAGCGCGTAAGCCCACAGCCGACGAGCTGACTCGTGATCCTCGGCACCGTCGTAGAAAAGCCAGGCCGCGGTCGCCGCCAAGTCGGCAGCGGCGATCCAATAGCGGGTACGCACGTTTGGACTGCAGTCGGCGCTCTCCAGGGCGCGTGCCTGGTGCACCTGTGCGAGTGCCGCCGTCCGGCACAGTCCTCCGCCGTAGGCAAGGTCCCAGCGTCGAAACCCCTCACTGATGGCTTCGATCGCATCAATGTCGGCCGCGCCGATGTGAGTGCGAGTGACCGGTGCACATTCGCCCGGCAGCTCGTTGCCCAGCCGGGCCAGTTCCGGATACAGACCGGAGCCGAGCGTCGCGGCGGTAGCAAGGACCAGGAAGTCTCGTCGCTCCACCCAACTCACCTCCTTTACCCTAAGGCTACCGGCATCCGTGCACGGAAAGCCCAGGCTCTGCGCCGGAATCCCCAGCCGCGCCGCCACTCGTGCCACGACTTTGACGTGCCCGATGCGCCGCTCGCCGCGCTCGACCGCTGATACTCGGGGCTGGCTCAGGTCGAGCAGGGCGCCGAGCTGAGTTTGGCTCAACCCCGTGTGTTCGCGCAGCGCAAGGAACACAGCGCCGAAGTCGTAGGCCGCCAACGCATCCCGCACCAGCGGCTGTTCATAGAACTCTGGCGGGATCGGACCAGAAAGCCCGACAACACGCAGACACGACGCGCATACCGCACCCCGACTCCCTGCATGCCAAACCCCACCGCATTTGGCACAGCTCGCTCTCCCCGTCATAGCGTCGCTCTCCCCTTGTCGCCGGTCGTGACCGACGTCGCCGACTCAACTCGATCGCCTTGTAGCCGAACAGTTTTCCGCCCCTTTACCCCTGCAGTCAGCCAAGGTCGGTCAACTGTGTTTTGCCAGGTAAGCCCACTGAACGGCGCGCGTCAAGCCCCAAAGGGGCTACACCTGCGGGGCGTGGAAAATGCATGCCACCGAGGCGACCGTTGGTCCCGGTACCCGGCACCGGGGTGACGCCGTGGCTCCCACACGGCGCATCGTCCCGCACGAGCCGGACCTGCGTCAGGCCACCCAGCGATGAGTTGGATGCCGCCCACGAAGACCCAGATCCGCCAATGGAACTTCGATGCCCTGACCGAACAGGGCAGCGAATGGGCCCGCGCCGCGCAGACGGTCACCGATCAGCACCGCGTCATCTCCCAGCAGCTCGCCGATTCTCCGGGATTCTGGCGCGGGTCCGCCGGTGAGGCAATGCGCGCGAAGAGCGAGGAAGCCAAGACATCCTTGTCCAAGGTGGTCACGGCCTTCGACAAGGCTGAACCCGCCACCTCGCAGATCGTCTACCTCCTGGGTTTTGCCAAGTCTACTGCCGTCAACGCGATCAAGGCGGCCGAGGACGAGAAGTACACAGTCGGCGAGACCGGTGACGTAACCTACGACCCCGCAGTTCTGGCTTGGCTGATGGAAAAAGACGGTGCCGAAAAGTCCGTCGCGGAGGCAGCCCTGAATCAGGGCGCCCGGCAGCACCGGGACGCGATCGTCAAGGCGCTGCGAGAAGCCGGTGATGCTGCGGCATCCGCCCGCGAGACGATCGAGAAGGTTTTCGCTGACGTCCCGATCCCACCCAATGCCAGACTCGACGAGATTCTGAACAACTACCAGGTCGAGCCCGACCCTCAGGGCTTGGTGGAGTGGCCTGACAACGAGCTACTGAAGCAGTTGCGAAGAATACCCTGGCTCGGTGACCAAATTCCGCAGGAAAAGGTCACGGTGAGTGAAGCTGCCATGCTCGACCAGCTCAGCCTTCTCGACAAGGCCAAATTCTTCCAGATCCAGTCCGACGCCAAGGATGTCTGCGAAGAGCTCTACCCCGACACGCGCGTCGACGGAGACGGAAAAGAAGTAAAAGACTCTCAAGACAACCACGCCGATGCCTTCCGCCACACCTACTGGAACGCGCGGATGACTCAGGAGTTCGGCGAGGAGTGGACCAAGGAGTACGCCTCGAAGCATGAGGGGAGGGGCGACAACGCCGCGGTGCGCGAGGCAATGGACCTACACAACAACGAACTCGGGCGCAAGATCGCTATGGCGAACCCGGACGCAAGCCCCGAGGAGTTGCAGGACATCGTCAAGGACGCCGTCGATCGCGGTGACGCGGTACTCATCGACCAGAATCAGCAGTTGAACTGGACCAACAAGGTCTCGCCCGACCACGATGTGGACTCGGATGCGTACGACGCCAACCAGGACAAGGCATACCTTCCGGGTTCGCCGACAACAGACAACCGACCATCGCCCAAATAACGACCTGCCGCTGTTCCAGGCAATAGAGAGGACGCATGCACGTCGCCACAAGGAAGACCGCTGGACGGCTGCTCCGCGCCGTGGGCATGGCCGCTGTTCTGGCCCTTTCATCAGGGTGCAACCCTCCATTCTTTGGTGACCGCGTCACGGTCGCGAATGAACCGCCGGCCTTGGCGGCGGCCTTCGACCGCCTCTGCAGTGGTCCGGGAACGGCGCGCGTGGGCGACCTCGTCGCTGAGTCCGGCATCGCCATTGGAGAGTGGGACCGGTGGTACAGCTTCTCCGCCCCGTTCTCGGAGGAGAAGATCAATTCCACCCTTGGGACGCGCGGAGCAGATTGGTACAGCTACTCGAATGATGAGCATGTGAGAACCGAAGTCTTTGTTCGTGACGGTCGAGTGGTTTACGCCTTTACGAACTATCTCAGAGCCGGCCATGGCTTCAACCCCACTGTGAATCACGGGAAGTACGCCACTCCCGACTCGATGGTGACGTCGCAGGTAAAAAAGGGGGAAATGATCGGGGAGGCGGATGTTTGTCGCACGGAGATCCAGGGCGCGGGGTAGCGCCAACGCTGCAACACGCGACCTCTCCGGGTAGCCGCGCGCCACCCGGCTGGATATGTCATGTAATTCGTTTTGCTGGTTGGTGTTACGGCACGGTGTGCGTCAGGTGGGCGGCTGTTGACTGCGGTGGTCAGCGGGTCGATGGCGGCGGCGGTGTCGGTCAGCGGGAGCTGTGCCCGGCACATCGAAGTGCTGGTCCCGGCCGACCGGCACGAGACGGTGCGGGATCTGAGCGCACGGGATCGCTCCTTGCAGCGGCGACATCACTGCCCGATCCCGCCTCGCCGCTTCAGGGTTGCGGCCCGATCAAAAGTGCTCGCCGGTCTTCTTTTGTTTCGGGGTTGACCTTGCCCTAAGGGCAAGGTTCGACGATGGTTCGCATGAACAACAACGCACTGCACACCGTCGAAGCCCAGATCCGCGAGCAGGTCGCCGCCTACTGCGAATCCGACAACGTCCCCGGGTTCGTCGCCGGCGTCTACCACGGCGGCGAACAGATCGTCGTCGCCCACGGCACCGCGAACGTCGCCACCGGCGCGCCGATGCTCGACGACACCGGATTCCTCTTCGGCTCGGTCACCAAGGTCCTGACCACCACGCTGGTCCTCCAGCAGGTCGAGCGCGGAGTCCTCGACCTCGACGCGCCGGTGGTGAAGTACCTCCCCGAATTCGCGCTCACCGCATCGGGTGCGGCCGAGAAGATCCTGGTCCGGCACCTGATCTCGCACACCAACGGCATCGACGCGGACCTGTTCTTCCCCGATGCCAAAGGCCGCGACGCCCTGAAGACCTACGTCGACGGGCTCGCGATCAGCTGCGGGACCCTGTTCGAACCCGGCGAGCAGCTCAGCTACTCCAACGGCGGCATGATCGTGGCGGGCCGCCTGCTGGAAGTGGTGACCGGCTTGTCCTTCCCCGACCTGCTCGAGCGCGACATCTACGCACCCGTCGGTATGCGAGACTCCAGCACCTCAGCCGAGCAGGCCATCCTGCGCAGTACCGCTGTCGGCCACTTCCCGAACGCCGAAACCATGGCGGCCGAGCCCACCGGCATGTTCACGCTGCCCGAGACCTGGGGACCTGCAGGCGGCACGCCGATCGGCACCATTGCCGACCTGCTCGCCTTCGGACGCACCCACCTCGAGGGCGGTGTGTCCCCATCCGGCACACGCGTCCTCTCCGCCGAGTCGACCGCGCTGATGCAGCAGGTCTCCTACGACATGGCCAGTCCGAACGTCCCGCCGATGGGCCTGGGCTGGGTGCTGTATCCGTTCGGCGAAACGACCGTCCTGGCCATGTCGGGCGCGTCGCCCGGTGGCGTGTCCATCCTCTGCGTCGTGCCCGAATACGACCTGGTCTTCACCGCTTTCGGCAATACCCCGGGGGCGATCATGCTGCAGGACCAGCTCCTACAGTGGCTGCTGAGCGAGCATCTCGGCGTCGAGATCCCCACTCTGATCACCGAATCGGCGCAGGACGTCGACCTCACCCCATACGTGGGCACCTACCGGTCCGATCAGCTCCGAATCGACGTCAGCATCGTGGACGGTCAACTCGAGGAGCGGATGACCTACGAACCGGCGGACGAATCGCAGGAGCGGATCTTCACCGAGTTCGCGGGCGGCATGACCGCCGCCCCGCCGCAGCGCTACGTGCCGATCCGGCCCGGCCTGTTCGCGCCCGCCGGATACCCACTGGAGACCTTCGACGGATACCTGCGCCTGCTGCTCGTCTCCTACCACGACGTCCGCGAGGGCCGAGCGCGCTTCCGCAACGGCGGCGGCCGCCTGACCCGACGGGCCGACCGTTCCGAATGACCTGATCGCCGAGTGGAAGGATGTCCAGCATGATCACGATCGGGCGGCTCGCGGACTACGCCGGAGTGACCATCAAAGCCATCCGCCACTATCACGAGCGCGGTCTGCTCGCCGAGCCCGACCGCGACTCGTCCGGCTACCGGCGCTACACCGCCCAAGATGCCATCGATCTCGTCAAGATCAGGACCCTTGCCGATGCGGGTGTGCCACTGGCCCGCATCAAGGACCTCCTGGACGCGGACCCGGCCGCGCTCGCCGCGGCCATCGCCGAGATCGACCGCGACCTCCGAGACCGCATCGCGCAGCTGCGGCGAACCCGCGAGCAACTCGCCCAGCTGCGCGGCGGCGACCGGCTTTTCGTCTCCCAGGAAGTCGCCGACTATCTCGACGATTTGCGCGAACTCGGCGTCAGCGAGCGCCATATCCACCTGGAACGCGACGGCTGGATCCTCATGCAAACAGCCTCACCCGAAGACGCCGCCGCGTGGATCGCCGAAAAGCGCGACCTCCTCACCGATCCCGAGTTCCGCGCCCTCATCCTCGACCACGACGCCGCCTACGACTGGTCGCCGAGCGATCCGCGCCTGCCCGCCCTCGCCGACCGCACCCGCAACTGGTTCGCCAACCACCACAGCCGATCCGAGACCCAGCCCGTCGCCAACCCGGCTATCGCCCGGTTGGCCGCGCAATCCCAGCCCGGAGCCTCATCCCCAGCGTGGGACCGCCTCGCCCAGCTGATGAAAGGCTAGCCGCGATTCCGCGGTATGGCCGACCCGCGGTGGTCCTCGGATGCCGCTACTGGGGAGCAGTAAGGGCTTTGCGGAGTAGCTCGGTTAGTTGGAGTTGTTCGTCAGGGGTGAGGTTGGCCCCGGCGCGACGGGGGAAGTCGAAGGATTCCTCGAAGGCGGCGTTGACGGCGTCGCCGTCGAGGGTGCGCTGAATTTGCCGGGAGCGGCGGTCTTCGGGGTTGGTTTGGCGCTGGACCAGGGAGCGGGCCTCCAGGCGAGTGACGATCTGGGTGATGTTGGAGGCGTCGCAGCCGAGTTCTTCGGCGAGCTCGCCCATCCCCCTGGGGATGCCGACCCGGCCGAGGACGCACGCGTGGGCCATGCTCATCGCGTGTTCGTGGGCCGCGGCCTCGAAGGCGTGGTTGTAGGCGTCCACGAACTCGAACATCAACCGCTCGAGGTCGGTGGACGTGCTCACGGGGCCTGCCGGTACTGCCATGCGGAAATTCTAGGCCAACTTTTAGCGGAGATACTTGATCCACTAAAGCAATCGTGTCACGATGATGCTTGATTCAATAAAGTATTCGCGCTCGGGCATCGTGCGCGAGTCGGACAAGCAAGGAGTACATGGTGAGCACCCTGTTCGAGCCGGTCTCGATAGGCAGATCGCAGCTTCCGAACCGACTGGTGATGGCTCCGATGACCCGGAACCGGGCCACCCCGCAGGGCCTCGTCACCGAAGTCACCGCCGAGTACTACGCCCAGCGGGCGAGCGCGGGTCTGATCATCAGCGAGAGCATTCAGCCCAGCGTGATCGGACAGGGCTACTTCCTGACCCCGGGGCTGCACAACGAGGAGCAGACCACCGCGTGGCGCCAGGTCACCGATGCCGTGCACGGGGCGGGCGGGCGAATCTTCGCCCAGCTCACCCACTGTGGCCGCATCGGGCATCCCGCCCTCTACCCGGACAACGCGCTTCCCCTCGCCCCGTCGGCGGTGGTTTCCGGCGAGCAGCTGTTCACACCCGACGGGATGCTCGATCACCCCACGCCCCGGGAAATGACCACCGAGGACATCGCCACCACGATCACCGACTTCACCGCCGCCGCGCGCAATGCCATCGCCGCCGGGTTCGACGGTGTCGAGCTGCACGGCGCGAACGGCTATCTACTGCACCAGTTCTTGGCCGACAACACCAACCTGCGCACCGACTCCTACGGCGGATCGGTGGCCAACCGCATCCGTTTCGTCATCGAGGTCGTGGCCGCGGTATCCGAAGCCATCGGCGCCGACCGCACCGGCATCCGGCTCTCGCCCGGCAACCCGTTCAACCACATCGAAGAGGCCGACCCGGCGCCGCTGTATGTCGACCTGCTGACGAAGCTGGCCGAACAGGGCATCGCCTACGTGCACATCGTCGAGGGCGGCGACCGCGAGCTGACCACGAAGCTGCGCGCCGCCTGGCCAGGCGCGCTCATCCTCAACCCGCACCGCACCCCGGACGCGTTCCCCGCGACCGTCGAAGCCGCCGAAGAGGCGCTGGAATCCGGTGTCACGGACGCGGTCTCGCTCGGCGCCCTGTGGCTGGCGAACCCGGATCTCGACGCCAGGATCAAGGCGGGCGGGCCGTACAACACCGCCGACCAGGCGACCTTCTACGGCGGCGACCGCGCCGGATACACCGACTACCCGACTCTCGACAAGGTCACGTCGGCCTGATATCCGCGACGACCGCTCCGACGCCGGGTCCCGGGCTCCGGGCGACGTCGGGGCGGTCGTTGCGCGCCCGTCCCGAGCACGCGGTGGCGTTCGGCGAACGCGCGCCACACCACAACGCCGGCGCTCCGTGCGCCGGCCCACGGAGGAACACAGGAGATGAAGGCACTCGTACACGACAGGGTCAGTCCGCACACGCTGCGCATGGCAGACGCGGAGGACCCCGTTCCTAGGCCGTCCGAAGCGCTCGTCGAGGTCGTTTCGTTCTCATTCAATTTCGGGGAGGTCGCTTTCCGGGTACCCGACCTACCCGACGGGACGATCCCTGGCTGGGATGCCGCAGGCATCGTCGTCACACCCGCGGCGGACGGGTCGGGACCACCCGCGGGAACCCGGGTGGTCACGTTCGGCTGGTCCGGTGCCTGGGCGGAACGCCGCGCGGTCGACACCGCTCAACTCGCCGTGGTGCCCGACGGCCTGGATCTGGGTGGCACCGCGGCCCTCCCAGTGGCCGGGGTCACTGCCCTGCAGGCGGTTCGGCAACTCGGGTCCATCGTCGGCCGTCGCGTCCTGATCACCGGGGCGTCCGGTGGTGTCGGCAGGTACGCAGTGCAACTCGCGCACCGCGCCGGGGCGGAAGTCATTGCCTCGGTGGGCAGTTCGGAACGGGGGATCGGTCTCGCCGAACTCGGAGCCGCTGAGGTGGTGATCGGACCCGAGGCGATGCGAGGCCGCGCCTTCGGTGTGATCGACAACGTCGGCGGGAAGCAATTGGCCGACGCCTACCTGCGACTCGAACCGGGCGGCACCGCGGTGGCCGTCGGCAAGGCATCGCGGGAACCGACCACCATCGACTTCGAGGAAGCCCGCATCCGGGTCGACCGGGGGCGCATCGAGACCTTCAATATCGCGACCCCCTTGGGTGACGACCTCGAGCAGCTTCTCCGGTTTGCCGAGCGTGACGAGCTCGACCTGTCGATCGGCTGGCGCGGCGACTGGGCAGACTATCGCGACGCCGTCGAAGCTCTGTTGCACCGGAAAGTCCGTGGCAAGGCCGTCCTCGATATCCGGCAATCGGTTTGAGGTTGTCCTACTTCAACCCAGACCTGACGAACGCGTTGACGATGTGGCGTTGCAGTAGCAGGTACATCAGCAGCACCGGCAGGCAGGCCAGGCTTGCCACCGCCATCATGGGTCCCCATTGGTCGCCCTCGGTGCCCATGAAACTGCGCAGGCCGAGTTGGAGCACGCTGTTGGATTGGCGTAGTACGACCGCGGGCCAGAAGTATTCGTTCCATGCGTTGATGAACAGCAGGATTGCCAGCGCCGCCAGGGCGGGGCGCAGATTGGGCACGACCACGGTCCACAGAATCGACCAGGAGGAGCGGCCGTCGATTTTCGCCGCGGCCACGAGTTCCTTCGGGAAGCTCGCCATGTGCTGGCGCAGCAGCAGCACCGCGAGTGCCGAGCACAGTGTCGGGAGCACCACGCCGATCAGTGAGTTGAGCAGGCCGAGCTTGGTCAGCAGCACGTAGTTGGGCAGCATGGTCACCTGGAACGGCACCAGCCAGGTGCCGACGAACGCCAGGTACAGCACTCGCTGGAAAGGGAAGGTGTACATCGCGAACGCGTACGAGGCCAGCAACGCGATGAGTAGCTGGCCCGCCGCCGACAGCGCCGCGACGAAGAAGGTGTTGCCGATCAGGCCCAGCACGTCGACCTTGTCGGCCGCGTCGCTGTAGTTGGCGAACGAGATCGGCCAGGGGATCGGTGACAACGAGGTCACGTCCTCGGGCCGCCGCAGCGACGTGGCGAACAGCCAGTAGATCGGAAACGCGCACAACACCGCGGTCGCGGCTAGCAGAACATGGCTGCCAGCGGTTCGCAGTCGGTCAATCGTCATGGAAGGCAACCTTTTCCGAGACCCACACCAGGATTCCGGCGATCACCCCGAATCCGGCGAACAGCAGCACACCGGCAGCGGCGCTGAGCCCGGCGTCGAAGCTGTGGAACGCGTAATCCCACAGCAGGTAGTAGATATTGGTGGTCGCCTGTGCCGGGCCGCCCTGCGTCATCGAGTCGATCAGCGGGAACGTCAATGTCGGACTGAGCAATACCGTGGTGAGCACCAGGAACAGCAGCGTGGGCGACAGCAGGGGCAAGGTGATCCACCGCCGGATCTGCCCTGCGCTGGCACCGTCTACCTGCGCCGCCTCGTCGTAGTCGCCGCTGATCCCGGCCAGTCCGGCCCAGACCACGAGCACGGCGAACCCGAGCAGCTGCCATCCGGTGATCACGATGATCACTGTGTGTGCCGTGCTCACGTCGTAGACCCAGTTGCGGTCCGAGCGGAGAACCTGGTCGACGAACCCGCTGCCGGGATGCAGCAGCCAGCGCCACACCGCCGCCGCCGCGACCGGTGCGACGAGGAACGGCGCGAAGACGAACGCGTGGTAGACGGTGCGCGCCCGAGCGTGCACCCGGCGGCTGGCCAGCGCGATGAGCAGCGGCAGCAGCACGGTGAACGGCAGCATGCCCGCGATCAGCACCCCGGTGCGGCCGATCGAGTCCCAAAACGCCGGAAGATCCAGCAGCCGTTCATAATTGCCGGTGCCGACCGGCTTCATCGGCGCAGTCGGCAGCAGGTTCCACGAGTACGTGGACAGCTCGACCGCTTGAACCAGCGGCCGATAGATCCACACGACGAGCAGCACCAGTGCGGGCGCCAGATACAGGTACGGCACGGCGAACCGCCCCGCCCGGCGAAACCGGGCGAGGCGGTTCGACGACGCAACCGAATCGGACACCTCCGTGATCTCGGTGTCCACCGCGCGGCCGACGTCCGTAGCGCGGCCAACGGGGGATTCGATGACGAACATCGAGTTACCCGGCCTCCGTGGCGAGCGCGGCGAGCTGGTCGAGCACGTCCTGCTCGGGCCGTTCGTAGAGGATTTCGGCGGGTGTCGCCTCGATAGCGGTGGCCACCAGCGCCGAGCCGAGCAGATCGATGCGGCTGTAGCCGAATCCGAGCAAACCCCGGTGCCGTCCCGCGGGCGCGATCGGATCGATCCGGTACGCCAGCGCGGGCCCGATCCAGACCGGTATCCCGGCCAGCGCCGCCGCAGCGGTGAGATGGTTGTGCCCGCAGACGATCAGCCGCACATCGGAATCCGCCAGGACCTCGGCGAGCAGCTCCGGACGTGCCAACCGCAGGTACTCGGTGGCCGCGACCGGCGAGGGGATCGGCGGGTGGTGCAGCACCAGCAGTGTGCCCTGCCGGGCCCGCTCACGCAGCTGGTCGGCCAGCCAGTCCAGCTGCCGCTCCTCCAGCCGTCCGTCGTGCCGCCGCGGGGTCGTGCTGTCCAGCGCGATCACCCGCAGTCCCGCCACATCGACGACCTGGTCGAGCGGGGCGCCGGGATCGACCGCGGCGGAATCCATCCCGAGCAGTTCGGTGGCGAAGGCGGTGCGCTCGTCGTGGTTGCCCATGACGTAGACCGTCTTCGCGCCGAGCTCCTCGGCCACCGGCTCGACCGCCGAGCGCAGCCGCCGATAGGCCTCGGGCGACCCGGTGTCGGTCAGGTCACCCGAGAGCACCAGCGCGTCGATGCGCTGCCGCGAGGCCCGCAGCTGCTGCAGCACGTGCGTGAGATTGGCGTAGGTGTCCACCATCCCGTGCACCCGTTCTCCGGCGGGCCGGATATGGGTGTCGGTGAGCTGGACGATCGTCGCCGCGCTCATGACGCCGGAAGGAGTTTGGCGCCCTGGTCCCTGGCGGTGGTGAGGGTGGGCTGCGGATCCTTTCCTTGGAACACGATTGCCTCGACCGCTTCCATCATGCCGTCGCGGATCTGCAGGTAGTTGGTGCCGGGCATGGAGATCCACGGCTCCATGTTCGCCAGCTGGGCGACATTCGGCGCCAGCAGCGGGTTCTGCTTGGACCACGCCTGCAGGCCGTCCGGATCGTCCATCAGGCCGGTGCGCAGCGGCAGGTAGCCGATGCCCTGCGAGATCTTGGTGTAGGCCGGTTCACTGGTGAGGAACTTGATCAGTTCCCACGACGCGCGCTGCTTGGCCGGGTCGTTGGACAGGATGTGCAGCGAGGCGCCGGAATTCGTCGGCACGGTGGGCTTGCCCGCGAAGCTCGGCATCGGCGCCGAGCGCAGATCCCACTTGTCCTTGGCGCCGGTGACGAAAGTGCCCTGGATCGCGCTGGTCTCCAGGATCATGCCGATCTCACCGCGGGCGAACGCCTCGTAGCCCTGCTTCTGGTTGAACTTCGGCATGCCGCCGGAGTTGACCAGCTGCTGGCCCATCGCCGTGACCTCGACCGCGGGCGCGTCGGCGAAGGTGAGCTTCGTGCGGTCCTCGGAGATCACCCGGCCGCCGTTGGAGCGCACCAGCGACTGGAAGCACCAGTCCTTAGCCGTCTTGGTCAAGCAATCGATGTAGACCCCGCCTTTGCCGGTCGTCCCGGTGATCGCCGCAGCGGCCTCGGCGACCTGCTGCCAGGTGGCCGGGGGCTTCGCGGGGTCCAGACCCGCTTCGGTGAACAGCGAGGCGTTGTAATACAGCACGGGAGTGGAGAACACGAACGGAACGCCGTAGGTGTGGCCGTCCCAGTCGGCCAGCGTGCGGGCCTTCGGCGCAAACGGGTGCTCGGCGCCGTCGAAGTTGCGCTGCACCTCCTGCTTGCCGACCAGGGTGTCCAGCGGCTTGGCGCCGAGCTGGTGAATGGTGAAGTCCAGGTCGCTGAAGCCGAGCTGCGCGACGTCCGGCGGCGCACCGGCCACCATCTGGTTCTGGATGCTGGAGATGGTGTCGGTGGCCGGGTTGGGGCTGTTGCCCTGCGGCTTCTGCGCGGTCACCGTGATGTTCGGGTGCTTCGTGCGGAAGTCGGCGATCAGGGAGTTGAAAGTGTCGGTCCAGGCGCCTGCGAGTCCGTAGTTGTAGGACTCGAACACGATCGACACCTGCTGATCCGGCTTCAGCTCCGGGATCAGCGCGGCGTCGGTTTTCGAGTCGGTGGTGGTGCTCCCCAGTCCGCCGCAGGCGCTGAGCGCCACGGTGGTTGCGAACACCAGGCCCAGAATGGGCGCGGTGCGTTTCACGGTGTGTCTCCTCATCGAGTCGGGGTGTGCGGGTTCAGGCGACGGCTACGGGTTCGTCCGCGCTGTCGATTCGGGCGTCCTGCCGCGCCTCCTGCCAGGTCAGGCGCAGTCCGGAGGCGGCATGGAACAGATGGATGCGCGCCGGGTCGACGCGCAGCGCGATGCTGTCGTCGGCCGCGACGCCCGCGGGCCGGGGCGCGCGGGCGCAGAGGGTGCGATCGCCGGTGGTGAAATGGATGAGCTCTTCGCTGCCCAGGTTCTCCACCATCGTGACCCGGCCGCGAATGTCGGAGCCGGTGGGATCCAGCCGCAGCTGCTCGGGGCGGATACCCGCGACCACTTCGATGTCGTCGCCGAAATCTGCTGTGCTGATGGCCAATTCGGTATCGATCCCGTCGGCCACCACGCGCAGGACGCCGTCGCGTTCGGTGACAGCGGCGGGGAACAGGTTCATCGGCGGCGCGCCGAGGAATCCGGCGACGAAGGTCGAGCGCGGACGGTCGTAGAGCTCGGTCGGCGTGCCCACCTGCTCTACCCGGCCTTCGTTGAGCAGCGCGATCCGGTCGGCCATGGTCATCGCCTCGACCTGGTCGTGGGTCACGTACAGGAAGGTCGCGCCGAGGCGCTCGTGCAGGGCGATCAGTTCGGCACGGGTCGCGCTGCGCAGCTTGGCGTCGAGGTTGGACAGCGGCTCGTCCATCAGGAACGCGCCGGGATCGCGAACCATGGCGCGCGCCAGCGCCACACGCTGCCGCTGCCCGCCCGACAGCGCGGCGGGCCTGCGGCGCAGCAGCTCGGTGAGACCGAGTATTCCGGCCACCTCCGACACCCGCTCGGCGATCTTCGCTCGAGGTGTGCGCCGGGCGCGTAGCGGGAACCCGATGTTCTTCGCGACGGTCAGGTGCGGGTAGAGCGCATAGCTCTGGAACACCATGGCCAAGTCCCGCTGCTGCGGTGCCTGGTGCGTGATGTCCTCGTCGTCCAGCAGGATTCGGCCGCCGGTCGGGTCCTCCAGGCCGGCGATCATGCGCAGCAGGGTGGATTTGCCGCATCCGCTGGGGCCGAGCAGCACCAAGAACTCGCCGTCAGCGATGTCCAAGCTCACCGCGCGCACCGCGTGAGCGGCGCCGAATTGTTTCGACACCGCTTCGATTCGCAGTCGTGCCACCGATGCCCCTCAGCCCGGCAGCTCGCCCGCGACGATCCAGGTCGCCACCCTGGCCGCGATCGCGGGCGAGTCCTTCACCCAGAGAAAGTGGTCGCGGTGCTCGACCGGCGAGTTCTCGTCGATGTGCCAGTGGGTCACCCGGGCGCTTGGCATCCGGGAGACCAGAAAGTCGACGTTGGACTTCGGGCCGAGCACGTCGTCGGACAGCGAGATGACCAGCACCGGCGCCGTCATGGTCCGCAGCAGTGTGTTGTACCGCCGCTTGCTGCCCTTCGGGCGGTAGTAGCTGGTCAGCGAGTGCATCGACCAGTCGCGCATGACGCCGCCTGGCATCGGGGCCGGAATGAGCACGCCGCCGGGCCAGTGACCCTTCCACCGGGAGACCAGGCCGATCCACTGGATCTGGCTCAACGCCTCCCACCAGCGGCGGGCGCCGAACGCCCACCAGAACACGGTGCCGGTGCCGATGACGGTCACGCCCGCGATCCGCTCGGCTTCGGCCGCGGTGAACAGCAGCGCCAGCTGACCGCCGAGGCTGTGCCCGAACAGGTGGATCGGCGCCTCGGGGAACCGTTCCCGCACGGCGGTGACCAGCGCGGGCAGGTCGGTCTCCAGCATCTCGCGGTAGCCGAAATCGCGATGCAGCCCCAGCTCCGGCTGGGCCTCGCCGTGTGCGCGCAGATCGGTCATGGCGACCGAAAGCCCTTGGGCATGGAGTTCTTTCGCGAGCAGCAGATAGTTCTTCGCCTTCATGGCCATGGCGGGCAGGATCAGCACGACCGGCGCGGCCGCCTTCTTCGCGGGCAGGAAGCGGACGGTGAAGGTGACGCCGTCGGTGGTGCCGACCTTGGCCGACTCCAGCGTGGTGAACTCCGAGCGATTGTGCGGTGCCGCGGTGGTCATCGGCCTGCCTCCGGAATGGTGACGTCGCAGACGTAGTCGAAGGTGAACTTGGCGACGGCCACATCGCCGTCGTCGAGCAGCGTCACCTTGCCGGACAGCTCGAACCGGTTCGACGCGGTCGCGGCGAGCACGTCGGCGAGTTCGCGCTGGTCGACGGTGGCGACAGCGCGGATGCGACCGACGGCGGGCTTGCGGTAGGACGCGGTTCCCCCGCGCAGCACCAACCGTTCGACGCTCGGCAGGCGGGTGGCCGCGGCGCCGACGAACGCGGCCGCTCCGCCGATGTCGGCGGCGGTGAACAGCGCACCGGCGTGCACGGTGCCCATGTGGTTGCGCATGGTGCCCGTGGCGGGGATCTCGACGACGGCGCGCTCCGGGCCGATCTCGGTGATCACCGTTCCGACATGACGGCCGAACGGAACCATCTCCTGCGACACCGCACGCAGGTATTCGTAATCCACAGCGGTGCAGTCGAGTTCGGGATAGGCCGCCGCGAACCCGGCGATCTCACGCGTTGTCATGATGTCTCCTTCAGCGTTTCGTGCGCAGGGCGCGGCGGGCGATGGACCAGCGCAGGACCTCCGACGGCCCTTCGTAGATGCGGAAAGCCCTGGCCTCCACCAGGAATCGGGCAACCAGGTGGTCTTCGCAGACGCCGAGCCCGCCGTGCAGCTGCACCGCACGGTCGAGCACCCGCCAGACCGCCTCGGAGACGAACGTCTTGGCGATCGACGCTTCGTGCCGCGCCTGCGAGGACGTCGGCCCCTGCGCGTCGATGGTCTCGGCGGCGGTGCGGATCACGCCGCGGGCCGCGGCGATGTCGATCTCGTTGTCGGCGATGAGTCCCTGCGCCATGCCGTGCTCGGCGATCGGGACGCCGAACGAGGTGCGCGTGCCGATGTGCTCGATGGCAAGCTGGTGCGCGCGCACGGCCAGCCCGAGCCAATTCATGCAGAACACCAGTCGCGAGGGCGCGAGCCGGACCTGAGCCAGCGTCAGACCCTGGCCGACCTCGCCCAGCACGGCGGAATCGGGCACCTCGCAGTCGGCGAAGGTCACCTCGCAGTGACCGCCCGGCGCGCTGGTGTGGTCGAGCGTCGGCATCCGGCGGCCCACCCGCAGCCCGGGGTTGTCCTGGTCGACCAGGAACATCGTCGGCCCGTCGCCGGTGCGGGCCACGCAGATGGTGAACGCCGCACCCTGCGCGCCGGTGGTGAAATGCTTGGCGCCGTTGATGATCCAACCGGAGTCGGTCTCCTCGGCGACGGTCTGCAGCATGCCGGGGTCGGATCCGGCGCCGGGTGCCGGTTCGGTCATCGCGATCGCGGACCGCACGTCGCCGGAGGCCAGCGGCGCGAGGTAGCGCTGTTTCTGGTCCTCGTTCGCGACGTGCGCGAGCAGGTGGATGTTGCCGTCATCCGGCGCCCATGCGTTCAGCGCGATCGGTCCGAGCAGGCTGGCGCCCGCGGCCTCGAGCACCTGCGCCTGCGCGCGGGTGTCCAGCCCGAGTCCGCCGTACCGCGGATCCGACAGCGGGCCGAAGACACCGGCCTCCTTCGCCTTCTTCTGCAGCTCGAGCCGCAGCGCGTCGTCCATCACCCGCCCGTCGACGACGACCTCGCGTTCCACCGGAACAACCTGGTCCCGAATGAACTGGGTGGTCTTGTCCACCAATTCCGCCACAGTGCTCATGGCGTCAGTCTCCGGGCGGCGCGCGGGTGCGGGCGGGGGCGATAGTCAACGTCGATTGTGCGAATCGACTGCCCGTTCGTCCGCTGCGGGCGCGGTCGGTCTCGGCGACGGTGATCGCGGAGACGTTGCCGGGCTAGGGGACGGAAATGACTGACATAGCACTACGAGTCTGGCGCCGCCGCGACGAGGCCGTGGGCGTGTTTTCGCTGGATCTGGCCGCCGTCGACGGCAGCGAACTGCCGTCGTGGACACCGGGTGCGCACATCGACGTCGCGGTGGGCGCGGCAGGGGTGCGGCAGTACTCGCTGTGCGGCGACCCCGCCGACCGGTCGCGCTGGCGCATCGCGGTGCTGCACGAGCCGGACGGGCGCGGCGGCTCGGCCTATCTGCACCGCGCCGCGCAGCCCGGGTCGGTACTGCGAGTGTCACAGCCGCGCAACAACTTCGAACTCGTCGAGCGCGCGAGTTACGCATTCCTGGCCGGGGGGATCGGGATCACCCCGATCCTGCCCATGCTGGCCGCCGCGGAAGCCGCGGGCGCGCGCTGGTCGCTCTACTACGGCGGCCGCACCCGGCGGCACATGGCATTCGCCGACGCCATCGCCGAGCGCTACCCCCGGGCGCACCTGCTGCCGCAGGACGAGCACGGCCTGCTGCCGCTGCCCGGGATTCTCGACGGCCTCCGCGACACCGCCGTGTACTGCTGTGGTCCCGAACCCCTCTTGGCCGCCGTCGAAGCCGAAGGAGCGCGCCGCGGTCTCCCCGTGCACCTGGAACGCTTCGTGCCACGGCGGGTGCAGTTCGCCCCGAACGAGACCTTCGAGGTGCGGTTGGCCGCCAGCGGACGGACGTTCCAGGTCGGGGCGAACCAGTCCATCGCCGACGTCCTGGAATCGGCCGGGATCGGCATCGTCACCTCATGCCGCGAAGGCACTTGCGGTAGCTGCGAAGCCGCGGTTCTCGCAGGCGATATCGAGCACCGCGACACGGTACTCACCGCCGACGAGCAGGCGCGCGGCGACACGATGATGCTGTGCGTCTCCCGGGCCAGGTCGGGCCGGCTCGTGCTCGATCTCTGACCTGCCCGCCGTGCATCGCGGCAGGCGTGCGGCGCGTCAGACGTGGCCGCAACCCCCGAGAAAACCCGAGAGGAAAGAAGCAAGGATGAGGAAAATCGTCGCGGTGGCCGCAGGTCTGGTCGCCGCAGTCGGGATCGCGTCCGGCGCGGCCGGTGCGCAGCCCGGGACCGAGGAAGCGGTCGACTTCACCGCCTACGCCACCGACACCCAGTCCATCGTCACCACCGACGCCGGTTCGATGGTCGTCGAGGGCGGTGTCTTCAAGATCAAGGCCGCCAATGGCACCGTGCTCACCGGCATGCCGCTGAAGTTCCGGGTCGACGACTTCGAATTCCCGATCGCGGCCGACATCGCCGGTCGCTCGGCGACGCTGACTCCGCAGTTCGACATGGCGCACGCGACCTACAAGCCGGTCGCCCTGCCGTTCGAGGACAAGGCGCCCTGGAAGACCGAATACGACCGGGAGCAGGCCGCCTGGTCCCGGATGACCAGCACCATCTCGATGGGCGCCACCCTCGGCACCCTGGTCGGCGGCATCGGCGGCGCCGCGGTCGGCTGCGTGCTCGGCGGCATCGCCGGCGCTACCGTCGCCTCCGCGGCGATCGTCGGCCTGTTCGGCGCGTTCATCCCGGCCGCCGCCATCGGCTGCCTCGGCGGCATCGTCGCCGTCGGCGCCCTCGGCACCATCGCGGGCCAGCTGCTGGTCACCGCCCCGATCGCCATCGGCGCGGCCATCCAGTACTTCTCCACTATCAACCAGCCTCCGCCGGCCCCGGCGAAGTAGATAGTGGCGAAGAACCCAACGTAGCGTTCGTTGGGGGACACCCGACCCCGTTCGGCTACGGCCGGGCGGGGTCTTCGCCGTTGTCGGCCGGGACACCGTCGGGTTCCGCGCCCGGGCAGGCTACGCAGGAGTGCGTCCGCCCGGCCTCGCCACGCCGTCGCTCTGTACCCATCGTCGAACCCCAGGAACTCCCACTCCACATGGCTTCTCCGAGTCGGGACCGGTGGATCTTCGCTGCACGCTGTCGGTGCCAACGAGGTGGGCGCAGTAGATGTACAACTGTCTATGTAAGATGGACATCTGTCTATAAAGTTTAAGCAGATGAGGATGACGATGGAGACGACTGCGAATGTCCTGGTCGGCCTGGTGGCCGCCCTGCACGTGTACTTCTTGGTTCTGGAGATGTTTCTGTGGGAGAAGCGGCCCGGGCGCAAGCTGTCCGGTTTCGATCCCGCTCTCGCCCGAGTCACCGCTCCGCTGGCCGCGAACCAGGGCCTCTACAACGGTTTCCTGGCGGCCGGGCTGATCTGGGGCCTGATCGCCGGTGATCCGACCGGGTTCCGGGTCCAGGTCTTTTTCCTGGCCTGCGTGCTTGTCGCCGGGCTGTATGGCGGCGCCACCGCGAACCGGCGCATCCTCATCGCCCAGGCGCTGCCCGGGGCGCTTGCCCTGGCCGCCGTCCTGCTGAGCCGGTGACGTCCCCGCATTTGCAAGACCCCCGGTCCGCCCGGACCCGAGGCAGGCTGCGCAAAGCCCTGCTGGACGAGTGCGCGCAGCGCCCGCTGGCAGAGGTCAGCGTCGCCGCGCTGGTGCGCCAGGCCCGGATCGGCCGCGCCACGTTCTACCTCCACTACAGCGACCTGGAGGCGCTGGCCGTCGACGCCTGCGCCGACGTGGTCCGCGACGCCGTGGACGCCCTGCACGCCTGGCGCGGCATCCCCGACCCCGAGACCCCGCCGCCCGCTCTGGCCGCCTTCTTCACCGGCCTCACTCCGCACGCCGGCCTATACCGCACGCTGCTGCGTCCGGGTGGTGGCGGCCCCCTCGGCCAGGTGCTGCACCGGGATCTGCGCGCCCGCAGCCACACCGAACGCACTCTGGCCAGGGCGCCGGAACCCGACCTGATCGCCTCGGCCGTGGCCGCGACGTTCGCGGGCGTGCTCGCCGACTGGCTGCACGGGCTTATCGAAGCCACCCCTGACCAGATCGCCCACCAGGTCTGGCGCCTGCTCGTCACGCTGCACCGCACTCGCCTGCCCTGACGGCCCCGTCTCTGCCGCGCCGACTCGGACGCGTCCGGCTCACCGACCCGGACCTCGGGCTCGAGGCCCAGCGCGTCCTCGACAGGTATGCCCGCGCCCAGAGGGCACCTCCCATCTGCGATAGCTATTTTCTAGCGAATCAACTGGGTGGATGCGGCAGGGCGTACCGTGATCGAGGAAGGGGGTCACTCTTCGGCGGATCCGCCGTGATACCGGAAAGGAGCCCTTCATGCCTCAGCTTCCGAACCCTCCCGGCCCCGCCCTGGAGCCAGAGGCCCGGCGCCTTGCCGAGGCGACCGCGGCGCACCCTCGTATCTACGAGGTTTCGCTCGCGCAGGGTCGTGAGCTTCTCGCCGATCTGCAATGCGGAGAAGGGGTCGACAAACCTCCGATCGATGCGCAGCGGGTGACGGTTCCCGGCGGTCCGACGGGCTCGGTGCGCACCCGCGTCATCCGGCCCAAGGGCGTGCGCGGCCGGCTGCCGGTAATCCTTTACATCCACGGCGCCGGGTGGGTCTTCGGTGACGAGAACACCCACGACCGGTTGGTCCGCGAACTGGCCGACGGCGCCCAGGCGGCGGTGGTGTTCCCGGTGTTCGACCGGTCGCCGGAGGCCAAGTACCCGACCGCGATCGAGCAGAACTGGGCCGTCGGAACCTGGGTCGTGGAACATGGCGCCGAACACGACCTGGACGGTTCCCGGATGGCTGTCTGCGGCGACTCCGTCGGCGGCAACATGGCGGCGGTGTTCGCGCTGATGGCCAAGGACCGCGGTGGCGTGAACCTGTCGGCGCAGGTGCTGCTGTACCCGGTGACGAACGCGGATTTCGACACCGCCTCCTACCTGCAGTTCGCCGAGGGCTACTACCTGACTCGCGAAGGCATGCAATGGTTCTGGGATCAATACACCACCCACCCGGAGGAGCGTAAGGAGGTCTACGCCTCGCCGCTGCGGGCGAGCCTGGACCGGTTGCACGGCCTGCCGACCACGCTGGTGATCACCGGCGAGGCCGACGTGCTGCGCGACGAGGGCGAGGCATACGCTGCCAAGCTGCGCGAAGCGGGGGTCGAGGTGACCGCGGTACGAGCTCTGGGCATGGTGCACGACTTCCTGATGCTGGACAGTCTGCGCGAATGCCACGCCACCAAAGTCGCTCGCACGCTCGTTGTCGAGGCGCTCGCCGAGGCGCTGCACGGCGCCAATGCTCGTGCCACCATCCCGCACTGGTTCCACGCACCGGCACACGTGTGAGTCGGAGACACGGCCGGGCTCCCTCAATCGCGCGGGATGATGTCTCGGGCTCCGATCAATCGGTTGGTTGTACCGGCAGGAGTACCGACGGCACCCGCGGGCGAGCGGACGCGAGGGCATTACTGCCGCACAACCCAGCCGGGCCATCTCGGCGAACAAGCCGACATCGTTCGGCAAGTCCGGGCCGGTCAGGAACGTCCAGCGCCGTGAGCGCGGATGAGTCAGGACCGGTCCCAGCCGGTGGCCGTGGCGCTGCATCCACGCCTTGACCTCCCACCCGACGAAAGCGGGCATCACCAACCCGCACACGCTGCCGGTCCGTAGCGCGATCCGTCCTAGATGTGCTGGTTCCACCTCTGCGGGCAGGTCACACACCTGCCGGTAGAAGTGGCAGACCGACAACGGCGTGTCCCCGATCCGTCCTGGTGAACCCACCCGCGCCTCCCTCGCTCGTCCGGTTGGTAAGCACCCGACGCCGAGGCCATCACCGCCGACCACACTGAATGGCGGCGTGCCGGGATGAGGAACCGGGAGCACCCGGCGTCGGGGCTGGTATCTACGGTGTCGTGTCGCGCACACGAGGTCGACGGCGGATGTCGGGGAAGACTGTGGGAAATCAGTGGGAACGCTGGCTGACTACTGCGGTTGTGCTTATTCTCGGGTGAGGTCCAGCAGAGAGGCCGAAGTCCCGTGACCGGACGGAATGACCTGCTAGTGGAGGCGCGGTTGCGGGTGGAATCGCCCGGAGCGCCTGGCCGTTCGATGACTCGGCAAGAACTGGCGGATGCGGTCAATGACCACGTTTTCCGGGCAACCAATATGCGGGGTGCCGTTGATGAACGGCACGTCGGCAAATGGGAGCGAGGCGAAACGACGTGGCCGCGAAAGCACTACCGTGCGGCACTCCGAGCTGTTCTGAACGTAGCGACGGATGCCGAACTCGGGTTCACCCGGCACCGAAGCCTGTCGGGCGATGATGACGTGAACCGCAAGCAGTTCCTCGAGACCGCGGTGGCGATGAGCGCTGGCGCGGTTTTAGTCAACTCAGCGCCGAGCGACAGCGATTTGGTCGATGCGATCGCTGGTCCGACCACGCATTACCGCCGTATGGAATCGTCGGTGCCGTCCGATCGGCTTCAACCGGCTGTCGAGGCACACCTTGGTCTTGTCACTGGCATCGTGGGTGATCGGCTGCGAACTTCGGCTGGCTTTCGCGTCCTGTCGGAAATAGCTGGCCTTGCGGCGTGGCTTGCGGCAGATCGGGGTGACGACGCCGCCGCGCGGCGGAGGTATACGGAGGCATTAGGCCATGCTGAGCGGACGCATCATCCGCTCCTCGTCGCGTATATGACAGCGAGCCTCGGGCACTACGCCGTGGAGAGCGGCGACGCGGGTGCGGGACTGGTTCTACTTCATACTGCATCGGCGCAACTGGGCACGGATGTACCAGACAGCGCCGGAGCGTGGTTGGCCTCCTTGCTAGCGGTAGCTCATGCGGCTACGGGGAACCGAAAGAGTGCCACAGAGTCGTTACGCCGTGCCGAGCAGCTGGCGAGCCGTCAGCGTGGCGAACCGCGTTGGCCATGGGTATTCGTGTTCGATGAGGCCAAGGCAGCGCGGTATCAGGCGAGCACCCTTGCGCGACTCGGCGATTTCCGGTCAGCACGTTCGGCGTTCATTGCGGCCGAGCCAGCGCTGAACACGGCGAAGCCACGGGCGTTGGCGCAGGTCGAACACGCGCACGTGTTGGCTCGCACCGGCGATATCGAGGGCGGCTGCGAGCTGGCCACCGAAGCGCTAACAGTTGGCCTCAGTCACCGCAGCGAGCGAATTACCAGGCGTGCCAGGGGCTTCCGAGCTACCCTACCGGCGAAAACGCTGGAAGCCCGGCGGCTGGATGACGCGCTGGCGACACTCTACCGACGGGACGAGCAATGACGCGTGTTGCTATTACCGGGCATCGAGGACTGCCACCTGATGCGACAGCGCTGGTCGAGACCGCGTTGCGCTCGGAGGTCGCGAAACGCGCAAGCAGCGAACTAGTTGCTGTGAGCTGCATCGCGGACGGGCCGGATAGTTTGTTCGCCCGTGCGGTGCTCGATCTCGGCGGCTCTCTGATCGTGGTGGTTCCCGCCCGCAAGTATCGGGACAGTCTGCCCGCCGAACACCACACCACCTACGACGAGTTGTATTCGGCCGCAACAAAAATCATCGAAGTCGGTCGGGAAGAATCCGATTCGGAAGCCCACCAGGCGGGCGGTGTGCGAATGCTTGACGAGGCGGACGAGCTCATTGCGGTGTGGGACGGTCTACCCGCCCGGGGATTCGGTGGCACAGCGGATGTGGTGGCAGTGGCTCGCGAGCGACATATGCCTGTCACCGTGGTGTGGCCTAGGGGCGCACGACGGGACTGAGGTCAAGTCTTCGTGGTACCAGGTCAGGTAGGGGGTGAACCGGGATGGGGCAGAACCACCCGTACTACGGGCAATTCACGATTTGGCGGGGGAGGGGGCATGGCCCGCTCGGGGAGGGGCAGGTGTCACGGCGGCCCTCGGGCCGAAGATCCGGCCCAATGGCATGGGCTGAACCTGCTCGGGTTCGCTCTCATGGAGGCACGCGCGGTACTGCGAGCCGCACCGTCGGTGGTGTCATGACTCCGACTGCGCACGTACGCTTCCGGCTGCGGTCTACCGCCGCTCGATGCTCGGGCGGCTCTTCGGCGGGGTGAATCCTTCCGGCCATCGTGTTGCGTGGTCGTAGTAGATGTCGGTGAGGTTCGCGTCGAGGGTCCCCGTTGTGAACGTGGCGGTCAGCTGGGCGTTGGTGAGGTCGGCGCCGACGAGGTTGGCGCCGGTCAGATTCGCGCCGAGGAGGTTGGCGTCGGTCAGGTTCGCGCGGGCCAGTTGTGCGTTGGTGAGATTCGCCCGGACGAATGCCGCGCCGGTGAGGTCGGCGTCGGAGAGGCTTGCCTCGGTGAGGTTCGCCTCGCCGAGGCTCGCGCAGCTCAGGCTCCCGCCGCTGTCTCTGGCGCAGCTCAGGTTCACTCCGCCGAGGTGTGCGCCGGTCAGGCTCGCGCGATCGAGCTGAGCGCCGACGAGGTTCGCGAAGGCGAGTTCTGCATGGGTGAGATTCGCGTATCCGAGTTCTGTACGCGTCAGATTCGCCGCATTCAGTTGCATGCCGGACAAACATGTCCGACGGAGGTCGAACGTCCGGCGGTGGTCGTCGCGGCTCGCTTCGCGGGTGCCGATGACGGTGAGCACGGCTTGGACGTCGACCGGTGCCGGAGTTGCCGGAGTCGGCGTCTCGCACGCGGATGCGCTGGTGTGGGTTCGCAGGAACGCCGAGAGCACCGCGAATATCGTCGGATGATCAGCGGGTGAGTCCTTCGCGAGCCGCTCCAGCAGGTAGATGCCGCCCAGGCGGATGTCGATCTTGTCGGAGGTCAACTGGTCGACCGCCTTCTGGAAACGGTCGGTCACCGCCACCTGCTGAGACAGCTTGTACTGATTGTCGGTGGCCCGCAACGACTGGCTGGTGAACCAGAGTGCGGCGATCGCGGCGACCGTCGTCGTCATCGCCGCAAGCTTCGTCCAGCCCGGCCAGTCGACAAGATGCCGTAACACACTCCGCACCCGGGAAGCCGGTGCGGGCGGCCGCAGTGAGCGGCGATGACCTGCGACCGGACCGCGCCGCCGCGGCGACCCGGTGCTCTTGGTGATCATCGGTGTCTCCCCTCGAACGTGCCGAACCTGTGTCGATCCGAGCGAATCGGGTCAGCCGAGCTCCTGCGGCTGATGCGCTGAAACCCAGTGCGAATTCGGCTGCGCGACATCCACATCGTATTAACGCGAGTGCGCGCGCGAGTCGTTTCACGGCGGATGTCCCGGACGAAGGCTACGGTCGGAGCACGCGGGGAAGGGAGTGGGCGCCAAGCCCTGTGGTCAGGTCCATCGAGGCCGGCGGCGCCCGTCGCTCATGCGTCACGATCCAGCGCGGGATCCGGTCTTTCCAGCGGAGCCGCTTCCCGCGTTCGTGCTGGAGTCGCTGCCCGTACTTCCGCCCGTCTGTCTCGACGCGCTCGTGCCGGAATGGCTTCCCGCATCTCCGCCCGAGCGGCTCGAATTGTTCGTGCCGGTGCTCGCGCTGGACTCGGTTCCCGTGCCATTACTGATCCGACTCGATGATGCGGTGTGGGAGTCGCTTCCTGTGCTGCCGGTGGGTCGGTTCGATGTTCGTGTGGCGGAGTCGCCTCCTGTGCTTCCATCGGACCGGCTCGATGTGCTCGTGGCGAAGCGGCTCCCTGCTGCTGCACCCGCGGCGCTCGGAGTACTCACTGATCCACCTATCGCGGCCGCCCCCGATCGACCGGACGTATTCGTTGTGGAAGCGATCGGCGGACCCACGTCACTCACCGGTTCGAGGTGGAACGCGGTTGGCGCCTCCGGGGGATGAATGCTCCCAACCGTCGGTATAGCCAGGTCGGAGGGTAATTCTGGGGCTTCGCCGGTTCCTGGTTGCGATACACCGGATCCCGATGTCTGCACCGGCCGGACCGGCAGCTGCGGCGAATCGGAGGTGGGCGATTCCACCATGGTCGTCGCTGGCTTCAGCGTGGAATGCGGGGATTCGAGCAGCGCGGCCGGCCGTCCGGAAGGTGCGGCAACCACGGCTTCGAGTGCCGAATTACGGTAGCCGACAAGGTAATCAGTGCGGATCCAGCGCGCGATACGCGGCTGGGTCGAGCCGGCACGGTCTGCTTGCTCACCGTCCGGTATCGCACTCTCGGCAACGATGAACGGCGCGGCCGCACGCGGATCCAGCGCCTGCTGTGTGCTCGGCTCGGCAGGATCTCCGACGGACATCGCCACCACACCCGCCGTGGCAAAGACGGCTGCGGCCCCGGCCAGCGCCGCGACGCCCTTCGCTGGATGGCCGGTCCGCGGCGGCACCAAGAGTTCGGCGCCGCCGAGACCGCGTGCGGCCAGCGCCGCCGCGCCGATGGCGATGCAGTGCGCGGGATCGGACGCGGTGACGACCGGACAGCCGAGTTCGTCCGCGAGCACCTGAGCTACCTCGGCTGGTCGGGCCGCGCCGCCCACCAGCAGGATTCGGTCGATATCCGCGGGTGCGAGCCCTACGGCTCGGACGCACTCGTGCAGCAGCGGTATCGATGATCGGACGAGTCCGGCCCGTACCCCGGTCACCGCCGCATCCGGTAGTTGCCCGGGCAGGCCGGGCGAGGTCGTGTCGGCGGTGAGATCGTGGGCGTAGTGGGCCAGCAGCGTGCTGAACGCCCGCCCACCGAACGCCGACGAGCGCGCCGGGCGGCCGATGATCCGCGCGTCGTCATCGGTATCGGTCCGCAGCAATGTGATGTCGAGACCGCCGCCACCTAGATCGTAGACCGCAATTACTGCGGGTTTGTCTGGCTCACACTGCATTTCGAGCCATGCCGCAGCGGCAATCGGTTCCGGGGTCAATGCGATTCGCGCCAGCCCGGCGGCATCGAGCGCCTCGCGCAGTGCGGACAATTCTTCCGCGGAATATATTGCCGGACAGGCCAATACCGTATCAACGTGCAAATCCATGCCATCGGTCAAGTAACCCGCCATCGCCGCAACGACTTCGGCGTCGGCCAGAACAGGATGATCGGCAATCGGTCCCACAGAGGCTCCAGCAGCGGAATCCTGGATCTCGGCCATGAACGGCAAATCATCGTTGGCGCCGCGCGGTGCGGCCTGAGTGCGGCATACTCGTACCCCTTTCTCGACTCCTTCGGAGACGACCGCCGCCACCGAGTTCACCGTGCCGACACTCAAACCAACACCACATGACATACCCATTCCCATCGTGTTCGGTCGTGCCGTCCCTCATCCGGCACGACCTTTACCCGACCCGAGAAGATAGTTTAGCCTGACCTAACTCACTTGCTCGCACGATATCGTTCGGAGGAATCCGTGCCCGGAATCCCACTCGTCGACAGTCCTGTCCCGGTTGCCGCGCCCGTCATCGTGGTGCTGCCGGGTCCGCGGGCCGACACCGTGCGGTGGGGCGAGCACCATACCGGCGCCCGGCTGACGCGCGGTAGCAGGCGGTGGCCGGTGGCGGAACCCGAGAAGCCTTTGAGCCTGCACGATTCGTGGTGGATCGTGGCCGCCGCCGGCGTGCTCGCGGCGTCGGTGCTGGCGGCAGCCGTCTGGATCTCCGCCCATCTGGTCGTCCATCCGGTCCTGCACACCGCCGGGCTGTTCGTGCACCTGGCTGCCCTGGTGGTCGGCTTCGGCGGTGTCCTGATGGCGGACTACCTGGCCATGCGCTGGCTGGCCGGTCGCAGCACCTTCGCCGAGGCGCTGCACGGCGCCAACCGGCTGCACGCGCCGATCTGGGCCGGGCTGGTGGGCCTGATCGCCAGCGGCTGCGTCCTGGAGCCGAACCTGGCATCGACGCTGACCCGGATCAAACTGGTCCTGGTGCTCGTCCTCACGCTCAATGGACTCCAGGCCTTGATGCTCAGCAAACAACTCGACCAGCACCCCTCCGCCGCGCTGTCCCCGCGCGTGCTCGCCTGGGCGGCCGCTACCGGCGTGATCTCCCAGATCTGCTGGTGGGGAGCAGTTTTCATCGGCTTCTGGAACGCCGAGCAGTGACGGTGGGGCGCTACTCGTTGTGAAATCGCCCGCCGCGTTCGCTGGGTGGAGCGATGTCGAGCAGAACTCTGCTCGGTCCGCTCGCGTGGTCTGATGGAACATTCGCCAGCACATCGGCTGGGCGACTGAAATGCGGCCTGGCGGCGGCATCTGTGCCGCTGTCGGCGGGGAGGCTGTCGCCCGGAAGCGATCCGTGCTATCGAGGACGGATGACGCCGACACGCTCCTCCTACGATGTGGTGATCGTCGGCGGCGGCCACAACGGTTTGGTGGCGGCCGCGTATCTGGCGCGGGCCGGGCGGTCGGTGCTCATGCTCGAGCGGCAGCGGCACACGGGCGGCGCGGCGGTGTCGGAACGGGTGTTCGCGGGCGTCGATGCGCGGCTGTCGCGGTACTCGTATCTGGTGAGTCTGCTGCCGCGGTCGATCGTCGACGAATTGGGACCGCGATTCACGACAAGGCGGCGAGAGATCTCGTCCTATACGCCGGTCGGTGACGGTGGACTGCTCGTATCCGCGGATCAGGCGCGAACCGAGGCGAGTTTCGCGCGGCTCACTGGGGCGGATCGGGAATTCCGCGCCTGGCAACGGTTCTACGGCGCCACCGGGCAGCTGGCGCGGCGCGTGTTCCCGACGTTGACGCAGCCGCTGCCCACCAAGGACGAACTGCGAAATCTGGTAGCTGACGCGGCCACCTGGGAAGCGTTGTTCGAACGACCGTTGGGCGAGACCATCGAGTCGACCTTCGACAACGACACCGTGCGCGGCGTGGTGCTCACCGACGCGCTGATCGGCACCTTCACCCACGCGCACGATCCCTCGCTGCGGCAGAACCGCTGCTTCCTCTACCACGTGATCGGCGGGGGCACCGGCGACTGGGACGTGCCGGTGGGCGGCATGGGCGCACTCACCGAAGCACTGGCCGAGGCCGCGCGCACGGCGGGCGCCGAGATCGTCACCGGTTGCGCGGCCACCAGCATCGAAACCGACGGCGGTACAGCCGAAGTCGGCTATCCGGACGGAAAGGTCGGCGCGCGCTACGTCCTGGTGAACGCCGCGCCGTACCTACTCGCCGAGTTGCTCGGCGAGCCGTTGCCGCCGAAACCCGAAGGCGCGCAGTTGAAAGTGAACATGCTGCTGCGCCGGTTGCCGCGCTTGCGCGACGCCGAGCTGGATCCCCGCGAGGCGTTCGCCGGGACTTTTCACATCGGCGAGTCGTACGCCCAACTCGATCGAGCGTATGGCGAGGCGGCGATCGGTCGTATCCCATCCGCCCCGCCCGCCGAAATCTACTGCCACACCTTGACCGACCCGACGATCCTGGCTCCCGGCCTCGCCGCGCAGGGCATGCACACCCTCACGCTGTTCGGTCTGCACGCCCGGGCGAAACTCTTCGCTGCCGACCCCCAGGGCGCAAAGGCAGAGTTGTTGAAAGCGACACTAGCGCAATTGGATTCGGTGCTGGCCGAACCGATCGCGGACTGCCTGGCGACCGATGCGAACGGCGCGCCCTGCCTGGAGGCGAAGACCCCGCCCGAGCTCGAGCGCGAGGTGGGCCTACCCGGCGGTCACATCTTCCACCGCGACCTGGCCTTTCCTTTTCTCCCGGAGGAGGCCGACCCGGCCGACCCCGCCGCCCGCTGGGGCGTGTCGACCGGCCATCGCAACGTATTCCTGTGCGGTTCGGGGGCGATCCGGGGCGGCGGGGTCAGCGGCATCCCCGGGCACAACGCCGCGATGGCCGTGCTCGACTTCGGTCAGGACTGAGCTTTCAACGCGATCTTCGCGTTGCGCCCTGGCGTCTCGGTGGCGACCGCGGCCTCAACCGCGGAATCCAGTGGGTAGGCGGCCTCGATGTCCAGCTTCAGCACACCGCGCGCGGCGAGGTCGATCAGCTCGCCGATCAGCCGCCTGCGCTGCTCAGCGCCGATCTCCTCGATTCGCTTGGTCGCCCAGAAGCCTTTGACCACAGTCTGTTTGAAGATGAGAGCGCCGGGATCGAGCGACAGCGGCTGGCCTGACAGCGCGCCGAAGGAGATCAGCTGCCCGCCCGGTGCGAGCAGGGCAAGCTCGTCGGCCGCGGCGCGCCCGCCCACCTGATCGACCGCCCGCGCGATCGGTGCGCCCGAGGTCACGGCTTCGACGTGGTCGCGCCAGCCCTCGCTCTCGGTGTCGAGCACCGGCTCGAAACCGAGTTCGTGCAGCGCGGCGACCGAGGCGGGCCCGCGTACGAGGTTCAGTACGTTCAACCCGCGCTGCCGGGCGAAGATGTTGACCTGCCTGCCGACCGCGCCGTTGGCGGCGTTGATCGCCAGCCACTCGCCTGCGTTCAGACCGAGGTCTTCCACCAGCATCAGCGAGCTCAACGGCATGGCGAGCAGCTGTGCCGCGGTCTCGTCGGACACCGACTCCGGCACCGGAATCACCGCCCGGGCCGGGACCACGAAGTACTCGGCCCACACGCTCTTCGCGCCGGAGACCGTGACGCGCTGGCCCACCGACAGTCCGGTGACCTCGGGACCCACCGCGTCGACGCGGGCGACCGCCTCGCTGCCCGGGATGGCGGGCAACTCGGGCCGGTAGCCGTACACGCCGCGCACGATGGCCAAGTCGTGATTGTGGATCGGCGACAGGATCAGCGCTAGTCGCACCTCGCCCGGTCCGGGCTCAGGAGCCGGGCGTTCGGTGGTGGTGAGCACGTCCTTCGGTTCGCCGAATGCTTCGATGACAACGGCACGCATATACGCTCCTTCTCGATCAGTCGTCGGCGACAACGACGTCGACGTCGATGTTGCCGCGGGTCGCGTTGGAATACGGGCACACCTGGTGCGCCTTGTCGGCAAGCGCCTGCGCGTCCTCCCTGGACAGATTGGGAAGCGAGACCTCCAGCGTAACCGCCAGACCGAAGCCGCCGGCGCCGTTCGGGCCGATGCCGACCTTCGCGCCGACCGCGGAATCGTCGATGTTCGCCTTGACCTGCTTGCCCACCAGGCGCAGCGCCGAGTGGAAGCAGGCCGCGTAGCCCGCCGCGAACAGCTGCTCGGGGTTGGTGCCCTCGCCGTTGCCGCCCAGCTCCTTCGGCGTGGACAGCGCCACGTCGATCTTGCCGTCGGTGGTGCGTGCGTTGCCGTTGCGTCCGTCGCCGCCGGCCAGGGCTTCGGCGGTGTAGAGGATCTGCATGTCTATTCTCCTTCGTTCAACTGGGACATCAGCGATCGCGTCAGTCGCCGCAGGATGTCGCGCAACGCGAGGAACTCCGCCGGGGACAGGCCGCTGGCCTCGGCCATCTCGGCCGGGATGTCGCCTGCCTCGGCGCGCAGCGCGCGTCCGCGGTCGGTGAGCTGGATATCGACGCGACGTTCGTCGGCCGCCGATCGCCGCCGCTCGACCAGGCCCGCCGCCTCCAGCCGCTTGAGCAGCGGGGACAGCGTGCCGGAATCCAGAGCGAGCGCGTGGCAGACGTCGCCGACACTGCGTCCGTCGCGTTCCCACAGCGCCAGCATCACTAGGTACTGCGGATAGGTGAGCCCGAGTCGTTCGAGCTTCGGGCGGTAGACCGCGGTCATCGCCCGGGACGCCGCGTACAGCGGGAAGCACAGTTGCTCGTCGAGGGTGAGGTGATCGGCCATGAGCAATAATATAGAGGGCAACTAAATTGTGCACAACTGATATGCGGAGTTATGGCCGTCACAGCCGCGGCCGGGGTCGGTAGTTCGGACAGCGGAGGCGGAAAGCTGTGGGGATCGGCGATCACGTACGGGCGCGGGTAGCACGCGCCGCGAGCCACCACGGTCGTCCTCGAATCGGATTCCGGCTCAGCGAGCAGGAAAGCGGAGCACGCGATCCTCGCCGGGGTCGACGTTCCCGCGGCCATCGGTGTCGGACGTGGTCAGCCACAGCGCGCCGTCCGGCGCGACGGCTACCGTGCGCAAGCGGCCGTAGCGGTCGCGCAGTTCCGCGCGGGGTGTGCCCAGGCGGCCGTCTTCCAGCGGTACGGTCCAGAGCCGTCGGCCGCGCAGCGCGGCGGCGTACAGGGTGTCCGCGGTGATGGCGATGCCCGAGGGGGAGGCTTCCGCGGTGGTCCACGTGACCAATGGATCGGTGTAGCCGCGGTCGGCGCCGCCCGCGCCCTCGACGGCGGGCCAGCCGTAGTTGCGGCCCGGCTCGATCAGGTTGATTTCGTCGAACCGGTCTTGACCGAACTCCGCCGCGAACAAGCGGCCGGCTCGATCCCATGCCAGTCCCTGCACATTGCGGTGGCCGAGGCTGTAGACCGGCGAGCCGGGGTCCGGATTGCCCGGGGCGGGGCGGCCTTCGGGCGTCAGCCGGAGGATCTTGCCGTTCGGGCTCGCTGGGTCCTGCGACCGGCGGGATTGCCCGGCATCGCCCGTTCCGGCGTACAGCATGCCGTCCGGCCCGAACGCGATCCGTCCACCGTTGTGGTTACCGGCCTTCGCGATAGCCGCGAACAGCACTTCCGGCTGGCCGTCGAGCCGGAAGCGCACGATTCGGTTGTCCGTCTCGGCGGTGAAATACGCATAGACATAACGGGTTTCGGCATAGTCCGGGGGGACGGCGATCCCGAGCAGCCCGCCTTCGCCGCGTGCGGCGACGCCGGGCACTTGGTACACCTGTTCCGGTGCGCGTCCCGGAACCAGTCGCCGGATCCGTCCGGTGTCGCGCTCGGCCACCAGCGCGGCGCCGTCGGGCAGGAACGCCAATCCCCATGGAACGTCGATATTCTCGGCTATCAGCTCGGGCGCACCGAGGTCGGGCCGCCCGGTCGGGAGACTCGGCGAGGTGGTGCCGACTCCGGTGGTTACCGGTGGGACGCTTGGTCCGGTCGGGCTCTCCTCTGCGCACGACACCATCGCACCCGCGATCAGCAACCCGGCGACAGCCACGCGGAACCGTGCCACACGGGGCCGCGCCTTTCCCAGGTACGACGATGTTTCGAACGCCTCATCGTCCGCCGCAAGCGAGCTGGCCGTTGCGGGTCCATGCGGACGACCGTGGGTTGGCGGTCTCACCCTTCCCATGTGTCCGCCCCCGGCGACAGGAGAACTTCCGATCGGTGGCGCATGCAACGCCAACGGGTATACCTGCGCCGAAAGCGGTGATCCGCATAACGGGCGCGAACGCCCTTACGCGTCGGCGCGCCCGGCGACTGATGCGCCAGTCGACCGAAGCGGTTCGGGCGGTACGTCATCAGCCGAGATACGCGCTGTACCAGTCGAGTACGCGCCGCCAAGCTTCGGTGGCGGCCGTGGCGTTGTAGCGCTGGCCGGTGTCGTTGAAGAAGGCATGGTCGGCGTCCGGTGCCGTGAAGACCTCGTACGGGTCGCCGGTGCGGGCCAGTGCCGCTTCGGCGGCGGGACGCGAAGCGTTCACACGAGCGTCGGCCGCGGCGTAGACCGCCAGCACCGCCGCTTTCGACGTGGCGAGATCACCGTTGTCGGGAAACGGCCCGTAAAAGGGTGTCGCCGCGGCCAGTTGCGCCGCGCCGGAGGTCAACAGCAGCCAGGTCAGGCCGCCGCCGAAGCAGAAACCGGTGGCGCCCACCTTCTTTCCGTCGACTCGGCGCTGGAGTTCGGCCAGCCCGGCGCCCAGGTCGGCCAACAACTCCTCCTGCGGAATCCGGCTCAGCTCGGCGGTCGCCGCGGCCGGATCGGTGAACGCGGCGGTACCGCCTCGGGAGGAGAGCAGATCGATCGCCAGCGCGGAGTATCCGGCACCCGCGAATCGCCCGGCCACCGAACGAATGTGGTCGTTGAGGCCCTTGTTCTCATGGATGACCAACACTCCGCCGCGGGGCTGCGCCGCCGCCGCCCACGCGGCCTGCACCTGCGTCTGGCCCGGCCCAGCGAACGTGATGGCGGCAGTGGGAATCGCGTTGGCCGTGCCGGGCGGTGCCGAGGGAGCCGAAGGCGAGGGGTACGAATCGGTGATCTTGGTGTCGTCGTTCCCCGCACACGCGGCGAGCAGCGCTACCGCGGCACTGGCACCGACGCCGAGCAGACCCAATCGGCGCAGCGCCTCCCGCCTGGTCAGGATGCCGTCGGCATGGTCGGTAGCGATCTCCTCAGCGATATAGCGCTGCAGCGGCGTCATAGGCCCAACCATAGGCCGGATCGGCCCCGCATGGGCGTCGTTCACCGGCTGGTCGCCCGCGATAAACAGGCCGGACAGCGCGTTCGCCAGGTTTGCAGAGCATGAGTGCGCCAGGTCTTGTCGCGCGACGAAAGGTGATCCGGACGGGCGGCGCGCACTCAGAACTGCGACTGCACCTGTGCGGAGATCAGTTCGAGATGATCGAGGTCGGACAGATCCAGGACCTGGAGGTAGACGCGGCTGGTGCCGATCTCGGCGTACCGGCCGATCTTGTCCACCACCTCGGCGGGCGAACCGGCCAGGCCGTTGGTCTTCAGTTCGTCCACCTCGCGTCCGATGGCCGCGGCTCGGCGCGCGACTTCGGCGTCGGTCGCGCCGACGCACACCACCAGGGCATTGGAGTAGACCAGGTCGTCGGCCTTGCGTCCGTATGATTCGGCGGCGGCGCGAACCCGATCGAACTGACGCGTGCTGTCCTCGATCGAGGAGAACGGCATGTTGAACTCGCTCGCGTACTGTGCGGCCAGCCGCGGGGTGCGGGTGGCGCCTTGGCCGCCGATCAGCACCGGTATGGGATCCTGCACCGGCTTGGGCAGGGCGGGAGAGTCGGTGAGCTGATAGTGCTTGCCGTCGTAGCTGAAGGTGTCGCCGGGCTTGGTGGCCCAAAGCCCGGTGATGATCGCCAGTTGCTCTTCCATCCGCGCGAACTTGTCGGCGGGGAACGGGATGCCGTAGGCGGCGTGCTCTGCGGCGAACCAGCCGGTGCCGAGGCCGAATTCCACGCGGCCGCCGGACATCTGGTCCACCTGGGCGACCTGGATGGCCAGCGGGCCCGGCAGCCGGAACGTGGCCGCGGTGACCAGGGTGCCCAGCCGGATCCGCTTGGTCTCCCTGGCCAGCCCGGCCAGCGTGATCCAGGCGTCGGTCGGGCCGGGCAGGCCGTCGGCGTCGCCCATGCTCAGGTAGTGGTCGGAGCGGAAGAACGCGTCGAAGCCCAGGTCCTCAGTGGCTTTGGCGACGGTGAGCAGCGTGTCGTAACTCGCGCCCTGCTGCGGCTCGGTGAAGATGCGTAGTTCCATATCCGACGACACTAGCCGGTGGGTTCGGCCGATGAGGCCGCGGACCTGGGCGCTCGAGAGTGGGCGGAAAGAGCGATTCCGCCGGTCACGGGGTGCGCATGGATGTCGGTTGTGCGTAGCTGCGTGCGATGAACGCGGCGCGCAGACGGTACAGCGCGTGGGGGAGGGCGGTATCGAGGCCGGTGAGGCGGCCGATCCGTTTGAGGCGGTGGTCGACGGTGTTGGCGTGCAGGTACATCGCACGCGAGGTGCGCTGGCGATTGAAGTCGTTGCGAATGTGCTCGCGCAGGGTTTGCAACAGCTCGGGATGGTCGTCCAAGGGGTCGAGCAGGGCGGCCAGCCGTTCGCGACCAGGTCCGGGTCGCGTGAGCTGGTATTCCAGGGCCAAGTCGTCGAAACGGTACAGTCCGGGTGGGCTCTGCAGGCGCTGCACCATGTCGAGCAATTCGTGCGCCTGGTCGGCGGCGTCGGGCAGCCGGTCCTGGTCGGCGGCCACCGCGGCGGCCGTGATCGGTGCGGAGATGGCCGCGGCCAGTGCGGCGACCAGGTCGTCCAGGGCGGTCTCGGCGAGCAGCGACACCGGTACCAGGATGGTGCCGCCGTTCGCGCTCAGCAGGCTCGGCACCTGCCGCCCACACTGGACGGCCAGGCAGATCCGCATCCGCTGCCGCAGGGCGTGCCCATCCCCGCCGTGTCGAGCTGGATGCTTCTCGGCCCGTTCGCCGACCGCCACGGCCAGCACGCTGTAGCGGTCGGCGACCGGAAAACCGTGCTCCCGGTACACCTTCGCGGTGTGCTGCCCGCCGAGCAATGCCGCGGCGACGGCGTGCGGAGCCGCCTGCTCCGCGCCGGGCGCGATCGACAGGTAGGCGAGCGACACGGTCGCCATGACCGCATGCAGGACGTCGAAGATTCGCCGTATGTCGTTGTGCCGCCAGGCGTGTGCGGATCCTTGCAGGTGATCGTCGAGATACAGCCGGAAACCCGCGTGGACGAGATGCTGGACGGTGTCCAGCGGAATGCCGGCGCAAGCCCATCGTGTCGCCGCGGTCAGGATGCGATCCATCCGGGCCGGGTGCTCAGCCCGATCGGATGCCACCAGGTCGAGGCAGTGGGCGACGGTGGCGCGGATCTCCTCCCGCAGCAGGTTCCCTCGCGAGGCGTGCCGCTGGGGAATGATGTCCAGCAGGTGTCGCACGATGTGCTCGTCGGCGGGGACGAATTCGGCGGATGCGGTGCGCGTGGAAGGCATGGCCGCCCGATCAGACGCCCGAGGCGGCCACGGCTCCGGTACCGAGTCCGTGGGTCGGCGCCTGCCCTGGTGCCGTGAGGGCGGTATGGTGCGCCCGTTGCGTCGTTGCAAACATGTCGCTACTTCCCGTTCGTCGATCCGCGTTCACTCGAAAGCCTTGGCTCGGCGGGTAGTTCACACCAGCCGGGTTCGCGAGGTCGCGGTCATTGAAATCTAAGACCCGGTGGCTTCGATCGTCACTGCACGGGTAGACGAAGTAATGGCCGCCAGGTTGTCGCCGATGACGAAAGTCCGCGACGCGGGATACGGCCAGGACGGAGTGTTCGAGTGCGCGATCTACCGGTGATCGTCGTGATGGGCGCGTCGGGTTCGGGGAAGACGACAGTCGGCACCCGCCTCGCAGACGCCTTGGGCGTCGCATACACCGAGGGCGACGACTTCCATCCGCCCGCGAACATCGCGAAGATGGCGGCGGGGACGCCCTTGGATGACGCCGACCGCGCCCCATGGCTGGACGCCCTTGCCGCCGCGTTGGCCGAGCGGTCCGGTCGGGGCGCCGTCGTCACCTGTTCGGCCCTCAAGCGGAGCTACCGTGACCGGCTGCGCGCGACCGTGCCCGAGGCGTTCTTCCTGCACCTGGACGTGCCGCGCGACGAACTCGAGCGACGCATCGCCAACCGCCGCGGACACTTCCTGCCGCTGAGCCTGCTCGACTCCCAGCTCGCCACGCTGGAGCCACTGGACGCCGACGAGAAGGGCGTCACCGTCGATGCGACCCGCACGCCCCAGGAGCTGGTCCGTGAGGTCGTGGCGATGCTGGGTAGGTGACCGAGTCGGCTAGAGACCGCCGAGGTGGGACAGCACTTCGAAAGCGAGATCGAGGCCGCGCCAGAGGGTGTCGATCTCGGCGGTCGCTGTGGGAGCCAGGACCGGGTCACTCAGGGCGAGACCGTTACCGAAGATGACGACGTTGGCGCCCGCGTCGGCGAAACGAAGCAGTGGACCGGTCGCGACGCCTTGTCCGAGCAGCGCGTCCAGGCCCTCGCCCAGGAAGTAGAAGCGCCACAGTGGTCCGAGGTCGGCGCCGTAGACCGCCTTCGTCGAGCCGACGATCAGCGTGCCTTGCTGGGCGATCGCGTCGACGAGACGGAAATAGTCGGCAGCGTTCGCTGGTGTGCTGCCGACCGACGCGACGGCGTAGGACAGGTCGACGGTCAGGTGTGCGTTGTAACCGGCCATCGCGACGCGCGCGGGAGACAGCTCGCAGCGGTGGGTCAGGTCGAAGTAGTGCGCCCAGTGTGGTTCCGCGGGCGAGCCGGTGAATTCGGCATGCACATTGCGCAGGAAGCGGGACAGCAGCTCGAGGCTGATCCGGTGCGCCCACTCCGGGTCGGCGAACGACGCGGGGTCGCGCTGCAACGGCAGCACCGCGGCGTATTCGACCGCGTCGAGCCCGAGCGCGAACAGCCCGCGCCAGTCGCGATGGCGGACCAGGATTTCGGTGATCCGCCGATGATTGCCGATGGCCTGTTCCAGTTGCCGCAGCGACGAACCGGTCAGCGTCGCGGTGTCGGAGAGCGCTGCCACGGCCGCGGTTTCGGTGGCTGTCAACGGGGTTCCGCAGGCCGTGTCGATCGGTGCGGCGGAAGCCGTGGCGCCGCCCAGCACACCCGTGAGGAGAATCATCGCGGCGAGCGTGATCATCGAAAAGCGGTGGCGCGGAATCGGTGTGCGCGCACGGGTGTACATCGTCGTCGCTCCGGATGTCGTGAGTGCTGGCATCGGGACGCCCGAAGCGGCGTTGCTCGGCGATGCGCCGCTGGCGGCGGCACAGGGCTGGCTTCGAGCCTAACCGAGCCGGCCCGCCTGCGCTGTGCGGGCCGCGTGGTCAGCGCCGCGCGACACCGCAGGTATCGAGGAATCGCGCCTGGCTACCGATCGTATTCCGTTGATCGCCTCCGACTGAGTGGTTGGTCTCACGCCTGCGGCACGGACAAGTATTGCTGTCGAACGCCGATCACGAACCGGCGGACATGTTCGGCAGGCTGAGTTCGGCGATGTCGGAGATCAGCAGTCCCGCGCCGAGCAGCAGCGAACCCACCGCGATCGCGCCGAACACGAAGACCCACAGCAGGCCGGGCAGTCGAGTGAGCCGCGCGAGTTGATCGGCGTCGGAGTCGACTTCGTGATGTCGGGAACGCTGCTGGCGGGAGCGGCCGCGCTGCAGTTCGGCCACCGGACGCGCCCCGGCGAACAGCAGGAACCACGCGCCCAGGTACGCGAAACCCGCCTGTAGCGTGTCGGTTCCGAACCAGGACACCGCGAAGACCGCCCCGCCGAGACCGAGCACGGTGATGCCGCCGTAGATATTCCTGATCTTGATCAAGAGCGCCGCCAGCAACGCGATCGCGGTCCACAGCATCAGCGTGATCCGGCTCGCCCCGAGCAGGGCGGCGAACCCGAGACCGAGCAGCGGCGGCGCCGGGTAGCCTGCCATCGTGGTGAGGATCATCCCGAGGCCGTAGGGTTTTCCGCTCGACACCGTCAGGCCCGACGTATCCGAATGCAAGCGGATGCTGTTGAGCTTCCGCCCGGTCAGCAGCGCGACCACGGCATGCCCGCCTTCGTGCGCGATGGTGACGATGTTGCGGGTGAACCGCCAGATCGGGGTGTAACCCACCAGCACGAGCGCCGCCACCGCGGCCGCTGCCACCAGCCACCACGGCGGTTGCGCTTGCGTAGTCGTGAGACGGTCGGCGATGGAGGCGCCGCGCTCGACAAATTCCGCTCTATCCACCGCCGCACCTTAACCGCCCGCACACGCCCGCGCTCGGGCAAGCGTTTTGGTCGTAAGGCCTGGCACGGCCGCCCCGATGGGGCAGGCGGTCGCGGTGCCCGGAGCATAGCCGGGGTGGAGGCTGGCGTGGCCGGACGAGCGCAGGCAGAGACGGGTGGGTTACGGGCGTGGTGTGGCGGAGTCCGTCCTCGGCTCGTGCTGGGCAGAGCGAAGGCGAGGTGGCTATCCAACCCGAGCGAGACAGAGCTGAAACCGGACCGACCGGTCGCTGTGGGAATTGGTATTGCCGTCATAGTTGTTTGTGGTATCTTGATGTCAAGACCGGATAAATTCCGTTGCTAGGGGGCTGCTGATCTTGCGTGGTTGAATCAAATTGGCAATGTAATTCTTGAACGAAAGATCGGCGTAATGTTTTTAAGATCTATGACAATCGCTGCTGTGGGGCTGTTCGGTGTTGTATCCCTCATATCAGGAGCCGGGCATGCGCATGCCCAGTCGACCGTGGAGTACTGCCTTGCCGGAGGTGGCGTGGTAGTAACCCGACCGAATGGGCAAGGCGGTACCGTTCAAGTCTGCGTGGGCGGCAAACTCGATGGTTGGATACTCAAGCAACCAATCGTCAACTAGCTGACTACTGTATGGTGTTGCCGATGCGTGCTCTGCGCATCGGCAACACCGATTGCTGGTCACCCTACCTTCTGAGCAATCCGTGAAAATTCATGGGAAGGTATTTCATTGGTGTGCCAAGTCAGCCAGTTCGATTGAGGATTCCTGTCATATCGCCGGCCGCGCCCTGAGTTCGATAGGAAATTGTTCCGTCCGGACGCAATTCCAATCGCGAGGCTACGCCGTCATCATTGCAGCCGCCGCTGTCGTCAGTGAGTTTAGCGGTCAGTACAACGCTGCCCGCACTTGCGGAAGTCAGCGTCTCCGCTCGGCCACACCTCACTCCGAGGACTCGGCCAGTATTAGTTGATTCGCCGACCCGCTCGCCGACGTTTCCCGGGTTGAGTCTCACTATGATGTCGTAGCTTCCCAGGAGGTCTTTGGCGACACCCTTCCACTCGCCGACGAACGCGTTCGGCAGGCTCGTGACGGAAGCGCCGCTGCTCGTCGGTTTCGTGCCAGCGGGCTGCGCGGTAGTGGCTGTGGCGGAGTCAATGCTGCCCGTCGTGGTCGAACCGATTGCATCCCCAGCACGCAACTGGGCGCCGACAACGAAAGCCGCCACCGCGACCGCGACGGCGACCACGAGCGCGCCCGCGATCAGAAGGGCGCGGCGGGGGCGACGCGAAGTGGGCACCTGTGCGGTAAGCGGGCCGAGCTGAAGCGAATTCTTTTGCGCAGGTGAATAAGTCGTCTGATCACCGTGATGGTGCGCGAACGCGGGGGAGTGGTGTTGGCCTCGCTGCGAGCTTTGTGCCGACGCCGAGTGGTCGGCGTTGCCGCTTTGGGCGTACTGCGGTGGCGGAGTCGGGCGGGCAATGCTGACGGTGCGCGCACTGTCCGGCGGACCGGGCACCGGGGGTTCCGACTGGTCGGCCGGACGGCGTGTCGCAGACTCCGGGCCGTCCAGGGGACCAAGCGTCGTGTGCTCCAGCCGGTCGATCGTTCCTGAGTCCAAGTCGAGCAGTTCGACCGCGCGCCTGCTGACCTGTTCGAGCAGTGGGCCGGGCAGCCAGCCGCCGCGATCGGGGATGCCAAGGGCGGTCAGCTGCGTGAGCAGTTGGTCCAGGGTCGGGCGCGCAGCGGGGTCCTTGGTCAGGCAGGCAGCCACCAGCGGACGCAGGCGTTCCGGCACGTCGTCGAGCTGGGGCTGCTCGTACACCACCCGCCACAGCATTTGCAGTGTCTCGCCGATGCCGAACGGCCCGTGGCCGGTCGCCGCGAACACGAGCACGCCGCCGAGCGCGAAAATGTCCGCGGGCGGACCGATCGGATCGCCGGTCACCTGTTCCGGGCACATGAATCCCGGTGAGCCGATGACCTTTCCGGTCGTGGTGAGCTTGCTGTCGTCGATGGCGCGGGCGATGCCGAAATCGATCACCTTCGGCCCGTCGAGGGCCAGCAGGACATTCGACGGTTTGAGGTCGCGGTGCACCACACCCGCCTGATGGACCGCTATCAGCGCCTCGACCAGTCCGTGCGTCAGCACGAGCAGCGAGTTCTCGGTGAACGGACCGTAGGTGTCGACCGCGTCGGCCAGCGCGAAACCGGCCACATAACCGGTGGCCAGCCAGGGCGGATCGGCGTCGACGTCGGCGTCGAGCACCGGCGCGGTGAACCGTCCGCCGACCCGGCGCGCCGCGGTGACCTCGCGACGGAAGCGCTCGCGGAATTCGGCGTCGATCATGTCCGGACGGATGACCTTGACGGCGACCGTGCGCCCACCCGCGTTCCGCCCCAGATAGACCCGGCCCATGCCGCCCGCGCCCAGCACACCGAGCAGCCGATAGTCGCCGATCCGCGCCGGATCGCTCGCACCGAGCGGTTGCATCGCGCTGCTGGCTCCCTTCGAATGGCGTCGACCCTCCGAAAGGCTACCCAGTGGACGAGCCCATGTCCGGATCGCCCGGTCTGATCGAGCTACTGCGCGCGGAAATGTGGGCTGCGCAACCAGAACGATCGGCTGTCCCTGAAGCAAACCGAGCTGGCGCTTCCGTATGGCCTGTAGCTAGGCGTTTCACGTCTGAGTGACGCGGTTGCGGGGGCGGTAGACCGTCGTCGCTATCCGCACGAATGAGCGGATCAACGGGTTGTGATCGGTGTTGTTCCAGGCCACGACCAGGTCGCTGGGCGGCATGTCGAGCAGCGGGATCGCGGTGAGGCCGTCGGGCAGTGTGTTCGTCAGCGGTGCCAGCCCGACGCTGCCGTTCCACAACACGGCTTGCAGACATTCGTGAACCGTCCGCACGACCGGGCCGCAATGATGTTGTCCGTTGGGTGGTGACCAGAATGCCCGCCAAGCGGGATCGGTGTCGTCGGGTAACCGGAACCATCGGCGGTCGGTGAGGTCGTCGATGGAGAGGCTCGGGCGTCGTGCCAGACGATCGTCCGCGCGCAGGACGACTCCCATCGGGTCGGAGCGCAGCACGTGGACGGTGATGCCACTGCGATCGAACGGCGCCCGGGTGAGTGCAATGTCGACCAGGCCGCTGCGGAGGCCGGCGGTCGGGTCGGTGAAGTCGGTTTCGTGGATGCGGATGTCCACCCGGGGATGGCGCTGGTGGAATGCGGTGGCCAGGCGGGTTCCGACCTGTTCGGCGCTGTCGGCGAGTGTGCCGACGGTGAGACTGGAAGCTCCGGCCGCGGCCTGTGCCCGTGCGCGCGCCTGATCGGCCTGAGTCAGCAGGGCACGGGCGTCCCGGTGCAGTGATCGCCCGGCGGGCGTGAGCGAGACCCCGGTTGGCGAACGCCGCAACAGCTCACAACCCAAGTCGGTTTCGAGCTGCCTGATGGCACGGCTCAGCGGCGGCTGCGTCATGTGCAGGCGGGCGGCGGCACGGCCGAAATGCAGTTCCTCGGCCACAGCCACGAAATAGCGCAGCGTCCGCAAGTCCATCAGCGGCAACGATACCCGCGCGGTATCGCCGAGCACCGAATCGGACTTGGACGATGCGCTGCCCGGCGCGATGAACTGGACTTATGACTGAATCAATTGCTTTGCGCGATCCCGTCGTGGAGTTGTCCGATGTCCGCGAACTCGCCGCCGACCTCGTGGTGATCGGGGACCGGCGAGTGCCGCTGGTCCCGAATATCGGCGTAATCGGTGGTCGCGACGCGGTCTTGGTCGTCGATACCGGGATGGGACCCGCCAACGCGGAGACCGTCCTGAAGTTCGTCACCGACTACGCTGCGGGCCGCGAACTGTTTCTGACGACGACGCACTTTCATCCCGAGCATGCTTTTGGCGCCGACACTTTCGCCGGCGCGGCGACCTACCTCGTCAACCGGGCCCAAGCCGACGACTTGGACCGCAAAGGCCAGGGCTACCTCGAGATGTTCCGAGGACTCGGCGAATCGATCGCTCGCAGAGTGGCGGGCCTACGTCTACCTCGGCCGGATCTCGTGTACGACCGCGTTTACGATCTGGATCTGGGCGGTCGGATCGTCCGGATGCGAGCCACCGGCCGCGCGCACAGCAACGGCGATCAGGTCATCGAGGTAGCCGACGCGGATGTGCTGTTCACCGGAGACCTGGTCGAAGCCGCACACTTCGCGATCTTCCCGTGGTTCCCGCCCCACGACACGGATGTGTCCGGCATACGGTGGCTGTCGGTCATGGAGCAGCTTTCCGCCGCGCCGCGGCGCACCGTGGTGCCAGGACACGGCGATGTCGGTGGCCCCCAACTGCTCACCGACGTCCGTGACTACCTGCGGTTGTTACGCGACGAAACCTGGATCCGCCGCGACTCGGCGATGAGCGAGCACGCCATCGCAGAGGAAGTCGCCGCAGTAATGATCCAGCGGCACCCGGAGTGGGCGGGCCGGGAATGGATCGCAAAAGGTATCGCGTGCCTGTGCGCTGAACACGCCCCGGCTACCTCGGCGGCGCAAGAGGATCGGCGCTAGCTCGCCATGCTGGGCTCCGGTGCGCTCCGGTCCCGTCGCGTCCGCCTGGCCAGCAGATATGCCGCGAGTGCCGCGGGGATGTTCATCAGCACGCCGTACACCGCGCCCGGCACGGCCATTGCGTCCTCGCGCAGAACCGAAGCGGCGACGGCGATCGCGATTGCCCCGTTGTGGATGCCGATTTCCATGGCGGAAGCGATCGCCTGGTCGGTATCCACCCGGAACAACCGGGGCACGAAGTAGCCGATGGTCAGGCTGATCACTGCGAACGACAGGCAGATCGAGGCCAGTGTGCCGATGTTCTCGGTGAGCGTCTCGAAGTTCTTGCCGACCGCCGCGGCGACCACCAGTGCGAGCACCACGATGGACAGGATCTTGACCGTGCCGCGCATCCGCTCCGACCACGCCTGGAACCGGCGGTGCACCGCCATGCCGATCGCGACCGGCACCAGCACGATGGCGAACACCTGCGCGAACTTGTCCGGTCGCAGTCCCAGCGATCCGTCGCCGTCCAGGAACAACGTGTAGGCCAGCGCGACCACCACCGGCATGGTGAACACCGCGAGCACCGAATTGATCGCCGTCAGCGTGATGTTCAGCGCCACGTTGCCACCCGCGATGTGGCTGAACAGGTTCGCCGACGGTCCGCCCGGTGACGCGGCCAGGAGCATCATGCCGACTGCCAGCGCACCCTCGAGGCCGAACAGGTAGATCATGCCCAGGCACAGCGCCGGCAGCACCACCATCTGGCACACCAGTGCGATCAGCGCCGCCTTCGGATACCGCAGCACGCGCGCGAAATCGTCCACCGTCAAAGTCAATCCGAGCCCGAACATCACCAAGGCCAGGGCCAGCGGCAGAAACACCGCAAAAACCGTTGAGCCCATTCGGATCTCCTCTCCACCCGACCGGCCCCGCCCGGGCCGACCTCGGAGATCGACGTTATCGAGTCGCGGCGGAGGTGGCCAGTCCCGGTCAGGCGGTGACGGTCACACCTGTGGCAGCCGACTCTCGCGCCTTCGCCAAAAGGCGCACGGTGGTGAGAGCGTCGCGCGGGTCCACCGGAACCGGCGCGCCGTCGAGGACGGCGGCGGCCATCGCGGAGTAGAACGCGGGGTAGTCGCCCGGCGCTGTCGGTAGCGGCGCGAAGTCCGGTTCGGCGCCCAGGACGCCCCAGCGCTCGGATTCGACAGTGCCCCATGGCAATCCGTCGTCGGGGCGGCGACCGGAGCGCAGCGCGTCTTCCTGCGGGTCGAGCCCGTAGGTGACGTAACCGGCTTCGGAGCCGAGCACCCGGAAACGCGGACCTAGTTGCGGGGCGATGGCATTCATCCAGAGCTGGGACCGGACGCCGCTGGTGTGGGTGAGCGCGACGAACGCGTCGTCATCGGTGGTGATCGCCGCACGCCGCCGGTCGAGTTCGCAGTACACCGAGCGCACCGGGCCGAACAGCGTCACGGCTTGGTCCACCAAGTGGCTGCCGAGGTCGAGCAGAATGCCCGCGCCCTCGTCGGCGGAGCCGATCTCCCGCCAGCCGCCTTTCGGGACCGGACGCCAGCGCTCGAACCGCGACTCGAAACGGTGCACCCGGCCCAGCTTTCCGGTCCGCACGAGTTCCCATACGGTACGGAAGTCGCCGTCCCAGCGCCGGTTCTGGAAGACCGACAGCGCAAGCCCGGACCGCTCCGCTCGGGCGACGAGGTCTTCGGCGTCGGCCACCGACACCGCGAACGGCTTGTCCACCACCACCGGCAACCCGGCGTCGAGCGCCAGCCTGGCCAGAGGCGCGTGTGTGCGGTTGGGCGTCGCGATCACGGCCAGATCGATCCCGCCCGGCGCGGCGAACAGCTCCTCCGCGTGCGAGACCACGCGCACGCCCGGGTGCTCGTGGCGCGCGTGCTCCGCACGTTCCGGCGACGAGGTGACCACCGCCGCCACCCGCATCCGTGGCTCGGCGGCGATCAGCGGAGCGTGGAACACCGACCCGGCCAAGCCATAGCCCACGATGGCGACCTCGAGGAAACTCATACCGTGACGCTACCGTCGCCGGATAGGTCGCGGTCGTCATGCCGACGCCGCCCCTTGACGCCGGCGCGGAGCGGATCGAAGGCGCAGACAGCGTCCGACGGCCTGGTGACGGCGCTGCTGCCGGCCGAGAACGGCATCGAGGTGGCCGTGGTCCCGGTCGAGCAGTCGCGGCGGTCGCGGGCGGCATCGTAGGGACGGTTTCTCGGTGCTGGAAGCTCAGCTCGACTCGGCTCCGGGATCGTCGGTCCAGCGCTGTACCCACACCTGTAGCGGGGCGAGTGCGGCGACCAGGTCCACGCCGTCGCCGCTGAGGTGGTACCCGTCTTTCCCCGCGACGACGACGCGTGCCGCACGCAATTCACGCAGCCGGTCGTTGAGCACGCTGGCCGACACGCCATCGCACCGCGCTTGCAGCTCGCGAAAGGTGACCGCACGCCCGTCACGCAGTTCCCACAGCACCCGCAGCGCCCACCGCCTGCCGAGCAGATCCAGCAGCACCATGATCGGGCGCCCCGAGCGTGATCCGCTCACGGGTGAGCCGACCACGGGCACCTTGTCTGCTTCGGATTCCGAAGCTACCATCGCCACCATCCTTGCTTTGATTTCCGAAGCAAGGATACCTACATCGAGAGGCCTGACCATGGCAGCGAAACAAACCACCTCGCGCATCGCACCGCTGAGCCCGCCGTACGCGCCCGGCATCGAGGAACAGCTGCGCAAATGGATGCCGCCCGGCGCCGCGGTCGAGCCGCTGGCGCTGTTCCGCACCCTCGCGATCCACGAGGAACTATTCGGGCGGATGCGTCCACTCGGCGCGGGCATCCTCGGTCACGGTCGCGTCCCGCCGCGCGACCGCGAGATCGTCATCCACCGCGTCTGCGCCAGGGCGGGTGCGGAGTACGAGTGGGGTGTGCACGCCGTCGTTCAAGCGCCCCAGGTCGGTTTGACCGTCGAGCAGACCGACGCGGCGGCGGCCGGAACCGCCGATGACCCGGTGTGGTCGCCGCAGGACGCCGTGCTCGTGCGGCTCGCCGACGAACTGCACGACACCGCGGACATCTCCGATGACCTGTGGCCGGAACTCGCCGCCCGGTACCGCGACGATCAGATCCTCGAACTCGTCACCATCGCGGGCTGGTATCGACTGCTCAGCGGCGTGCTCAACGCCGCGCGTACTCCGCACGAGCCGTGGGCGCGGCGATTCCCCGCCCGCGCCGAGTGAACGAGGGCGGCGGGCCGTTCGCTCAGTGCTGAGCCGCCGCCGAGTACTCCTGTTCCGGCCTTCCGGTGCTGCCGTAGCGCAGGCCCATGCGTACGGCGCCGCTGGAGACGAGGGCGGCGAGGTAGCGTTGGGCGGTGGCGCGGGAGACGCCGATGGCGGCGGCCACCTCACCAGCGGATTGGGGCACCCCTGCATCGCGAATGCATTGCAGGACCAGCTCTTTCGTCGGGGATGGCGCCACCGCTGCCGGCTGGGTCGCGGCGGCGGCGACGGGGCGTAGCGCGTGCAGCGCGGCGGAGACCCGGGTGTTGTCGACCTGCGGTGTGGCGAGGATGTGCCGGTAGCGGGCGTAGGCGGCCAGTCGGGCAGCCAGTTCGGTGTGCGGGAACGGTTTGACGAGGTAGGCCAGCGCGCCGGCCGCGACAGCCGCCCGCACCGTGTCGCTTTCGGTGGACGCGGTGAGAATCATCGCGTCGCAGCGGAGTTCCCGGACGAAATCGACGCCGGAGCCATCGGGAAGGTAGATGTCGACCAGTGCGAGATCGATCGGTTCGGCCGCGATGACCTTGCGTGCGGCGGCGAGGGTGTTGGCGGTGCCCGCCGCGGTGAAGCCCGCGATGGATTCGACTATTCCGGCGTGCAGATTCGCCACACGGAAGTCGTCGTCGACGACGAGGACGGTCAAATCTGCTGCGGCCATGGCACCTCGCTGTCGACGAGCACTCCGGGTATACGTGCGATGAATTCGGCGCCGGTGAGCGGTGGCCTGCCGCCGCGGGGACTGGACAGGCGCACGTCGCCGCCGTGGGCGCGCGCGATCTGGCGGATCAGGGCCAAGCCGACGCCGCGCCCGCCGGGGACACCGTGGCCGTCGTGGGTGGAGACCCCCTCGGTGAACAGCGTGTCGACCAGTTCGGGCGCGACTCCGTCGCCGCTGTCGGCGACCGCGATGTGTAATGTCGAATCCTCCTGCACCAGTTCGACTTCCACTTGACGCATCGGGCGGGCGGTGGCGCGGACGGCCTCCATCGCGTTGTCGAGCAGGTTGCCCAGCACCGTCGTCACGTCCACCGGATCGGCGAGGCTGCCCTCGACCCAGGTGTTGGCTCCGAGCACGAGCTCGACACCGTTCTCTCGGGCGTGTGCGGCCTTGGCGGCCAGGAATGCTTGGAGATAGGCGTCATGGATGGCGTCGATACCGGGTGTCGCCGGGCCGAGCGGGCCCGCGCCGACCAGCTCGTCGATCGATCGCGACGCCTCCTCGACTCGCCCGCTGTGCAGCAGTCCGCTGATCAGATGCATCTTGTTGGAGAATTCGTGGCGCTGCGCGCGCAGCACCGTGCTCATCGACTGCACGGCGTCCAATTGCCTGGTCAGCGACTCCACGTCGGTGCGGTCGCGTACGGTGAGCACCGCGCCGAGGTCGCGTCCCTCCCGGCTGACCCGTCGCGCCGAGATGATGACGACATGCGAACCGACCGTCGCCGACGCGGGCTGTTCGTCCCTCCGGCGAAATGACTCCAGCACCCGGGGTGTCAGCCCGATCTCGTCCACCGGCCGCCCGATATCCGGGGCGATGCCGAGCAGTCTGCGTGCCTCGTCGTTGACGAAGGTCGTCCGCCACGCCGCGTCGACGGCGAGCACGCCGCCGCCGATGCCGTGCAGCACGGCGGCCTGGCCGCGGACCAGTTCCGCCAGTTCGTCCGGCTCCAGCCCGAGTGTGAGCCCGCGCCACCGCCGGGCGAGCAGGACCGAGCCCGCGATGCCGACCAGCAGCGCCGCGCCGACCAGCAGGCCCGCGGTGCGCAGATCGTCCAGCAGTTGCTCGTGTACCGCGTCGGTGGAGATGCCGACGCTCACCGCGCCGACCACGTGCTCGGAATCAGGGGCGCGGACCGGGACTTTCGCGCGCACCGAGTCGCCGAGCGTGCCGCGTGCCTCGGTGATCGTCTCGCGTCCGGCGAGCGCTTCGGACGGGTCGGTGCTGACGTGCTCGGCCAGCCGGCCAGGGTCCGGATGCGCGAGGCGGATGCCGGCATCGTCGACGATCACCACGAACAACGCGTTATTGCGCAGAGTCGCGTCCACTGCCAGCCGCTCCAGGGAACCCGTTGCGAGCTCCTGGTACGTGGCGGGATCGTCGGTAATCGTGCCCGGTGCGTAGCGAGCCACCTCTCGGCGCACCAACGGGTCGGCGGCGATAGTGCGGGCGATGGCCAGCGCGCGCTGTCCGTAAGTCTCGCGCAGCCGCTGATCGCTGAGATAGCCGAACACCGCGAACGCGACGCCGAGGGTCAGCGTGACGACCACGATCTGCAACAGCAGAACCTGTGTCCGCAACCGCACGGCCCCCGCGCCCTCACTGGCCATAGCCGCAGCATAGACCACTCAGACGAGTGTGAGCAGAATGCGCAAAACCTGCGAATCCTGCGTTTGTGGCGGTTGTGCGCACAACCTCGGCGGTGTGACGCGGGACACGTACGGTCGCCCTATCCCGATCTCGCAGGAGTAGGAAGCAATGACGCAATCACTCATCGAGCTGCGGAGCGCGACCAAGCGCTTCCCCGGCACCGGCGGCGGCATCCACACCGCCGTGCGGAATTTGAACCTCGAGGTGCGGCCCGGCGAATTCGTCGCCGTCGTCGGCCCGACCGGATGTGGGAAATCCACCACGCTCTCGCTGGTATCCGGTCTGGAACCGGCGTCGGCGGGGCGGACGCTGGTGCGCGGCAGGGATGTCCACGGCATCCCGGATGGGATCGGCTACATGTTCCAGCAGGACGCGGTCCTGCCGTGGAAGAGCGTCCTGGACAACGTTGCGCTCGGCCCGCGCCTGCGCGGCGCGTCGAAAGCCGAGGCGCGGGAGAAGGCGTCGGCGTGGGTGCGCAAGGTGGGCCTGGCCGGGTTCGAGCGCTACTACCCGCACCAGCTTTCCGGCGGTATGCGCAAGCGCGTCGCGCTGGCGCAGACGCTGGTCAACGAACCGGAGATCCTGCTGATGGACGAGCCGTTCAGCGCGCTGGACGTGCAGACCCGCCAGCTCATGCAGGACGAGCTGCTGCGGGTCTGGGCGGGCACCAACGCCGCGGTCATCTTCGTCACCCACGATCTGGAGGAGGCGATCGTGCTCGCCGACCGGGTGGTGGTCATGACCGCGAGCCCGGCCACCGTCTGCGGTGACTTCACCGTCGGGCTGGAGCGGCCGCGCAGCGTGGAGGACGTGCGGCTGACCGTCGAGTTCCGCGACATCTACAAGGAAATTTGGGAAACGCTGCGCGACGAGGTCGAGGCAGCCCGGGCGAAGGGAGCCTCCCGTGTCGCATGACGTACTGGTCAAGGACGCCGTCGCAACGCCGGTGGTGGAGAACGAGACCGAAGAGCAGATCCTGGCCCGGGTGCGAAACAACGCCCGCCGCGCCCGCCTGCGCACCTGGGGGCTGCGCGCCGCGCTGGTCGCACTGTGGCTGGGCGCGTGGGAGCTCACCGCGACGGTGTGGATCGATCCGTTCTTCTACTCCAAGCCGTCGCTGATCTGGGCGCGGCTGGTCGAATGGTTCACCGAGGGAACCCAGTTCGGCTCGATCTGGCTGCAGATCTACACCACGGTGCAGGAGGCCGTGCTCGGTTTCGCGATCGGCACGGTGGCCGGTGTGGTGCTCGGCGTGCTGCTTGGCCGCAGCCGGTACTGGGCGGAGGTGCTCGCGCCGTTCATCAAGGCGCTCAACGCGGTTCCGCGTATCGTGCTCGCCTCGCTGTTCATCATCTGGTTCGGCCTCGGGCTCAGTTCGAAGGTCGCGACCGTGGTGGTGCTGGTGTTCTTCGCGGTGTTCTTCAACGCGTTCACCGGGGCGCGCGAGGTGGACGGCAACGTGATCAACAACGCCCGCATCCTCGGCGCGAGCCGCAGGCAGGTGCTGGTGTCGATCGTGCTGCCTAGCGCGACCACCTGGATTCTGTCCAGCCTGCACACCGCCTTCGGGTTTGCCCTGATCGGCGCGGTGGTCGGCGAATACGCGGGTGCGAGTAAGGGTTTGGGCCTGCTGATCAGCAACGCGCAGGGCACCTTCGACTCGGCGGGCATCTACGCGGGCATGATCATCATCACCGTGATCGCGCTGATCGCGGAGTGGGGGATCGGCATGGCGGAGAACCGGTTGCTGAAATGGCGGCCGTCCCAGGCGAACTCGAACCACGGGATCTGATCATGAGGCATCGCAAGTATTGGGCGCTCGTCGTCGTCGCGATCGCGGCACTGCTGCTGACCACCGGCTGCCGGGACTCCCGCCACATTCCGATGGCGGATGGCCGCCCGCAGATCACCATCATGGTGGGCGGGTTGGAGAAGGTGATCTACCTTCCCGCCATGCTCACCCAGCAGTTGGGCTTCTTCCAGAGCAACGACATCGACGTGAAGCTGCTCGGCGAGCAGTCCGGCGCCACCGCGGAGACCGCGCTGCTCAGCGGCGACGTGCAGGGCGTGGTCGGATTCTACGACCACACCATCGACCTGCAGGCCAAGGACCAGTGCATTCGCTCGGTGGTGCAGATGTCGGACGTGCCGGGCGAGGTGGAGCTGGTCTCGACGGCCGACGCGTCCACCATCACCTCGCTTGCCGACCTGCGCGGCAGGAACCTGGGCGTCACCTCGCTCGGTTCCTCGACCGACTTCCTCACCCAGGCGCTCACCGGCAAGGAGGGCATGACCACCGCGGACTACACGCGGGTGAAAGTCGGTGCGGGACAAACATTCATCGCGGGCATGAACCACGACGGCATCGACGCGGGCATGACCACCGACCCGACCGTCGCGCAGATGGTGAACTCCGGCGAGGCGCGGATCCTGGTCGACATGCGCACCGAGGCGGGGACGAGGGCCGCCCTTGGTGGCTTGTACCCGGCGACGTCGCTGTACATGAGCTGCGCGACCGTCGACGCCCACCCGGAGATCGTGCAGAAGCTCGCCACCGCGTTCGTGCAAACGCTGCAATGGATCAAGACGCACACCCCGGAGGAGATCGCGGCGAAGATGCCCCCGCAATACGCCAGCGCGGGCAAGGACCTCTACGTCCAGTCGATCCGCGACTCGATCGGCATGTTCAACGGCGACGGCATGATGAAACCGGAAGGCGCGCAGAACGTGCTGGACATCCTCGGGAAGTACTCGAAGAATGTGCGCCCCATGCGTGATCGCATCAACCTGTCCGATACCTACACCACGAAGTTCGTGGAGGAGGCGTTGCGCGCGCCGCGACAGTAGGGCGTCGTCCGTGGAGCCGCCCCAGGGCAATACCCGCCCTCGGGCGGCTCCCGGCTGGCTCAGGTCGGAGCTGGTTCATGGCATCGCAATGCAGGCACCAGGCCCACAGATCTGCTCGAGAGGATGTCTGCCTGCCGTACACGAACTACGAAACCTTCGACCGTAAGACCGGGGTTGTCAGCGCGGCAAGTGAGGTCCGCATTCTTGCGGATTCCACGGAAGGAAGTCTCTGCCCGAGCGCTTCGCGGGATTCTCAGAGGTTGGTCACTGCCGCACTGCGCGTGCATATTCGTCGTGCGGGATTGCCACCGGCCAGACTCGATCACGGACGGTGCGGAAGTGGGCAGCAATCACTGGGTCTGTAGTGACCGCGAATCCGGCACCCTCACCATCGGGAGTGAACACACTGAACGCGGCCAAGTGGTCATCGAATAGCCAGAAGTCGTCAGCGGTCAGCGTGGCGGATCCGATCGTATGTCGTGGTAGCCAACGGATTTCCTCACCGGAGGCGATGTTGCGCGGCGATACCGACACTGCCCACCGGGTGTAGTCGGTGTGCGGTTCGGTCACCACTCGCACCCGCTGAACGAGCTTGCCGGTGTCGGTGATTTCACGCACGAGATCGAGCCAGGGTCGTTGCCAGGCCCCGTCTTCGGGTTCACCTGCGAGGAACTGACGCACGGGCTCGTATTCGCCCGGCACGGCGTAGGTGTCCTGCAACTCGAGGTGGAACGCGCGCCGCCATCGTGATCGGAACAGCTCGTCGAGCTGTTCACCCGTCAGCGAGAGCATCGTGGCGAATCTCCTTCTCCTCGGCTCCTCGATACCCGACTTGTGCGCCGGAATATCCAGCCGCGGCCTCACGCGCCGTCGAGCGGCATGACGTAGGCGCGGGCGAACCATGTGCTGATCTCGGCTGAATGGACATGCCCGGCGATGGCCCGGTCCCCTTGGACGGCGAATGTGGCGTGCAGGTGCACCTTGCCGTCCTTGATTTCACCGGAGCCATGCATTTCGGCCGGTATCCGGTAGCCGCTGATCACGTCTTGTCCAGCGTCATGGGCGGGCATCGTGGATACCGCGAACGCGTCCACACCCCCGATCAGAGACACGATCGCGGCATTGGAGATGCCAGCCGATTCAGCTTGGGCCGCAAAGGATTCCATCATTTCGCCGTCGTTGACCTCGAATATCAGCATGATCGGACAGTAGCCGACAATCCGTTGCGTCAGCCGTATTCTGCGGTCTTCACTTCCCGAGCAGCGGCGACAGCTTGGACAACATCACAGCCGAGCACCACCGTGCTCCGGCGTCGGACGGGTTCAACGCTTCGGCTGCGAACCGTTGGGCCGCCAGCACGGGAGCCCCGATCATGGCCGGTGACGCCACCAGGGCAACCAGCGGGGCGTGCATGAGCACCACTGGCAGTGAGCTTCCGGAACTTCCGCGTCGTGTGGTCCGCGTCGAATTCGGTAAGGGTTCCCGCCATCCCGCCATCTCGTACACAGCACCAGCGGATGTCATCGCGAGATTTGTTGTGGCACTCAAGAACTGGAACCCGGATTACACGGTCGAGGTCGAGTCGGCCGACGATCCTGAAGGCAACGTGCCACCCCTGCCGTATTGGCAGCTCTGGGCCTGGGACTGAGCCGAATTCGCTGGATTGCGACGGCCGTTTGTGCCTTTTGGGAACCTCAGGGCTAGTCAGCCGTCGACGCGGGCAGTGTGCGGCGTGTTGCCGCCACTGTGGTGCGTGTCCTGAGGACAACCAGCATGTCCGGATCTGTGGGGTACACGTCATTGCGGACCTGGCCCAATGGCTCGAGACTGGGCTTATGCAAGAAAGTGGTGACGTCGTGGTCGCGGTGTCGGACGGTGTGCTGATGCTCGACGTCGCCGGGCCGGTGCAGGTGCTGCATTGGGCGGGGCATCGGGTTCGGTTCGCCTCGCCGGATGGTGCGGCCGTGCGCACCGACGTGGGGGTGTCGCTGGGTGTCGACGGTGCGCTGAGCGACTTCGGTGGGCCGATCGAGACGCTGTTGGTGCCGGGATACGCGCCGGAGGATCGTGTTCCGGACGCACTCGTTGACGCGGTGCGCGCGGTTGGAGGTAAGGCTCGCCGGGTGGCGTCAGTGTGCACCGGGGCGTTGGTGCTCGCGGAAGCGGGACTGCTCGACGGGCGGCGCGCAACCACCCATTGGATGGCGTGTGCTGATATGGCCCAGCGGTTTCCGCGCGTCCGGGTCGACGCCGACGCGATCTACGTGCGGGACGGGCCGATCATCACCTCGGCGGGCGTCACCGCTGGCATTGATATGGCCTTGGCGCTCGTCGAGGAGCAGCATGGTGCCGAACTCGCGCGCAACCTGGCCAAGCACCTCGTCGTATTCCTGCACCGGCCGGGCGGGCAGTCGCAGTTCAGCGTGCGCACCAGCATCCCGGCGCCGCGTACCGGCGGCGTGCGCCAAGTGGTGGACGCCGTTGTCGCCGACCTCTGCGCGGACCACAGCCTGGCGGCGATGGCGGCCCGGGCCGCGTTGAGCGAGCGCCACCTGAGCAGACTGTTCCAGCAGGAAATCGGTATGACGCCGGGACGCTATGTCAAACAGGCTCGAGTCGAGGCCGCGCAGGCGCTGCTCGAATCCGGTGACGACCCGATGGCGTTGGTCGCTCGCCGCTGCGGGTTCGGTTCAGAGGAGACGATGCGCCGCACCTTCGTCGAATTGCTCGGCACCTCGCCGAGCGACTACCGCAGGCGCTTCCGCGCGCCCGCGCGCTGATCGCACCATCACTCGGCGGGGTGTCGACACGTCGATATCACGCCCCCTCGCGTGACAACACTCATAACTCACAGGGAGCCGACCATGTCGATTTCAGACCGTCCCGAGCTGGCCGCGAGCGAATCCACTGGTGCCACGAGACCAGTTACCGCACAATCGCTTTCGCTGGATACTCCGTCGACCGAGTTGGTAAGCAAGGTGGACGAGCTGATCGCGGCACAGCTTGCCCCGTTCCTGCGCAACCACAGCGTGCGCGGCTTTCTCTTCGGACGCGCCATCGCCGAACGGCAGGGCCTGCGGCCCGGCGCCGACTACGATGAGGAGACCCTGTATCTCATCTGCGCGCTGCATGACATCGGCTTGGCCGACATCGCCGACGGCGACCAGAAATTCGAGGTCGACGGCGCCGACTATGCCGCGCGATTCCTCGAGGACAACGGCGTCACCGATGTCAGGGTGGACACGATCTGGGATGCGATCGCCGCGCATACCGCGGGCTTCACCGACTCGCCCGTGTGGCGCCGTCGCCGACCGCCGGAAACCTGGATCGCCGTGGAGGGCATCGGTCTCGACGTCGGCGGCGCGCCGACCGATCTGCCGCCCGGTTTCGCCGACCTGGTGCACGCGGCGTATCCGCGGCTGGGTGGTACCCGCGCCCTCGGTGACGCGATCGAAGCGCAAGCCCTGGCAAAGCCGCAGAAAGCGCTGCCGGGGAGCTTGGCCGGTGTGCTCCTGCAACAGCGTCACCCGGATCTGCCGTCCTTGACCTGGGAGGGGATTTTGGAGCTGAGCAGTTGGGGCGACTGACCGCATTGTGACTGCCGAATGCCACTGTGCGACAACGCGGTCGCGGTGGGCGTTCACAGAACGCCCACCGATGGCGGTTCAGCCGTTGGCCGGTGCCACCTCGGCCGCGTTGAATTCGGCCTTCCACTCCCGGAAGCCTTCCTCGGTGCGGCCGCGGCGCCAGTAGCCGGAAATCGACGCGGCCCACTCGGCGGACACGCCGCGCTCCCTGCGCACGTAGCGGCGCAGGTCCTGCATGACCGCCTTGGCCTCGCCGTGGATGAACACCTGAACCTGACCCGGCGCCCACGGCGCCTGGCGGACGGTCTCGGCGAGCAGTTCGCCCGGCGGTCGGACGCCGCGGTGCAGCCAGGTCAGCTCGACGCCATCCGGCCTTTTCAGCAGGAGCTCGTCGTCCGGACCGGCGACCTCGACGAACGCGAGCCCGGTCGCGTCCCCCGGCATCGCCTCGAGCGCCGCCGCGATCGCGGGCAGCGCCGCCTCGTCACCGGCCAGCAGGTGCCAGTCGGCGTCCGGGCGGGGCGAGTACGCGCCGCCCGGACCCTGCAGATCGATGGTTTCGCCCGGCTGGACCGCAGCCGCCCACGGTCCCGCGATTCCCTCCGCGCCGTGGAAGACGAAATCCACGGCGATCTCCCCGGCGACCGGGTCCACCGAGCGGACGGTGTAGGTGCGCAACACCTCGATCCCGTCGCGCGGGAAGATGAACTTCACATACGAATCGGTGTACTCGCTGGGCCGGAACGCGGCGAAGCCGGGTCCGCCGAGATGGACCCGGATGAGATGCGGTGTCAGCCATTCGGTGCGTTGCACGGTGAGGGTGGTGCGAGGGCGGGCCAAGAGAACCTCCGATACGAGAATAATTAGGATTGCCTTACTCAGGCTACCTGTGTCCGGCAGGTGCTGCGGAGAACCGCTGACGGCGCGCCGCTTGGCAGCACGGATGACCGTACGGGGAGCTGCGAACCGGAAGCCCGGCGCGCGCACGTGGAGAATCCGAGCGCCGGAACACTGAAGTCTATGCCCGGCAACAACTCTCACAATCCTGGGCCGAGCGCGGTGCTGGGCCGGGCTCGCCTCGACGGCAGGCACCGGCTCCGCGAATCGCTCGCCAACCACGGTATCCGGCCGCACTGATCAACCGGCTCCGGCGGGGCCTCCACGCCCATGCTCCGGTTGGTTGCCGGGGCTCCGGCAGGACCACAGGCGGGGCTATGCCATGCCTCGCTCCCCATTCCTCTCGCGCGGCTCGAGCATGCCCACGAGGCCGCCGTCATGATCCACTCGCCCGTGTTTTGCTCGGCGGTGTGCATCGCCCGCAGCGCTCGCCTACGCGGCGACCTTCTCCTTGATCAATTCGAATGAACGCACCCGGTCGTCGATGTCGTAGACCAGCGTGTTGATCATCAGCTCGTCGGCTTCCGTGCGCCGCAGCAGGTCGGTGAGCTGGGCGCGCACCGTCTCCGGCGAGCCGAGCAGTTGCCCGGCCCGGCGCTGCTTGATGAACGCGCGCTCCTGTTCCGACGGTTCGAACGCAGCGGCCTCCTCCGGCGTCGCCAGAGCCCGCGGTGTGCCGCGGATCAGATTCAGGAAAGCCAGGTCACGGGGTCCGGCGAGGGTTTCGGCGCGCTCGTCGGTATCGGCACAGATGGCGGCGACCGCCACCATCGCGTGCGGGCGTGGCAGCCGTTCCGAGGGCCGGAAATGCTCGCGATACAGTGCCAGCGCGGGCTCGGTGTTGTCCGGGGCGATGTGGTGGGCGAAGGCGAACGGCAGGCCCAGCACCGCCGCGACCTGCGCGCTGTAGCCGCTGGAGCCGAGCAGCCAGATCTCCGGCTCCTCGCCGCGGCCCGGCGTCGCGGCGATGCCAGCGGGATCGGCGCCGCGGAAGTAACCGAGCAGCGCGGCCAGTTCCTGGGGGAACGACTCCGCCGACAAGCCGTTCTCGGTCCGCCGCAGCGCGCGTGCGGTCGCCTGATCGGTGCCCGGCGCGCGTCCGATGCCCAGGTCGACCCGTCCCGGGTGCAGCGCGTGCAGGGTGCCGAACTGCTCGGCGACCACCAGGGGAGCGTGGTTGGGCAGCATTACCCCGCCGGAACCGACCCGCATGGTCGAGGTGGCGGCCGCCAGGTGGGCGAGCAGCACGCTCGGCGCCGAGCTGGCGATGCCGGGCATGTTGTGGTGTTCGGCGACCCAGAACCGGTGATAGCCCAAAGTTTCGGTGCGCCGGGCCAATTCGGTCGTCGCGTCCAGTCCCTCGCCGACGGTGCGGCCGGACTGCACCGGCGCGAGATCCAGTACGGACAACGGGACGTCGATCATGGGTCTCCTCACAGTGCCGATCCCCAGTGCCAACGCCGGGCGCGCCCGCTGTATTTCGCGGCCGCCTCAGCCGCGGGCGATCGCGCGGAACACCTCGATCGTCTCCTGCTCGTCCTGCGTGGTCCCGTGGTCGCTGAGCTCCACGATGACCGTGCCGCTGGGCGGGTCGACGTAGACGTACTGTCCGTAGACCCCGACGGCGGTGAGGTCCGCGCCGTCCCCACCGGTCGGATGCCACCACTGCGCGGCATAAGGCCAGTCGCCGACCAGGTGCGGGCCCGGGGTGCGGATGCGCTCGATCCACGCGGGCGGCACGATCTGCGCATCGCCCGCGCGTCCGCCGTCCAGCACCAGCTGGCCGATCTTGGCGAAATCGCGGGCCGTCGCGTTCAGGCAGCAGAACGCTTTCTCGTCACCGCCCGCGCGGTCGAGGTTCCACAGCGCGTCGTCCTGGGCGCCCATCGGATCCCAGATGTCACGCTGCAACACCTCGCCGAGCGGCATCCCCTCGACCTTCGCCACCGCCATGCCCAGCAGTTGGGTGTCCACGCTGCGGTAATCGCCCGCACTGCCGGGATCGAATCGCAGGCCGCGGTGCTCGCGGACGAATCCGGCCAGGTCCTCGGTGAGATACATGCGGGCGGTGCCGGTCAGCGGCAGGTATTTGTTGTAGTTCTCCCCGACGTCGACGCCGGAGGCCATGTCCAGCAGGTCGCGGATGGTGACGCGGTCGTAGGGGCCGCCGGTGGCCAGCTGGGGGAGGATGCCCACCAGGCGATCGTCTTCGCGGAGCTTCCCGGCGTCGATAGCTCGGCCCGTCAACAGCGACACGATGGATTTCGCCACCGACCACGAGGACTGGCGTGTGGTCGCCGCGACGCCGTCGCGATACCACTCGTTGGTCAGGGCGCCGTCACGCAGGACCAGGAACGAATTGGTGTGCGTCATGCGGAGGAAGTCGGCGACCGAAACCTGCGAGCCCTTCCACGGAACCCGGTCCGGCAGTGGTCGCGTCGCGACCGGGAGCGGACGCGGAGTGGCGGAGGCGGCCACCGTCCTGCTCTCGAACAACGCGCCCTGGGTGGACGGCGGGTCGGCCATGAGGTTCAGCAGTGTCGGCGGCGCCGGGATGCGCAGGAGACTTGTTGTCGCGAACGCCGCGCCGACAAGGACGGCGACGACCGCGAGCAGGGCAACAATGGTGCGGAGGGCGTAGCGGCGTAGTCGCGGCAGCCGCGTCGGTTGTTCAGTCATGACAGGTTCTCATCGGTATCGAACCGATCATGGCATGCGGAATGTCCGGTCTGGTAGGAATCCGCTGCCCGGCATCAGGGCGCCTCCACGCGGCGCGGTAGCGTGCCGGGCTGATTCATGCCGTCCAGCGCCCCAAGCCAAGCCGTGGTGCGCTGAACCGCCGAAACGGGTAGCGCGAGTCGGCGTGCGCGGCTCGCGCCTGGTCATTACACCGTGAGGAACAGCGCGGTAGCGCCGATCGCTTCCACCGCGCAGTAGAACCAATTGGGGTAGAAGGAGGTTCGCTCGTCGAGCACAGCGGAGACGACTCGGCCGAGCGCCATACCCGCCAAGGCGGCGCCGACCGCGACCATGATCCCGGAGCGCAGTGATCCGACGTCCAGCGCGGCCACCGCGAGCACGGCCGCCATCGCCACGCCGAAGCCGCCGTAGACGGCGCGCACTTCATAGCGCGCCGGTGTTTCGGTGAGCTGGACGCCGAACGGCCGGATCAGCGCGGCGGGCGCGCCGAGCCCGTAGCCGCCCATTCCCAAAAAGCACACCCCGATGATCGCGCAGACGGCTACCGCCACTGTTTCCTCCAAGTCCGGTTCGGTCAGGAAGCCCAGCATGCTTCGGAGGGTATCGGGCGAACTTCCGAAAACCGGCTGACTTCGCGCGTCAGTCGCTCGATGAGCGGCTCGGCATCATGGCCGAGGCGACCACCATCACCACCGCCATCGCCGCGATCGCGACGAAGACCAGGTGCACCGCCGAGGCCAGCGCCGCGGGCTGCGGGTGATCGGCATGGCCGATCCGGGCGTTCACCATCGCCCCGAACACCGCCACGCCCACGGCGCTGCCGATCGAGCGGGCGAACATATTGGCCGAGGTCACCACGCCGCGTTCGGTCCATTCGGCGCTGGTCTGCGCCGCGATCAAGGTCGGAGTGGCGACCAGGCCCATGCCGGTGCCGATCACGAAACAGGACGCGGCGACCTGCCACAGCGACGAACTCTGCGTGATCAGCAGCGTGCTGGCGGCTCCGAGCGCGGCCAGTCCGCTGCCGATCAGGGCGCTCACGCGAAAGCCGACCCGCAGGTATACCTTCCCGGCCTGGGACGCAGCCAGCGGCCAGCCGAGGGTCAGCGCGCCAACCGTGAGCCCCGCGACGAGCGCACCGGTGCCGAGCACGCCCTGGGTGAAAGTCGGGACGTAGGAGGTCAATCCGAGCAAGACCGCACCGATCAGCACGGACACCAAGCTGCTGGCGATCACCACGCGGCGGGTGAACACCCACAGCGGCAGGATCGGATTCTCGGCGCCGCGCTCCACCAGCCCGAACAGCACGAGCACGACCGCGCCGCCGCCGAAGATCCCGATGCTGGTGGGGGAGGACCACGCCCACGCCTGGCCGCCCTCGAGCAGTCCCAGGATCAGCGCGCCCGCGCCGAGGGTGAGCAGGGCCGCGCCGAGGTAGTCGACGCGCTGGGTGCGCCGCGGCGCGCTCTCGGTGAAGTTGCGCACCAGCATCCAGCAGGCGAGCGCGGAGAGCGGAAGGTTGATCAGGAAGATCCAGCGCCAGCTGACGTATTCGGCGAACAGGCCGCCCAGCAGCGGGCCCGCCACGCTCGACATGGCCCACACGCTGGCCAGATAGCCCTGCACCCTGGCGCGCTCCTGCAGCGTGTACAGGTCACCGGCGATGGTCATCGTCATCGGCTGGATCGCCCCGGCGCCGATGCCCTGCACCGCGCGGAAGACGATCAGCGCGAGCATGCTGGTCGCCACCCCGCACAGCAGCGAACCAACCGCGAACATCGCGATGCCGAACAGGATCACCGGCTTGCGGCCGACGGTGTCGGCGAGCTTGCCGTAGATCGGCACCGTCACCGCTTGCGCCAGCAGATAGACCGAGAAGAGCCAGGGGAACTGCGCGAAACCACCGAGACTGTCGGTGATGGTCAGCACCGCCGTGGCGATGACCGTCGAATCGAGCGCGACCAGCCCGGTCGCCAGCATCAGCGAACCGAGGATGGCGCCCCGTTCGGAGCGGAGGCCGACCGGCGCCGTCACAGTCTCGGTCGCCACGGCGGCCCCTCTCGTTCGCTTATCTAATCATCTCGGATGACCGTATCCGCTCCTCACTTATTCCCGCATGGAATTTTTTTCCGGCCGCGCCCGGGAGGGGCGGGCTGCTCACCGAGGCGGCATTTCGGTGAGCAGCCCGGTCGGTGCACCGGCGCAGTCGTATCGCTCAGTCGGCCGATGCCCCGGTCACTGGGGCTGGTCGGCACCGGTTCGTGGCGGATACGCGTCGAGGAAGGCCACTTCCTCGTCGGTGAGCAACCGCGAACGGATCAGGAAGCGCACGCCTTCGGGCGCTTCCAGGGAGAACCCGCTGCCGCGTCCCGGCACCACGTCGACGGTGAGGTGGGTGTGGCGCCAGTACTCGAACTGGTCCGCGCTCATCCAGAACGGCGTGTCCGCGGCGAGGTGCCCGAGCAGCACGTCCGACGCGCCGACCCGGAACTCGCCGCGCGGATAGCACATCGGTGAGCTGCCGTCGCAGCAGCCGCCGGACTGGTGGAACATGACCGGGCCGTGCTGCTGGATCAGCTTGTGCAGCAGCACTTCCGCGGGCTCGGTGAGTTCGACGCGCTGGACCGGATCGGGCATCAGAAGAATCCGAGCTTGTCCGGGGAGTAGCTGACCAGCAGGTTCTTCGTCTGCTGGTAGTGGTCGAGCATCATGCGGTGGTTCTCGCGTCCGATACCGGACTTCTTGTAGCCGCCGAAGGCCGCGTGCGCGGGATAGGCGTGATAGCAGTTGGTCCAGACGCGGCCGGCCTTGATCTGCCTGCCGAGCCGGTAGGCGGCGTTGATGTCGCGGGTCCACACCCCGGCGCCGAGACCGTAGAGGGTGTCGTTGGCGAGCTTCAGCGCCTCGTCGGTGGAGTCGAACGTGGTCACCGACACGACCGGCCCGAAGATCTCCTCCTGGAAGATCCGCATGTCGTTGCGGCCGGCGAAGATCGTCGGCTCCACGTAGTAGCCGCCGGGGTAGCCCTCGACCTTGCGCGCACCGCCGCCGGTGAGCACCTGCGCGCCTTCGCGACGCCCGATGTCGATGTAGGACAGGATCTTCTCGTACTGGTCGTTGCTAGCCTGCGCGCCGATCATGGTGGTCTCCTCCAGCGGGTCGCCGCCCTTGATCGCCTTCGTCCGCTCCAGGCACCGGGCGATGAACTCGTCGTAGATCGACGAGTGGATCAGCGCGCGGGACGGGCACGTGCACACCTCGCCCTGATTGAGCGCGAACATCACGAATCCCTCGATGGCCTTGTCCAGGAAGGCGTCGTCGGCGGCCATGACGTCGGGCAGGAAGATGTTGGGGCTCTTGCCGCCCAGTTCGAGCGTGACCGGGATGATGTTCTCGCTGGCGTACTGCATGATCAGCCTGCCGGTGGTGGTCTCTCCGGTGAACGCGACCTTGGCCACCCGCGGGCTGGCGGCCAGTGGTTTGCCCGCCTCGACGCCGAAGCCGTTGACCACGTTCAGCACTCCTGCAGGCAGCAGATCGGCGATCAGCTCGACCACCTTCAGGATCGAAGCCGGCGTCTGCTCGGCGGGCTTGAGCACCACCGCGTTGCCCGCGGCCAGTGCGGGCGCGAGCTTCCAGGCGGCCATCAGGATCGGGAAGTTCCACGGAATGATCTGCCCGACCACACCGAGCGGTTCGTGGAAGTGGTAGGCGATGGTGTCGGCGTCGACCTCGCTGATACCGCCCTCCTGGGCGCGGACGGCTCCGGCGAAGTAGCGGAAGTGATCGACCGCCAACGGCAGGTCGGCGGCCAGCGTTTCGCGGACCGGCTTGCCGTTCTCCCAGGTCTCGGCGACCGCGAGCGCCTCGAGGTTGTCCTCGATCCGGTCGGCGATCTTGTTCAGGATGTTCGCGCGCTCGGTGGCCGAGGTGGCACCCCACGCGTCGGCCGCCTGGTGCGCGGCGTCCAACGCCAGATCGATGTCGGCGGCCGACGACCGTGCCACCTCGCAGAACGTCTGTCCGTCCACCGGGGAGGGATTCTCGAAGTACCGGCCCTCCACGGGGGCGGTCCATTCGCCGCCGATGAAGTTCTCGTAGCGCGTGGCGAATTCGACGACGCTGCCCTCGGTTCCCGGCTTTGCATAGCTCATGGCGGGTGACTCCTCGCTGGTTGCGGACGTGAAGCGCACGGCGGTCCGGCCGTGATGCAGGTCACTATGCCGCGCGAGGGTTGAGGAAACATTGAGGCGCACGGGCGGGGCCCGGGTCTCAGTCGTGCAGCGCGCTGTGCAGCCGCGCCGCGGCGAGCGCACGACGACCGTCGCCGGCGGGCAACAGGCGCAGCGCGTGTTCGTGCACTTCGATGTCGTGGGGCGCGCGTTCCCCGTAGCGCAGCGCGTGCTCGGCGGTCGCGCTGGACAGCACCGCGGTGCGCACGCCGACCTCCAGATACTCGCGCCACCGCACAATTCCCGGAGTATCCGAGTCGGGCAGCAGCGGCCCGCGATACAACTCGACGGCCATGGCGGTATCGCCTGCTTCCAGCGCCGCGAGCACGTCCACCGCGTCGCAGGACAGTGGGCTCACCAGCTGATAGACCCGGCTGGTGATGTCACCGCCGGTCGCGCGCCGCAGGTAGGACATCTCGGACTTGAGTGTGCTCGCGCCGACCGGCCGATCGCCGTACACCGCGAAGTGCAGCCGCTCATGCGTATAGCCCTCCGGCTCGAGCGCCAGCAGCGCCAAGATCTCCAGGTGCCTGGGGCGCAACCGCACAGGTGCTCCGGCGCGGGTCAGGCGGCCGGTGCCGAGGCAGGTCAGCCGGACGCCCGGCGCTGCCATGCGGTGGTGCAGCTTGGTCTCGATGGCGCTGACCAGGGCGCGTGCCGTGGCCATGGCCAGCGGGTGGGCTCGGTCCCAGGTCGTGGACAGGTCCAGCACGCCGAGCTGATGGCCGTCCGCGCCGCGGATCGGCGCGCAATAGCAGACCCATCCGTGCAGGGCAGCCACCAAATGCTCAGCGGAGAACACGGTGTGCGGCCGTTCGGTGCGCAGCGCCAGTGACAATGCGTTCGTGCCCATGTGCGCCTCGTCCCATCGCCCGCCCGGCGCGAAGTTCACCTGCTCGGCGCGGCGGCGCATGACCGGGCCGCCGTGCGACCACAGAATGGTGCCGCTCTCGTCGGTGATCGCGGCGACGTAGCCCGCGTCCTCGGTGACGCCGCGCAGCTGGTCGGTCAGCTCGGATACCGGTGTGCGCAGCGGGGACTCGGCCCAGCGGGCGGCTACGTCGGCTTCGTCGTGGGGAGCGTGGTCACACGCGGGATCGACGGTGCGCAGCGATCGCAGCCAGGATTGCGCGACCTCACTGCGCAGCGCGGAATCACCCTGCGGTGTTCCGGCGGGTATCCATCGGGACCACTCTTGTTCCAGTGCAGCCCGTTGCTGCGCGAGGGAACGGCTCTGTGCCATCTCGCGATCCTGTGTCGTCGCTCCGATCGTCTCCGTGCTCTCTCATCATGCCGCAGTGAGCGCCTCCGAGATCCCGTTTTGCGCCGGGCTGCACGGAGTCGGTCAGCGGCAGCGGAGACCGCGGTGGGTGAGATGTCGCCGGGGCGCCGACCGGCGCGCAGGCTCTTGGACCAGCGGATGGCGGACTTTCGCGTGAGTCATGACATCTGCGCAGAGCTCGGCGGGCGTGGGGCGCTGTTTCCGGCGTGAAACCGTCCTCGGCGCACAGGCCGGTGCTGGAGTTCGGTGCCTTGTGGTCAGCCCCTGTACTTTCACACCGCACGCGAAATGAACGGTGTCTACGCAATTCCGGCGGCGGTGTGCGGTCGCGCGATCGGCGGCCGCACACCGAACCGGCGGATTACGGTGTGGCGAAACCGATCAGCGCACCGATTCCCGCTCCGATCGGAACAGTGACCAGCGCACCGACGCCGCCGAGGAAGAAGCCGATCACGGCCCCGATTCCCGCGCCGATGAGGGCGCCCACCCCCGCGTTGTGCTGCTTGCGCGCGAGCGTTTCCTGCTCGTTGACGAACTGGTTGAGCCGATCGGTCGCCGCGGGAGCGCCGACCGGAGTCACCGTGAGGGTGCGGCCGGCATCGGTGATCGTCGGCGCCAGTCCGTACGTCGCTCCGGAGGACTGGAAGGCCAGCGGAACGGTCGTGATGACCTGCCCAGCGCCGTCACGGAGTTCGACGGCTCTGGCGTCGGTGGTCAAGGCGAAGCTGCCCGCGGCCACAGTGGTGACCACCGCGCTGCCGTCAGGAGCAGGCGCCGAGGTGAATCCGACTCCCTGCTCGACACCGTGCACGCTGACCTGCGCGGGCGCGGCGGGATGGGCATTCGCGACGCCCGTCGCTATTCCGGTGGCTCCGACCGCGAGCAGGGCGGTGGCGGCGAATCTGTTGACTCTCATCGTATTTCCCCACATAGTCGTGTCGGCCACGAGTGCCGACGAATCCCCGAAGTGCCGGTTCTCGGCCCTACCCATTCTGGCCGCACGGCTTTGCCGAAGCAATCGTTCTGCGAATTTCACTGAAAAATAACCACATCGCTCCACCGCTACGGGTGCGCGAATTATGGATGGGCAGTGGGACTTTCGTCCACATTTTTCGATGGATTGCCAAATGTCTGCTGACCCGGCCGATATGGCAGATAATTCGATCGCTGGAATGACGTATTTCTTCGAAAATTCCAGGCGCGAGCACATGGTGCGGTGCGAGCACGCCGGTGGTGCTGCCCCGATGCTGCTGCGGCATCGCTCTGGTGTGTGGAGAAGCCGCCATGGGCTGCGAGCTTCGATCGCTCAAGCAGTCTCGTTGTGCGGAAGCACAATTCGAGGACGCCATCCTGTTGCGGATTTCCGTCTCACCGGGACGATCGCCGGGGAAGGTGCAAGGTTCGGGTGGGCGGCGGGTTCGGCCATCGAGAGCCGAGTCCATTCGGCTACAGGCGATTCCGGCTCCACGGTCGCAGCGTGCGGGAAAGGCCGCTGCCCCGAAGCGGATGCCGCGGAGCCGGAATCAGCTGAGGTAAGACGCTGGTGCTCAGAAGGCGCTTCCAGTGCCGAGCAGCGGCACGAAGATGCCGGGCCACATGCCGAACGGGCTGCCCCAGAAACCGTATGGGCTGCCCCAGTATCCGTAGCCGCCCCAGCCGCCCCAGCCGCCGTAGCCGTGGCGACCCCACCCGCCGTGGTGATGCCACCCGCGTCCGTGGATTTCTTCGGCCTGCGCGACGGTCGGCTGCTGCGCCAGCGCGGGCGCCGCGGTGGCGGCGACCGGCGTCAGTGCGAGCGCGGCGACCATCGCCACGCGGACAGCCGTGCGCCGTGCGCGTCCGGCCTTGTGGTCGTGCATCATTCGGTACTTCCTCACTGCGGTAGGTAGTCGTCCGGCCGGTGACCCAGTTGCCTCCACCGAACCTGATCTCGCCACTGAATATCGTACCGCCATATAACGGCACGTTCAATGTGGTGCGATCGTGCGAGAATTCCGCCTCGCCGGCCGCGTCGGCGCTCGTGCGGGGTGGCCGCGCTGGGTACCGTCAGGGCACCGGACATCGAGAGGAGTCGACCATGGCCACGAGTGCCGATGTGCTGACCGACGGCTACGAACGGATCAAGGAGACAGTGCACGAGGCGGTGGACGGACTGGGGGAGGACGACCTGGTCCATCGGGTCGATGCAGGAGCCAACTCGATCGCGTGGCTGGTGTGGCATCTGACCCGCGTGCAGGACGACCACATTGCCGATGTGGCAGGCATCGAGCAGGTATGGACCGCGCAGGGCTGGTTCGACCGGTTCGGCCTGCCGGTCGACAAAACCGCGACCGGATACGGCGACCGGCCCGCCGACGTGGCCGTCATCCGCGCGTCGGCCGAACTGCTCACCGGCTACTTCGACGCCGTGCACGAGCAGACGCTGCGTTTCGTTCGTGAACTCGAGGACGGCGATCTGGACCGCGTCGTCGACACCCGATGGGACCCGCCGGTGACGCTGGGCGTGCGGCTGGTCAGCGCGATCGCCGACGATTTGCAACACGCGGGTCAGGCCGCCTTCGTGCGCGGCGTGCTCGAGCGGACGAGATGACCGGAAGCGGGAACCCGGCTCGGCGCGCGTCACGGATGCCGTGACGTAAGTTGGTGCCGCGGATCCCGAAAAGCTCACAGAGAGTGCCGTTGTGGTCGTTGTGCTTGTTGCCGTCGGAGCCATCCTCGCGGTGGTCGGTGTTGTCGCAGTGTTCGGCGCGCTGCACTGGTACCTGTGGCGGCGCTTGGTGCGGGACACGACGAACGAGGGCTCCCCGGGGCGACGCGTCGGCACCGCGGTGGTGCTGGCAGGGCCGCTGCTGCTGATCGGTGCGACGGTCGCCGAAGTGGCGTCCGCTCCGTTCGCCGTGGTCCGGATCATCGCCTGGCCCGGCTACCTCTGGGGTGCGCTGTTCGTCTACCTGCTGCTGGCGCTGCTGGTCGGCGAGCCGATCCGGTTCCTGCTGCTGCGCTGGATCGATCGCGACCCACCGCTGGACGCACCGGCCGCTACGGTCGAGGTGGAGCCCACATCCGCTCTGAGTCCCGACCAGGACAAGGCTATTGCGCGGGAACCTGCCGCCGCCGCGGACTCGGGTGCGCTCGCATCGAATTCCCTACGGGCTACGGCTGTTGCGAGTGAACCGGCTGCTGCCGTGGATTCCATAGCAACGCCGGATTCCGTGCAGGCGAGGGCTGTTGCGAGTGAAGCGACTGCTGCCGGGGACTCGGGTGGGCTCGCATCGGATCCCCTACGGGCTACGGCTGTTGCGAGTGAACCGGCTGCTGCCGTGGATTCTGTAGCAACGCCGGATTCTCTGCAGGCGAGGGCTGTTGCGAGTGAAGCGACTGCTGCTGGGAACTCGGGTGGGCTCGCATCGGATCCCCGACGGGCTACCGCTGTTGCGGGTGAAACCCCTGCCGCCGCGGACTCCGCAGCAGCACCGAATTCCGGGCGGGCCACGGCTGTTGCGGGTGAACCGGGTGCCGTCGAGGACTCCGTAGCAGCGCCGGATTCCGTGCCGGACGAGGTTGCCGCGACAGCGTCGGCTGAGTCCAGGGCGGCGGGGTCGGCGGGGTCCAGGGCAGCGGGGTCGGCTGAGTCCGTCGCCACCGCGCCGCCTACGGCCGCTCGACTACCTCGTCGCGTCTTCGTCTCGCGGGTGGTGGGTGGAGCCGCTGCGGCCGCCGCCGCGACCACCGTTGGCCTCGGAGCGTATGGCGTCCTCAACGGACCCAGCGTCAAGCGTGTGGCCGTGCCCCTGGCGAAATTGCCGCGCAATGCCGATGGATTCCGCATCGCGGTGGTCAGCGACGTCCATCTCGGCCCCATCCTGGGCCGCGGCTTCGCCGAGCGGGTGGTCCGGACCGTCAACGACACTCAGCCCGACCTCATCGCCGTCGTCGGTGACCTGGTGGACGGCAGCGTCGAGCACCTGCGCTCGGCCGTCGAGCCGCTGGCGCGGCTGCGGGCCCGGCATGGCGCGTTCTTCGTCACCGGCAACCACGAGTACTTCTCCGGCGCCGAGCAGTGGATCGAGCACGTCCAGGAACTCGGCATGCACTTGCTGGCGAATGCCCGCACCGAGCTACCGGGATTCGACCTCGCGGGCGTGAACGACGTGCAGGGCGAACGGACCGGCCAGGGCCCGGATTTCGGCAAGGCGCTCAGCGACCGCGACCGCGCCCGCACGGCGGTACTGCTGGCGCACCAGCCGATACTGATCGAGGACGCGGTCGCGCACGGTGTCGATCTCCAGCTGTCCGGCCATACCCACGGCGGGCAGATCTGGCCCGGCAATTACCTTGCCGGCCTGGCGAATCCGGCCGTTGCCGGGCTGGAGCGCTACGGCGACACCCAGTTGTACGTCAGCAGGGGAGCCGGGGCGTGGGGCCCGCCGGTGCGCGTGGGCGCACCGTCGGACATCACCGTCGTCGAGCTCGTTTCGCTCCAGGCATGAGCGGCCGGGCCCGGAGGCGGCCGAGCGTGACCACGGAGGCTTCCGCTCATGCCGGCAGAGGACACGGCGTAGCGCCGCGCTACCCGAACAGCCCGCCCAGCACGCCGCCGCTCTGCCCCGCCTCCTGGCCGCCGCCGGTGCCGCCGAGGAAGCCGCCGGGCGGAAGCTCCGAGGGCTGCACGATGACGAAACCGTGGCCGGAGAACGACAGCGTGATCCCCTCGCCGGTGCTGCGGCCCATCAGCCTGCCGAGGCCGAAAGAGTCGTTGCGCTTGATGCCGGTCTGCAGGCTCGACGACCAGGCGACCGCCGCCTGCGGATCGGCATAGGTCGGCTGATCGACGTTGAGCACCACCGGTGTGCCATGCGTGGTGATGGCGATGCGGCCGCGGCCGGTGAAGACGCAGTTGAACAATCCGGCGTTGCTGGCGAATCCGGCGGCGCCCTGCACCATCCGGATGTCGTAGCGCAGGCTGGTATCGAACGCGAGCACGTTGGCGCCGTTGATGGTGAGGCCGTCCGTGCCGTCCAGATCGATGGTGTGCACGTCGGCTGCGCCGTTCGCGACGAACAGGTCGCCGCGGCCGGAGACCTTCATCAGCGGAACGCCTTCACCGGTCAGCCGCTGCTGGATCGCCCGCCCGATACCGCCGGCGCCGAGCGCCTGGAAATGCAGGTCGCCCTGGTAGGCGACCATCGACCCGGCCCGCGCCATGACCTCGCCGTTGACGGCGACCTTGATCATCTTGCCGCCCTGCTTCTGAATGCCTGCGCCGGTGACTTCGGCGTGGCTGGGGGCGAACAGTTCGCTCTGCATCGGCAGCGCTCCTTGCTGAGGTGAAGGCATCGGTGGTGGCGGCGCCGCGGCGGGCGCGGAATAGGCCGGTTGCGGTGGATGGGCCGGTTGCGGAGGGTAGGCCGGTTGCGGTGGATAGGCCGGGGGCGCGGGATAGGCCGGGGGCGCGGGATAGGCGGACTGTGGCGCGGGCTGATACGACGGAGGCGCCGCAGCCGCTGGTCCGGATACCGGTGGGGGAGCAGGAGCGGGCGGCGCGGGTTCGTCGTCGATGTTCACGCCGAACGCCGTCGCGATCCCGGCCAAGCCGTTGTCGTAACCCTGGCCGACCGCGCGAACCTTCCACCCGCCGCCGCGCCGGTAGATCTCCACGCAGACCACCGCGGTCTCGGTGCTGAGCCCGGTCATCGGGAAGGCCAGCGTGCCCGAGGGGGACGCGATGGTCGCGCGCAGCGAGCCGACGGCCGCGAACGTGGGCGGCCCGCTGCCGTCCAGGCTCGCGGTGACGACGACCCGGTCCACATCGGCGGGCAACGCGCTGGTCTGGATGTCCACCACGTCACCGGCGCCTTGACCGTGCCGGTAGGTGACGCCGGTCGCGACAGGCTGATTGAAGAACACGAAGTCGGCGTCGGAGCGTACTCTGCCCGCGGCATTCAGCAACAGCGCCGAAACGTCGACGGGAGCCGAGCAGGTGACGGTAACCGTCAGCCGATCTCCGGGCGCGGGGCGGTTCTCACCGCGAGCGAGATCGGTCACGGCAGGCCGTCCAGTGCGCGGTCGCGCGGTCGGATTGACATGCGATTCACGGCGTCCAGTGTGTCGTGCTCCCGGAACGCGCGCCACATGCGGGGCCTGTCGCGCCGCCCACCAGCCTTTTCGTCCACCGCAGAGCCCGCGGGTCCACGATCTGCCCCTGCCCTCCCTTACCTCGATCCGCTACGCCCCGCACTGCTGTCCTCAGGTCCCGGCTCAGCGGGGAATGCGCCCCGGCGGTCAGGCTCGGCGGCCGCCCAGACGACCAATCGGCCGGCTCACACGCGTGCCGGACCACCTCGCCGCCGACGCAGCGGACTCGACGCACCGGCACAAACCGCCGCGGCGCCCGGCTGGTTCGACACCCGCAGAATCACCGTCGTCCGGCCGAGCCCTGGCGCACGGCCGCATGTCGAGTTCGTGCGCCTTCCGCTGGCCGGCGCGGGCCGCGGCGCGGGGGTGATGCCGCGATCATTCGCGCCGACACACCACATTCGATGCTGAAGTCCGGCTGCCGCAATGCGACGGCCGTGGCTTGGGCGCGCCTGTCGTTCAGAGGATTTCGGCGTACATGATGCCGTCGAGAATGCCGAATTCGACCTGACCGGGAAACAGGGGCGGTGCGCCTGCGGCGTGCGTGGCGTGGCTGAGTGCGATGGTTTCGGTTGCCCACCGGTGCAGCGGCTCCGGTAGGCGCAGGACTCGGTGGTCGGTGCAGCGGATGAAGGGATAAGTGATCTCGCCGGGTCCGGCGAGGGGGTTGTGGATGCTCAGGGCGGCGATGTCCAGGACCAGGCCGGTGTGTTTGGGGGAGGCGACGGTCGGTGGCTGCAGTTCGATGTCGTCCATGACCGAAGACGGTAGCTCTACGGATGCCCGATGCGCGTGATTCCACGCGAATGTCCGCGGGATTTAGGGGGAATTGGGGAACGGCGAGGTTCATCGGGTTGGGTGAACCCCACCGCTACCACCAGCAATCGCGGCCGGATTGGGCTTACCGGTTCCGCGTGGGATGTCCCGGAGCCACCGGGACAGCGCTGAGCCTAGGCGACGCTGAACGTTCGCGGTGGTGTTTCCGCTGAATCGGTGTGCGCCGTGTTCCCGTGCCGGATCGGCGCGATGGTGAGTGGGGTCACCGATCCTCGGCCTGCCGTGGGGACCGGCTGGGTTTAAAATTCGTGCGACGTGAAAAGAGCTGTGCGCGTTGAGTATCCGGCACGGCCGTGTCGGCATTTCGTTAATTCTTCAGGAGGGTGTTAGACGTGCTGTATGGAGTCATAGCCGCCATAGTCATTACGCTGCTGGCAGTGGCGGCCGCGGCGATGGTGTGGGACCCGCGCCGTCGCGAGTTCGACGAGTACGACTTCGACGTGGCGGAGACCGACGTCATGTCGGACGAGTACGCCCGCCAGGGCGGTGCCGAATGGCCACGGAAGGAGATGTCCGAGCGGTGGTAGCCCCGCGATAGGCGGCGGACGAAACGGTGCCCGGTCGAAGGCGACCGGGCACCACGTGTTTTCGGACTCGATCAGTCGACGGTGAAGTTCCGCCAGGACCCGTGCAGTCCCTGCCCGCGCAGCGACGTGCTGTGGCCGTCCTCGATCGGATGCAGCGTGATGATGCCGAACCCGATTTGCACCGACTCGGGCAGTTGCGGAGCGTAAGTGGTGTATACCGGCGAGTCGTCGACGTACCAGCCGACGGTGCCCGCAGCCCGGTCGATGGTGACGGCGTAGCGATGGAACTCGCCGGGTTTGATGTCGACGCCAGCCAGCGGCGCGTGCACCACATGAGTGAATGCCTGCTCTTTCGGGACGACACCCGGCACGAACAGCCTTTCGTGGATCGCATAGGCGTTCGTGCTCGTCGCGATCAGGTCGAACACCTGGGCACTGCCCATATCGAGAACGTTGAAGGCGGCGAACCCGTCCCGGTAATCCTCGCCGGTGACGCCGATGTTCTCGGCAGCCATCTCCACCGCGAAGGTGCGTGATCCGCCGGTGAGATCGAACGACTCGGTCGACACCAGCAGCTGCTTCGGGTTGTCGAGGATCTGGATGTCGGCATTGGACCGGGTGAAGGCGGCGATGCGGACCGACACTGTGCCGTCCCCGATCTCGGTCTCGGCGGCGGGGTCGGCGTAGCGCCAGGTCTGGCCTTCGCCGAGCGGAACCTCCAGAAAACGCCACCGGTCTTCGCGGAGATCTGGTCCGTTCAGGTCGTCGTATGTCATTGCGGCATTACCTCTCTGCCGAGTAATCATCGGCGGAATCGGGCAGATCGTGCGTGCCCGTCGATCGGGGGCGCAACGCAGTCACGACACCGTTGGTGGAGCCCGCTTTGAATCCGACCCCGCCCAGCAGGAGGCGTTCCTCGGTCAGGCGCGGGCGCAGCGCGGGACCCATCGGCCACCAGTCGTCGAGTTCGACCAGGCCGGGTTCGATCAACTCCAGATCGCCGAAGTAGGAGGCGATCTGTTCGCGGGTGCGGTACCAGCCGGAGCCCAAACCCATTTCGGTGAAACGTCGTTGCAGCTCGACGGCCATATCGTGGGCTTCGGATCCGTCGGCCGGATCCCAGAAGTGGGTGATCGCGACGTACGAGCCCGCGGGGAGTGCGTCGATGTACTGCCGCATGATTCCGGCGGGATCGAGCGCGTCGTCGACGTGGTGCAGGATTCCGCACAGGATCAGCGCCAACGGACGCGTGATGTCGAGATGTGGCGTGACCTCCGAGTGCGCGAGCAAGGTCTTGGGCTCGGTCAGATCCGCGGGAACGAAATGGGTGTACTCGTTGCGTTCGAGCAACACCCGGCCGTGGATGTTGCACACCGGGTCGTTGTCGACGTACACCACGCGCGCCTGGGGATTCTGCTGTTGCGCGATCTCGTGGGTGTTGCCGACCGTCGGCAAACCGGCACCGACATCGAGGAATTGGTCGATGCCTACGGTACCGGCGAGATATCGCACCACACGGTGCAGCCAGCGACGGTTCATCCAGGCCACATCGCCCTGTCGCGGCGCGACCTCGGCGACCTTGTCGCGGACGAAACGGTCGACTTCGTAATTGTCTTTGCCGCCCAGGGTCGCATCGTAGACGCGGGCGATGCTCGCGCGTGTGGTGTCCACGCCGACCGGCACCCTGACACCGGTCTGGGGAGCGGAATCGGACATGGAGACCTCTCTCTGCGTTTCAGTGGCCTGGCTCATCAGCCTAAGGGTGCGCTGATTTGCCGGGCAGTTGGTGCTGATCCATTCGGCCGGAGCCGAATTCGTCTGATTTGCCGCTTATGTGCCGTGCCGGTACAGCACGCGTCCCGGCAGTAAACCGCCCTGCACATGGGTGACCCGCCACCAGTCGACCCGCACCACCACCGCCTCGATCGGTGTGGACAGGAACGGCTCGATCCGCGGCTCCTTGCGCAGCAGGGCCTGGAATGTCTCCTCTCGCTCGCTGGATTGCGTTCGCACCGCGGCCGTGCCCAAACCCTGGGCGAACGGGTTGAGGAATCCGTCGGGGACGACTTTGACTCCGACACTCGGGTTCGCGCGTAGCCCCGCCAATGTCCGTCCCCCGGACTCGAGTACGAGCGTCAAGCGGAACGGATCGCCGTCCAGCTCGGCGAAGAACGCATTCGAGCACCAGTTGACGCCGTCCTTGGAGGTGGCGAGATCGATGCTGGTGAAACGGAGGACCTCGGACAGCTTGTCTTGGATGTCCTGATCGCTGATCTGCACGTCGTTCGATGTCATATCGCGCTCCGTAGTGGGGGAATGGTTTACGGTTTGCGGCCGACGCCGCCGAGGATGAGGCGTTCGTCGGGCCACGGCGTGCGCAGCGCGGGTCCGCCGGGCCACCAATCGTGCAGCTGCACCAGTCCGGGTGGAACCATGTCCAGCCCCGCGAAGAACGCCCTTTTGACGTCGAACAAGTTCGTCCCGCCGAGGGCGTAGTCGTACACGCGTGCGATGCTCGGGGTGGTGGGATCGACTCCCGCTAGCCGGGTCGACCCTTCCGCTGACGTCATGGCTCTCCTCCTCCGCGCGGCGGCCACCGTCGGGGGCGACTTTACGCACACCGGTTCCGCCTTGCCCAGCCTTGTGGTCAAGTTATTGCGTTGCCGCTCTTGCGAATACATGCACGCGCACCGGAGTTTGCGGTTCGTGCTCGCATCGTGATCGGGGCTGAAGTAGAGCCGAGTAGGATCAGCAGCCGACGTCACGTGAGCTGTAATGGTGGAGGCATCGAGCCCCGCGGTCTACCCCCCTCGATCGACCGGAGGCACTCATGACCAACGATGAGGACAGCGGCGACAGCGCGGAATTCCCTGCTGCAGAACGCGGTCCGACCGTGCTGCGGATCGCGCTCGGCAGTCGTCTGCGTCAGCTCCGCGAGGGATGTGGGATCACCAGGGAGGCCGCGGGCGACTCCATTCGCGGTTCGCACGCCAAGATCAGCCGTCTGGAGCTGGGCCGCACCGGGTTCAAGGAACGCGATCTGCGCGACCTGCTGACCCTATACGGCATTGTCGACCCCACTGAACGCGAAACATACTTCGAACTGGCTCGCCGCGCCAACGACCCCGGCTGGTGGCAGCGCTACAGTGATCTGCTCCCAGCGTGGTTCGAGACCTACATCGGTCTCGAACAAGCCGCCACCACGATCCGCACCTACGAGGCGCAATTCATTCCTGGTCTGCTGCAGACCGCCGACTACGCGCGTGCGGTGATCCAGCTCGCCAATAAGAACGAGACCGAGCGCCGGGTCGCCATCCGCATGCGCCGCCAGCGGATTCTCGACCGGATGGCCGCGCCGACCCTCTGGGCGGTCATCGATGAGAACGCGCTGCGCCGCCCGGTTGGCGGAACGCAAGTCCTGCGGGAGCAGATCGAGTATCTGGTCGAGATGGCCGCACGCCCCAATGTCCGGATCCAGGTCCTGACGTACGCGGCGGGAGGGCACTCCGCCGCGGGCGGGCCGTTCAGCATTCTCCGGTTCCCGGAGCCCGAACTGCCCGACATCGTCTACACCGAGCAACTCACCAGCTCGCTCTACTTCGAGAAACGGCGTGACGTGGAGGTATACATGTCGGTCATGAACCGGCTCAGCGTGGAAGCGCTGTCGCCCGCGGACAGCGTGCGCTTCCTGCGCGCGCTGCTGTCGGAGACCCGGCCCGGTGAGCGGAACGCCTGATTCTCGACCGAGATCCGCGCCTCGCCATGCAGTGTTCCGCGGTGGCGACAACCGGATAGCCGGCGCGGCGCAATAGCTGGTGGGTTCTCCGTCGATGTGGAGATCCCGAGGCGCGGCGTCCGCTTCGTGCGCGTCGCGGCCCACTTCGACACCCGGCGGTTCGCATCGCCGCCGTGACTTCGATGAATCATCAAGTAACAGAGGGTGACTGGTTTCCGAGATCGCGGATAAGGTTGTCGTCGAGTCGAATTGGTTGCAGCGCTCGCGATGGCAGACAACAGTTCGGTATCGGAAGCCCTTCGCTGATGCTGATTCGTTATCAATTCAGGGTCGCCGACCTGGATTTCCGAGGATTCCGGGTCCGCAGTCGTCCATGCACATGCACGCGCGCATGTGCGTACCGATGGACGATCATCGCTGCGACGCCGCCGAAACGATGTGGCAGTATCCCTGTCGAGGTCGGGGTCTGAGGATCGACTCGGGCACAGGCTGGTTCGGCCGCGGCGGCCCCAACATTGGTTGGGGCCGCCGGCGGAGCCGACGTGATCGCACGGAATCGCCGGATTGCCAGGAGTTCACGGCGTCCGGACGATGCGCCGGTCGCTCATCCCGCGTGATATCACGGTCGCCAGGTGATCCGGCCGCCTTGGAAGTCTTGGGCTTTGCCGTTCTGGAAGTCGTATTCGTCGCTTGTGGGGTATCCGTAGCGGCCCGCTTCGCCGCCTGCGGCTTCCCAGGATTCCCGGATCGCTCCCCAGACGACATGGGCGCCGGTGAGCGGAGACCAGTAGATGGCACCGCCGCCGAAGAGGTTGTAGCGCCCGAAGCTGCCGCGCGCGGGTGATTCGTCGGTGATGGGAAAGCCCAGCGGGCTGTTCTCCCACCCGTAGGAGGCCCACTTGTCCCGGATCGTGCCGCCGATCTGATGGGCGGCGGTGCCGATCGACCAATAGATGGAGCCGTTCTGGAAGACGTTGTAGCGGCCGGGCTTGGACGGTGTTGCCGCTTCCCGGGCCACGGGATAGCCGAGCAGCCCGCCCTCGAACCCGAGGTCGCCCCATTTGTCGCGGATGGCGCCACCGACTTGATGCGCTCCGGTGTCGGGGTGCCAGTAGATGGAGGAGCCGCGCTCGAAAGCTTGGTAGCGGCCGCCGCGTGCGGCGGGGGATTCGGGGGAGACGGGATCGCCGAAAAAGGCGGGCCCACCGGCTTGGTCGTATTCGACCTCGATCGCTCCGCCGACGTCGAAGGGGCCGATCGGGCGTGCGGCCGCGTCGGTTCCGAGGCCGGTCAGCAGGATGCCGATCACGCCAGCCCCGGCGGCTGCGTCACGAGTGCGCGATCGGTGCGAACGACGGTGCCGTGCCAAGTGAACTCCTCGAGCATCTGGTGTCGGGTGCGAGGTGGAGCCGAACCTGTGGTCGCCGTGCGGGATCAAACTACCTCTCGACAGCCCGAGACCGCCGGATCGGACGTGCATGAACCGGCGAGTGTCGTCCGGGGCCGCCGACTCGAAGTCCATCCACCCTTGCCTCGACTCCGAACCACACTGCGGTGCTGCCGTGCCCACGGTCGCACCAACTCGGATACGGCGTCGCCGGGGCGGGAGTACTCGCACTTCCGGCCCGGCGACGTCAGGGGCCGTGAATGTCTTGCCGGGAAACGACGCTCAGCGCAGCACGGCCGCTGCCGATGCGGCGATGGTCGCTGCGACCGCGCTGAGGGCGGGGGAGTCCAGGCGCCACTGCTGCCAATACAGGGGAACGTCGATGACGACGCCTGGATCGATCGAGACCAGGCGACCGGCGGCCTGATCGTCTTCCGTTTGCAGATCGGGCAGCATCCCCCAGCCGAGTCCGAGACGGACCGCCTCGGCGAACCCGGAGGACGACGGGACATAGTGGCGTGGCGGGTTCAGCGGTTTGCGGCTGCGCCTGCGCAAAAGGCGATCTTGCAGGTCGTCTTTGCGGTCGAACAGCACCACCGGAGCCGCCGCGTAGGACTTCGCCGTCGCGCCGTCGGCGAACCAGGTGCCTGCGAACTCCGGACTGGCCATCGGCCGGTAGCGAATAGCGCCGAGCCGCTCCACCTTGCAGCCTTGCACCGGTTGCGCGATGGAGGTGATCGCGGCCATCACGGTGCCGTCGCGCAGCAGCCGGGTGGTGTGCTCCTCGTCCTCGCGATGGATCTCGAAGCACACTCCGCGTGGGGCGCGACCGAGCGCGGGCATCACCCAGGTCTCCAGCGAGTCGGCGTTGACCGCGATCGGTACCCGGATCGGACCGTCCGAGGGGCGGCCGCCCAACTCGCGTTCGGTGTCTGCGGCGAGCAGTTGGATCTGTCTGGCCAGCCGGACCACGGCGAGACCGGATTCGGTGGCGCGCACCGGTTTGGTGCGTTGCACGAGAATCCGTCCTGCTGCGTCTTCCAGGGCTTTGATCCGCTGACTGACCGCCGACGGGGTGACACTCAACCGCCGCGCCGCGGCGTCGAATGTCCCCTCGGTGATCGCGGCGTCGAGAGCGCGGAGCTGGTCGAGCTGAAGGTCCATAATTAAGAGATGCTAATGACCAGTAAGAATCTTTAGCTTGTCTGGGTATGGTGCCCGGCTTAGCGTCGCTGGATGTGAGCATTTCTTCCGCGGCGGTGGCGGCCGCGTCCGGTTTGGGCTTCGGCCTCTCGCTGATCGTGGCGATCGGTGCGCAGAACGCGTTCGTCCTGCGGCAGGGAATCAGCGGCGGGCACGTGCTCGCGGTGGTGACGGTGTGCGCGGTCTCGGACATCGTGCTGATCGCGGCCGGGGTCGGCGGCTTCGGCGTGATCGTCCAGGCCGCTCCCGGGGTCGTGGTGGTGGCGCGCTACGCGGGTGCGGCGTTCCTGATCGGCTACGCGGCGCTGGCGGCGCGGCGAGCGTTCGGCTCCACCGCGCTCACCGTCGAGTCGGCAAAGGCCACCGCGGCATTCGGTGCCACGGTGGCCACCTGCCTGGCATTGACCTGGCTCAACCCGCACGTCTACCTGGACACCGTGGTGCTGCTCGGCTCGCTCGCCAGCACCTATGGCAGTCCGGACCGCTGGTTCCTCGGGGCAGGGGCGATGCTGGCCAGCGTGCTCTGGTTCACCGCACTGGGATTCGGCGCGCGACTGCTCGGCCCGCTGTTCGTTCGGCCGTCCGCGTGGCGGGTACTGGATGCGGTGATCGCGGTGGTGCTGCTCGGCCTGGGCCTCGGACTGCTGTTCAGCGGGTGAGCAGGGTATTCACTCGCTCCTTGATCTTCGCGGCGAACTCGTAGTCGGCGCGCCACTGCGCTCCGGATGGAGCCAGGATGACACGTTCCACGCCCGCGTCGGCGTAGGCCGCCAATTGGTCGGCGGCATGGCCCGGATCGGTCGCCAGCGGGGGCGCGACGATCGTGACAGTAGGAGGACGACGGCCGTATCCCTCGGCAAGCGAAGCCAACTCGGCCTTGCTCACGCGCACCCGATCCGGTTCCAGGCCGATGGCGACCCAGC
>NZ_BDBA01000029.1 GCF_001612745.1 Nocardia amamiensis NBRC 102102 | reverse complement strand
ACGCCGGCGCGTACTGCCGCACCGGAGGCCACCTGCGGCCGCGCCGAGGTCGAGACTCCGTCGCTGACCGCGATCACGACGGCCGGCGACGATCCGGCAATCGCACTGTCGAGTACCCCCGCGGCGACCGCATCCTCATTGCGCCCATGGACGATTCCACGATCGGTGAGCACCGCGACCGCGCCGAGATCGGCGGCGGAGCGATCCGGCACCCGCCGGGGCCGTCCGCAGTGCGCGCATCGCCCGTCAGCGTCGTATCGGGTTCCACCGCACTGCGCGCACGGGGTCGGATCGCTGCCGGGCAGCGCGACGTAGCGGTAACCGAGCTCGCGGTCGCAGGACGGGCAATGGCGGCTGTCCATCCCAACGGCCGCACACCCCGCGCAGCGTAGATCGCTGCCGTCGTCGCTCATGCCTGCGCCTCGCTGGCGCTCGGCTCCGGCACGAGCGACCACTCGGCTGCGTCCAACGTTCGCTCGCTACGCTCACTCACAGCCCGCGCCTCGCCGGCACTCGGCTCCGGCACGAGCGACCACTCGGCTGCGTCCAACGTTCGCTCGCTACGCTCACTCACAGCCCGCGCCTCGCCGGCACTCGGCTCCAGCACGAGCGACCACTCGGCTGCGTCCAACGTTCGCTCGCTACGCTCACTCACAGCCCGCGCCTCGCCGGCACTCGGCTCCAGCACGCTCACGACATGATCCCCGGGTTGTCCGGCGACGCCGTCGCGATCCGGCCATTGTCCGTGAGTCGTTGGCCCAACCGTAACCACAGTCTGTCGTTATTGGTGCGAACGTCCACACCGTCCTCCTTCGTCTCCCCGCCCGGCCAACTCCGATCGCGATAGTACGGGAGCGTTCCGGGTGCGAGATCCCACTGCTGGATCGACCGGGCCTGCAGTCGAGATCGCGGTAGCCGAGGATCTGCCCGCGGCGGCATTCGGCGCGGGCGCATACGGTCGAGACGCACGCCGTCCGCCGGCCTCGCTCAGACCGACTCAGGATGCGCGACAGGGCTCGAGGCCGCGGGAGCGGAAGGTCTGCGGCGGGCAGCCCTGCCAGCGACGAAACGCGCGGATGAAGGAGGCCGCTTCGGCATAGCCGAGCCGAGCAGCCACCTGTTCGGTGGTCATATCGGTATGCGTCAGTAACACTTCCGACATTGTCTGCCGCACTTCGTCGAGCAGAGCACGGAACGACGTTCCCTCTTCGTGCAGGCGCCGCGAGAGTGTGCGCGAACTCATGTACAGGCCGAGCGCCACCGTCGCCTGATCGGGGATCTCACCCGGATTGCGCACCAGCAGATCGCGCACCGAGGCGGCGACGCCGGTGCGGCTGCGGCGCCGGGCGAGCAGATCGCGGCACAGTTGCCCGCAGGTGTCGCGCGCGGCGTCGTTCGCCGGCGGCAGCGGCTGATCGAGCAGGCCGCGGTCGAAGACCACCCCGCTCACCGTCGCGCCGAAAACCGGGACGATGCCGAATACCTCGCGATAGCGGTTGATGTTGCGCGGTGCCGCGTGCCGGAAACTCACCCGCCGGACGGGAACGCCGGCGGAGTACAGTTCGCGATCGAAAGCGGGCAGCCCCGCCAGCGCCATTTCGGCGAAGAACGCCCGCATGCCCGGCGGGATCTCGGCGTCCTGGAACAGCAGTCGCGCTTCGCCGTCGGCTTCCTCGAAGGTCAGCCGGCCGAGCAGCACGGTGCGACCGGCACTGCGCTGCGCCACCTCGATCAGCTCACGCAGCGTCCGGCTGCCGAGCAACGCCAGGCCCCACGGTCCGCGCAAGCGGAAGTGCTGACGAGCCGCCGCCACGAGACCGAGTCCGGGTTCGTCGCCGAAACGACCGAGCACCGTGCGCACCACACGCAATTCGTCGTTCGCGCTGATCTCGGCGGAGGGATCGAGCAGCGCCGCGGGCGACACCGCCGTCCCGGCCAGGCACTCGGCGGGCACCATCCCGCGCTCTCCGGCGATCCGCACGAGAGCGCGCACACCCGCGGTGCTGCGGAGGGAATCCAGATCGACCATGGCTCGCATCCTCGATGAAGCGGTACTGCGCGGTACCGGCGCAATGTATCAATCAGATGCGCTGCGCACCGCCGGATCGCCGAAATGGGGTTCCGGGCGCAGGGCGGGCAGCCGATGTCGCACAGTGCTTTTCGGCACTTGCTGTTCGTCTCGCTCGCTTCGCGACCACGGTGCATCCGCTCGGGTGCGCGGATCCGGCGCTGGTCAGGGGTCGTACCAGTCCTGCACGGTGAGCCCGAGGGAACTTGCGAAAGCGGGTGCGAGGTCCATCAACTGCACGTGGGTGATCGTCGCGCCGCGCAGACTGTCGAATCCGTCACTGATGTCGAGGGCGGTCGCGCCGCGCAGGTCGACCTTCGCCAACCGGGCGTTGCGTAGCGACAGCCGCACCAGCGTCGAGCCGGGCACCGTGAGGTCGGTCAGCGCGGCCTCGGCGAAATCGCAGTCGCGCAGCACACAGTCGACGAAGGACACTTCGCGCAACTGGGCGCCACGGAAGTTGACCGAGTCGAATTTGCAGCCTTCGAACCGAACCCGCCGCAGGTTCGCTCCCGCCAGATCCACACCGGACATCGCGCCCGACACCACCTCGCCATCGAGCCAGGCCGTGTCGGCCAGTTCGGTGCCCACCCAGCGGACATGGCGCAGCCACACGTCGCTGAAGCGGGAGTAGCGCAGGCTTCCCCGGGTGAAGGCGACCGAGGTGAACACCGACTCGCTGAATCGGGCGTGCCGTACGTCGAGGTCGTTCAGTTCGCCGCCGTCCACCCGGACACAGTCGTAATCGCCTTCCGCCTCGAGATCGCCTTCCGGAGCGGTGAGGTACCGCGCGTAGGGCAGGTCGTCGAGTTCGCGCGCCATGCGCTCCTCCGTTCGTCGCGAAGATCGGTCGGCGCCGAGTATTCCGGTGCGTCATGACAAGTTCGCCGCCGCCGGCGCGGGCTCAGTCGGCCGACGCATCCAGGCGGGCCGCCAACGAGAGCATCTAGCGCTGTTGCGGCGTGCTGGTGGTCCGCTGGGCCGCGGTCGGGTACGCCGCGCGGGCGCCCACCGGATCGCCGGTCAGCTCGAGCAGGTGGCCACGGACGGCATGCAGGCGATGGCCGGCGGCGAGACGGTCGTCGGCGCCGAGGTCGTCGACCAGTTCAGTCCCACGCCCGGTCCAACGGCTCCTGCTGGGAGGCGTAACTCCAAACTTCCCGCCGCACGGCACCCGCGATCAGCGCAGGGTACGGATCCAGCGGCGGGTGTCGGCCGGATCGATGACGTCGTCGACCTCCAGGACCGTCGCGGCGGTGAGTGCCTTGCCGTTGGCGTAGGCGAGCTGGACCAGGTTGTCGAACGCCTCCTGACGCTTGCCCGGATCGTCGATGGCGGCCAGCTCCTTGGCGAACCCGAGACGGACCGCACCCTCCAGGCCCATGCCGCCGATCTCTCCAGTTGGCCAAGCTACGACGAACCGCGGCGCACGGAACGAACCCGCAGCCATGGCTTGGGCGCCGAGACCGTAGCCCTTGCGCACGATGACCGTCCCCAGCGGAACCGACAACGCGGCGGAGTCGATGAAGAGCCGACTGAACTTCGTGACCGTGCCATCCTTCTCCGCGTCCGGTCCGACCATGAAACCCGGTGTGTCGCACAGCGATACGATGGGCAGGCCGTGAGCGTCGCACAGGCGCAGGAACATGCTGAGCTTATCGGCGGCGGGCGCGTCGATGGCGCCGCCATGGTGGTGGCAGTTATTGGCGATGAGGCCGAACGGGCGCCCTTCGACGCGGATCAGCGCGGTGACGATCCCCACCGCCCAGTCGCGGCGTAACTCCAGCACCGTCCCGACATCCGCGATGGACTCGATCACGGCGCGAATGTCGAACGCGCGCAATCTGTTTTCGGGAACGACATGCCGCGCCACGCGCGGGTCCGGCGCGGTCCAGTCGTCGCTCGCCCCTTGGAAGTAGGCCAGGTAGCGCCGGGCGATGGCGACCGCTTCGGCCTCGTCGGCCGCGACCACGTGCACAACGCCGTTGCGGCGCTGCACGTCGATGGGCCCGATGTCCTCCGGGGCGTACACGCCGAGGCCGCCACCCTCGATCATGGCCGGACCGCCCATGCCGATATTCGCGTCCGGGGTGGCGATCACAACGTCGCACATGCCGAGCAAGGCGGCGTTGCCCGCGAAGCACCGCCCGGACACTATGCCGACCAACGGAACCCGGCCCGACAACGCACCCATGGCGCGGAACGTGGTGACATCCAGTCCTGAGATACCCGGGTAGTCGGTGTCGCCCGGTCGCCCGCCACCGCCCTCGGTGCAGAAGACCACCGGGAGGCGCTGCTCCCGAGCCAGTTCCAGCATGCGGTCGGTTTTGACGTGGTTACGCATTCCCTGAGTGCCCGCCAGCACCGTGTAGTCGTAGGACAGCACGACCGCGCGGGACCGATCGGGACCGAACAGCTCGGCGTTGACGGTGGCGACCCCCGCGACCAAGCCGTCTGCGGGAGTGTTCGCGATCAGGTCCTCTTGGCTGCGCCGCAGGCGCTGCGCGGCGACCGCGAGCGCGCCGTACTCCACGAAGCTGTCCGCGTCGACCAGGTCGGCGAGGTTCTCGCGCGCGGTCCGCCGACCGAGGCGATGACGTTTCGCGACCGCCTCGGGCCGGGATTCGTCCAAGCCGACGCGGTGGCGGGCGCGGACCTCGGCGAGATCGGCGCGCACGGAATCCAGGTCGACAACGGCGATGTCGGCATCCTCGCCGTCGTGCTCGGCGGCGACGAAGGTCAGCAAAGGCGCGCGCGGGTCGACGACCGCGCCCGGGGCCGCGACGTGGCGGCGCACGCACAACGCTTCTTCCGCGCGCACGACGTGCTGCATCTTCATCGCCTCGAGCACCGCGACCTCGCCACCGGCGGCCACGATAGCGCCGGGCTCGGCCAGGGTCACCACCGTGCCGCCCATCGGCGACAGCACCGCCTGCTCGTCGTCGGCCAGTGTCACCTGCTGCGCCTGCACATCCATGATGGGTGCGGAGGATGGCGCGGCGGTCGCGAATTCGCCGGCGCGCCGGACCAGCTCATCCACGTTCCGCTCGAACCACGCGGTCGGCACCACGCGGCCCTCGGCCAGTTCCGTCAGCACCGCGCGCAGCAGGGCGAGGTTGGTGTCGACGCCGGTCACGACCGTCTCGGCCAACGCGTCGGCGCAGCGGCGCAACGCGGCGGGGTAGGACGGTCCGGACGCGACGATCTTCGCCAGCAGCGAGTCGAAATGCGCACCCTGCCGCATCCCGGCGAACGCGGCCGTGTCGACGCGTACGCCACTGCCGGTCGGCGCGGCGAAATGGGTGAGTGTGCCAGCGCCGGGAAGGACGTCACCACCCGCCGTGACGGTCTCGGCGTTCACTCGCGCCTGCACCGCGAAACCGCGTGCCGCGTCAGGGCCGGGCAGCCCCAGGTCGGCCAATGTCCGGCCGCGCGCAAGGTCGCACTGCACCGCAACGAGATCGATTCCGGTGACCGTTTCGGTCACGGTGTGTTCGACCTGCAGTCGTGGATTGACCTCCAAGAACCACGCGTCGTCGCCACGCACCAGGAACTCGACGGTGAGGACGCCGCGACACCCGACGGCCTCGGCGATTCGAACAGCCCACCGGTGCAAGCGGTCTCGCAGCGGTACGGCGAGTTCGGGAGCGGGCGCCACCTCGAGTAGTTTCTGCTGCCGACGCTGCACGCTGCAGTCGCGATCACCGACGCAGGCGGCTGCTCGGCCGTCCGCGACGATCTGCACCTCGATGTGGCGCGCGTCGGTGACCAGCGCCTCCGCGTAGACCGCGTCGTCGCCGAATCCGGCCAGCGCCTCGGCGCGGCACTGCTCGAAGGCTTGCGGAAGCGACGCGGCGTCCCGCACCGCGCGCATCCCGCGCCCACCGCCACCTGCGGCGGCCTTCACCATCACCCCACCGGGATGTGCGATGAGCAGCGCCGCGATTTCCGCGATTTCCGCGCCACGGCGGGTCGCGGGGATGACGGGAACGCCTGCGCTCTCGGCCGAGGCGCGGGCGGCGGTCTTGTCGCCGAAGACGCGCAGCGCCTCGGGCGCCGGTCCGACGAACACGAGGTCGGCGTCGGCGCATGCGCTCGCGAACTCCGCATTCTCGCTGAGGAATCCGTAGCCGGGGTGGACCAGCGCGCCCGGTCCCGCCTTCCTGGCCGCCGCGACGACCGCCGCCACGTCCAGATAGGCGGCGGCTCCCACACCCGGCAAGACGACGGCGTCGTCGGCAAGGCGGACGTGCAGCGCGTCCTGTTCCTCGGCGGTGTGCACCGCCAGGGTTCGCCAGCCACGCTCCCGGGCGGTGCGCAAGATCCGGACCGCCACCTCTCCCCGGTTCACCACGACCATGTGCATGCGGCCAGTGTCGTTGACGTTGACGTCAACGTCAATATCGACGACGATAGTGCCCGTGACCCAGTCCACCTGGTCGGTGCGCGCCGCCCGTGAGCGGTCGCATACCTCCCGGCACCGCGACCTGCTCGATGCAGCGGCGCGGGTATTCGCCGAACGCGGTTACGACAACACCACTGTCGCGGCGATCACCGCGGAGGCGGGCGTCTCCCGCGCGACGATGTACGTCTACTTCGCCTCCAAGGAAGAGATCTTCCTGGCACTGGCCGCGCGGGTGCGTGACGATTTCCTCGCCGCGCAAGAGCCGGGCATCGAGGACGAAGACCCGCGAGCGATGTTGCGTGCCACCATCGCCTCGTTCGCGGCCGCGGTCGCCGCGGCAGGACCACTGCTGCGCCTGATCGACGAGCGGGGCGCGGTGGACCCCCAGGTCGCGGCGCTGTCGGAGGAGATCACCGAACGCCCGATCCGCCGCTTCACCCGCTACCTGCAACGCCAACTGGAAGCGGGCCGCGTCGCTCCAGTGGCCGACCCCCGCGTGATCGCCGAGACTGTCGGCTACGCGCTCACCACCGGCATCCTCGCCCGACGCACCGCAGACGAACAAAGTCGCACCGAATACCGCGACGCCATCGGAACGGTCGCGGAAACCCTGCTGGGTTTATAGCCCGCGACTCGCGCGGCGTCCCGGACATGTTGCCGGACAGCGAATTCCGTATACGGACGTGACCGATCAGGGATATCGGCCGCTCCGCTTCCGCGACACCCTCTTTTAGTCGCCGATCTGATCCAGTTCGGCGAGCTCTTCATTGGAGAGCGACAGTCCTGCGCCGACGGCGTTCTCGCGCAGGTGCTCCACGGACGACGTACCGGGAATCAGCAGGATGTTCGGCGACCGCTGCAGCAACCAGGCCAGGGCGACCGACATCGGCGTCGCATCCAACCGGGCGGCCACGGCCGAGAGTGCCGAGGACTGCAGTGGGCTGAAGCCGCCGAGCGGGAAGAAGGGCACGTAGGCGATGCCCTCTTCGGCGAGCCGGTCGATCAGCTCGTCGTCGTGACGGTAGGCGAGGTTGTACATGTTCTGCACGCACACGATCGGCGCGATCGCCTGCGCCTGGGCGACCTGCTCCGCTGTCGCGTTGCTCACTCCGAGGTGCCTGATCATGCCCTGTTGCTGGAGTTCGACGAGCGTTTCGAACGGCTCGGCGAGCGACCCGGGCTGGGGTCCCTGGGCGTCGCCCAGCCGGAGATTGACCAAGTCGAGCACCTCGACGCCGAGGGCGTTGATGTTGTCGTGGACGGCGCGGCGCAGATCGTCGGGCTGTCGGGCCGGGGGCCAGCCGCCCTGCTGGTCGCGGGTCGCGCCGACCTTGGTCACGATGTGCAACCCTTCGGGGTAGGGGTGCAGCGCCTCCCGGATCAGCTGGTTGGTCACACGCGGCCCGTAGGCATCGCTGGTGTCGATGTGGGTGATGCCGAGGCCAATGGCCTCGCGCAGGACCGCGAGTGCGCCGTCATGGTCGGCCGGCGGCCCCATGACCCCTGGGCCGGCGAGTTGCATGGCGCCGTAGCCGAACCGGCTGACGGTCAGTTCCCCCAGGGGCCAGGTACCGCCGGGAAGCGCAGTGGACAGCATGCTCGTAACCCTGCCTTTCGTGTCGAACTGGATGGTGGTGCACAACTGCTCCCTGCTTCACTCTCGGGCGGTAACTTGCTGACGGGAAGTACGCACTTCGAAGTGCCTAAGGCACCCACCGGTAAGAGGAACGGTCGATGGCAACGATGACGGCGGCCCAGAAGCGGGCGCAGACCAAGGTGGAGTACGACGCGTTCGTGGCGGCATGCCCGAGCCGCCAGCTGCTCGACCGGATCTCCAATAAGTGGGTCACGCTGGTCCTGGCCGCGCTGGGCAGCGACGGCTCGCGCCAGCAGGGCACCAGCTGCACCGGGGACCCGCGGCCGATGCGCTACTCGGAGCTGGCTCGCCTGCTGGCCGGCGTCAGCCAGAAGATGCTCACCCAGACGCTGCGCTCCTTGGAGCGGGACGGTCTGATCACCCGCACCGTGACGCCGACCGTGCCCGTCACGGTCTCCTACGAGCTGACCGACCTCGGTCTGTCACTGCACCAGATGATGCGCGGCGTGAAGAGCTGGGCCGAGACGCATATGGACGATGTGCTCGACAACCGCGCGACCTACGACACCCGCACCGCCTGACCCGAGACCCGGACGCCCGAGCCCGAGCCCTCTGCCGTCTCTTCGACGAGTATCTGACCTGGCGCAAGGCACAGCCGTGGTCGGGCCGAACCTAGTGGCAATGCCAGCAGGCAACCACTACCCGCGAACCGGTTTATGCGAGCTGTCGGCAGTGGCACTCCGAGCCGCGCTCAGGCGATCCGCGAACCCTCCAGCGGACGTGCGGTGGTCGGCGTCTTCTCGGCCTTGGTGAAGGTGAGTACGCCGTCCTCGAGCGGCCCCTTGCGGAGCAACTTGCGGTCGCGGAAGTAGTTGTTGATCACCTGCCACGGGCCGTTGGTGCCCTGCCGCGGCATCACCGCGTCGCCGCGTTTGATATAGCCGGAGGTCAGCGCCCCACCCATGACCGAATCCGTGCCGCGGTCGCCGTCGCGGGCGATGGCCTCGACCCGGGTGAATCCGTTGGCTTTCATGTGATTGAGCAGGCGGCAGAAGTACTGGGCCGCGAGGTCGGCCTTCAGCGTCCAGGAGGCGTTGGTATAGCCGAGCACCATCATCGCGTTCGGCACGCCGTCGAGCATCGCACCCTTGTAGACCACCCGGTCGCGGGTGACCACCGGCTCGCCATCGATCTCCAGGCCCATGCCGCCGAGCATCTGCACGCTCAGGCCGGTGGCACTGATCACCAGGTCCGCGGGAAGTTCCTCGCCGGAGACCAGCCGGATACCGGTCTCGGTGAACGACTCGATGTGGTCGGTGACGATGGACGCCTTGCCGCTGCGCAGCACCTTGAACAGGTCACCGTTGGGCACCACGCACAGGCGCTGGTCCCACGGGTTGTAGGCCGGGGTGAAGTGGCGCATATCGATATCCGCGCCCACATGCATGCGCACAGCGCTGAGCAGTAGCTTCTTGGCCGCCTCCGGATTGGTGCGGGAGAGCTGGAAGCTGGCCCGCTGCAACGCGATATTGCGGGCGCGTCCCATCCGGTACACGATCTTCGTGGGCACCTTGGCCAGTTTCATTCCGACCGCGACGGGATCGTCGGCTGGCAGCGCGGCGATGTAGGTCGGCGAGCGTTGCAGCATGGTGACGTGCGCCGCCGCATCGCTCATCGCCGGGATCAACGTGATCGCGGTGGCGCCCGAGCCGATCACCACCACCCGCTTGCCGGTGTAGTCGAGGTCCTCGGGCCAGTGCTGCGGATGCACGATCCGCCCGCCGAAGTTCTCCTCGCCGGGGAAACTCGGGCGAAAGCCGTTGTCGTAGTCGTAGTAGCCGGTGCAGCCGACGAGGAAGTCACTGGTGTAGACCTCGGTCTCGCCGGTCTGCTCGTCGAGCGCCTCGACCGTCCAGGTCGACGTCGTGCTGGACCAGCGGGCCCTGGTCACGTTGCGGCCGAACCGGATGTGCTCGGTCACGCCGTACTCGGCGGCGGTCTCCTCGATGTACTGCCGGATGTGCGGCCCGTCGGCGAGCACCTTCGTGCCGTGCCAGGGGCGGAAGCCGTAGCCGAAGGTGTACATGTCCGAGTCGGAGCGAATGCCGGGATAACGGAACAGGTCCCAGGTGCCGCCGATGGCGGTCCTACGCTCCAGGATCGCATAGCTGCGCCCGGTCTTCGCCATGGTGAGATGGCAGGCCATGCCGATTCCGGACAGCCCAGCGCCGATGATCAATACGTCGACATGCCGCGTCATTGAGGTGCTCGTTTCGTTCGATCAGCCCGCACACCATAGAGCGCGTGCGCGGTGAGCCAAGGGTACGTGTTATTCGCGGTTACGTCTAGTCGCGAATACTGACACGTGACGCGTCCGCACCGCCCGCAACACCCCAGTTAACAGTGCGCCGCTCCCCACGGCGAGAATGGTCTACCGTTCGGCTCACCAGCCGCGACCGACCGATCGTTCTCGTAAGGGAGTCATGACCACCGCACCAGCCCGGCGATGGCGCCGCCGCCTGCCCGACACGACTACCCAGGCAGGCATGCCCACGCTCGCGCGCAGGCTCGGACGACTCGATCTCACCGCTATGGGCGTCGGCACGATCGTCGGCGCGGGAATCTTCGTCATCACCGGCGTGGCCGCCGCGGAGAAGGCTGGGCCCGCCATCATGCTGTCGTTCGCGCTGGCCGGAACGGTCTGCGTGCTGGTTGCGCTCTGTTACAGCGAACTCGCGGCCATGGTGCCGGTCTCCGGCAGCGCCTACACCTACACCTATGCCACGCTCGGCGAAGGACCGGCGTTCCTGGTCGGCTGGAATCTGCTGCTCGAGTTCGTCATCGCGGGCGCCGCGGTGGCGATCGGCTGGTCCGCGACCACCGTGTCGGCACTGGATTCGCTGTTCGGCGTCACCATCCCGCAGGCGCTCACCGCCGGACCGACCGAAGGCGGCGTGGTGAACCTGCCCGCCGTGCTGATCATCGCTGCCGTGGTCGCGGTGCTGGTCGGCGAGGTGACGTTCACCGCGCGCATCACCAAGGCGCTGGTTGGCGTGACCATCGGTGTGCTCGTGCTGGTGGTCGCCATCGGCGCGCCGCACGTAGACGTGGGCAACTGGACGCCGTTCGCGCCGTTCGGGATCGGCGGCATCATCGGCGGCGCGGCAATCGCGTTCTTCGCCTTCCTCGGCTTCGACGTCGTCGCGGCTTCGGCCGAGGAGGCCCGCAACCCGCGCCGTGACGTGCCGTTCGCCATCATCGGCACGGTACTCCTCGCCACACTGCTCTACGCCCTGGTCAGCGCGGTGCTCACCGGTATGGTGCCGTTCGCGACGCTGAACAACAGCGCACCGATCGCGACCGCGTTCGAGGCGGTGCGCATCGGATGGATCGGCGATGTCATCGTGATCGCCTCGATCATCGCGCTCACCAAGGGCCTGCTGCTGATCGTCTACGCGCAGGTGCGGCTGATGTTCGCGATGTGCCGCGACCGGCTGCTCCCCTACGGGCTCGCGGCGACCGGAAAGCGCGCGACCCCCGTGCGGCTCACGCTGCTGCTCGGCGCGGGCGGGGCCGTCATCGCCGGTTTGCTGCCGATCGACATCGTGGTCGAACTGGTGAACATCGGCGCACTGTCGGCGTTCGCGGTGGTGTGCGTCGGGGTGCTCATGCTGCGTCGCGTGGAGCCGGATCGCGAACGCCCGTTCCGCACCCCCCTCGTCCCGCTGGTGCCGATCCTCGCGCTGATCGGTTGCATCCTGCTCGCGACCACCCTCGAGGGGCTGACCTGGGTGCGGTTCGGCGTGTGGGTGCTGGTCGGCATCGCGGTCTACCTCGGGTACGGGCGCAAACGCTCCACACTCGCGGGAACCTAGGCGACCCGGGACCCACCGCAGCCAGTTGATCGAGTGTGCGGACATGGCGACGCGCCATGTCGAGCACCGAGGTCTCAGCGAATCGGATCAGTCACGCATGAGTAGATAGTGCAGGCGAAGTGCCGTAGCGCCCCGGACGCGCAGGTGGTGATCGGTACGCAAGAGACGGTCGCCACCATCGGCGAAAACGTGGAATTCTTCGTGGATCGGCACCCGGACGGCCCAAGCGCGGCCGTCCTCGACGACGGTCACGTACGCGCCATCGGAACCGAACGGTCCCGGCGGGGAGTGCAGCAGCAATGCGCCGTCAGACCCGACCTCAGGCCGCAGGAACACCTGCACACTGCCCATCGGCAGAGGGAACGAAACGTGGACGCGCGGCTGCTCCGAGCCGGGCAGCGTGGCCACACGGTACTCCCCAAGACCTTCCACATTCGGCGCGTGCTTTGATCCACCCTCGCCCACCCCATATTGTTCACGCCGACATCATGCTTGCTCCCGGGGGAACCGGCATTTCCGGGTGCGGATCGGGGTAGATCACCGGCAGCGGCAAGACGAAGGCGGCGGCAGCTGCGGCGGTCGAGAAGGACGCTGATCGGTCGGTACCGCAGAGGCGCTACAAACGGCACTGCAAGGAGATCTGAGTTCGTATGACGGATGTGAAGAGGTTGTGGGAGATCAAGCTAGGCGTCGTGGCCACCGAGGCCGAAGCGAAGAAGCTGTCCGATCAGATCGCCCATCTGCTGTGCCCGAATCCTGACCATGCACCACCGTGCCCGATCCCTTGGTCGATCGGCATCAACTCCGCGGAGGACATGGATGAGGACCGGCAACTGCAGTACGAAGACATCCTCGAGCAGCATCGGATCGAGTCCGGGAATTCACCTGACTGACAAGCCGGGGTTCCGGTAAGGATCGTGAACGACCTGCAGAGGTGGAAGGGTGCGCCAGGTCACCGGCACCTGGCGCATTAGTAAGGCACAGTCGAGCACCGCGCTGCCTGGCGGGAACCGATTCCGGTCGTCGAAGACCGTGGACCGAACCGATTGGATGTCAACCGGCTCGACGTGCCATGAGTCCGTTCGGAGTTCGAGCCCATCAAGGCATCGACCGCCACGCGTGGCCGAGAATCCGGCCGAGCCATGCCGAAAGAAGTCCGATGCCTGCGCCAGATCGGCGAACAGTTCGCTTCCCTGGAACCGCTCGGCGGTCCGGACATCCACGCTCACGGAGATCGTCTCGTCATGACTGGCGAAAGCCACGTGCAGGTCATCCGCCGTCTCCCGGACGTCGAACCGCGCCAAACTGTGCTCACCCGGAAACAGTCGGCCACCGGCAAGGACATTGATCACCGAGCCGCTGTCGCGGCGCGGGATATACACACCGGTCGAGCGTCCCCGCGGACCATCCCACTCCACCGCGATGCGATGCGCCGCGTTCTCACTGCGCAGCCCGACCCAGCCGGGTAGCCAACTGGGCCGGAACTGTCCGAGGCGGATCAAGCAGATGCCGGCAACCGCCCAACCACCAACCAATTGGGGTCGCATCGGCGGCGGCACCAAGCTCGCGGCGGCCTCGGGGTCGACTCGGTAGTTCACAAGAAGACGTCGCTCGACGACGCTGGACATCCGCGGAGCTCTCATCCGGCACCCCTGTTCTTCGTGGTTCGCACTCTGCGCTGCTTGACGATGACCTGCTCCGGGCAGATCGCGCTCAGAAACCTGCCGACACACAACGCCAGTCGTTCCTCAACAAGCGAGTAGAAGATCCGATTGGCAACTCGACGCTCTCGGACGAGCCCGGCTGCCTTGAGCACGCCCAAATGCCGGGATATCGAAGGACCACTGATCGGAAACCTCGCGGCAATATCACCCGCGGTCAACTCGCCGGAGCGCAGGTCCTCCAAGATCTGCCGGCGCGTCGAGTCGGCCAGCGCGCGGAACACACCGGCTTCCTCTTCAGGGTCGACCTCCGTCATGTTTGCACTTTAGCACTGTAGCTAAATAGCGAACAAGCGGGATGGGATTCCGACCCCATTCAGTTCAGCCGGCCGTCCAGGGCCGCAGTTTCTCCGGATTTCGGATCACCCAGATGCGGGTGATCCGGCCGTCGGCGATGTCGAAGGCGTAGACCGAGACGATGGTGTCGCCGAGTTGTGCGACCAAGCCGGGCTGGCCGTTCACCGTGCGCTCCATCAGGGTCAGCTCGGCGCCGCGGGCGGCGATTTCCATCCAGGCGTGGGCGATCTGCTCGCCGCCGGTGATCGGGTCGCGGAAGGCCAGGGCCAAGCCGCCGCTGTCGGCCGTCGCGGTCGCCTGCGGGTCGAGCAGGTCGATCAGGGCCTCGATATCGCCTGTCTCCCAGGCTCGCTTGAAGTCCCGGACCACCTCGGCGCGCTCGGCGGTCGACGGGCCCTGCGAGGTGTTGATGCGGCGGCGGGCGCTGGAGGCGAGTTGGCGGCAGGCCGCGGGGGTGCGGCCGACGACCTCGGCGATCTCGGCGAAGGAGTAGCGGAACACGTCGTGCAGGACGAACGCCACCCGCTCGGCGGGCGTCATGGAATCCAGCACGATCAGAAAGGCCATGCTGATCGACTCGTCGAGGGTGACCCGGTCGGCGGGATCGGCCGGGACGGGACCACCGAACGATTCGGAATGGCCGGGTACCGGCTCCGGAAGCCATTCGCCCACATAACGTTCCCGCCGGGCGCGCGCCGAGCCGAGCAGATCCAGACAGATCCGGCTGGCGACCGTGGTCAACCACGCGCCGGGCGCTGCGACCTCCCGCCGCTGCCGCTCGGACAGCGCGTACCAGCGCGCGTAGGTCTCCTGCACCACATCCTCGGCTTCGGCCAGCGAGCCCAGCAGCCGGTAGGCGAGATTGATCAGCTGACGGCGTTCGCTGATCACCGCGGGCAGGTGCGGGTCGGTCATGGTCGGCTCCTTCGGTCTGCGCGTCCCTCACCCACACCGACGAATCACCGACCAGAAATGTGAGCGATGGGCGGGCGAAGCGGCCTGACATTCCCGACGGCTGTGTCGTCGGAAGGTCGTACCACGTTCAGCAAACCAGGAGTTCCGGACATGACCAGAATCGGCATCATCCTCGGCAGCACCCGACCCAACCGCAACGGCCCGCAGATCGCCCGATGGGTGCTGGATTCGGCATCGCAGCGCGGCGACGCCGAATTCGAACTGATCGATCTGCGCGACCACCCGCTACCGCATCTGGACGAGCCCGCGCCGCCTATGTTCGCCCCGCCGGTCCATGAACACACCCGCGCCTGGGCGAAGCGGATCGCCCCGTTCGACGGCTTCGTGATAGTGACCCCGGAATACAACGGTGGCGTCCCCGGAGTGCTGAAGAACGCCATCGACCACTTGTTCGCGGAGTGGACCGACAAGGCGGTCGGATTCGTCTCCTACGGCGCGGGCGGCGGTGCGCGCGCCGTAGTGCAACTACGGACGGTCTGCGGCACGCTGGGCATGGCTGATGTCGGCTATCAGGTCGCGATCTCGCTGCTCACCGATTTCGAGAACTACACCACTTTCACACCGCGCGATCACCATGCCGCCGCTCTGCAGAAAACGCTGGATCAGCTCATCGCTTGGAGCACCGCGCTCGCGCCCCTGCGGGCAGGCGCCGAAAACACTCTCGTCGCTTCCTGAGGAGCCGAGCATGACCATGCCCAACGACTTTCAGTCACGCGCTGACCGCATTCAGCCGGAGGAAGCCGAGCTGCGCCGACAAATCGACAAGGTTGTCGAAGGACTCCGAGCCAAGGATCTCGAGGCCCTGAAGCAGCTCTACACAAACGACGTCGTGTCCTTCGACGTCGAGCCGCCGCTCCAGCACGTCGGGACAGCGGCGAAACTCGAGAACTGGGCGAAGGTGTTCCTGGTCTTCGAGAGCGTGACCTATGAGGTTCGCGACCTGACGTTCACCGTCGGCGATGACGTGGCATTCGGGCACGCCCTTGCTCGTCTCGGCGGCACGCTGAAGAACGGGGTGGCAACCAGCGGCATGTGGGTCCGGGTCACCTTCGGAATGCGGAAGGTCGACGGCATCTGGTTGGTCGCGCACGACCACGTCTCGGTGCCGCTCGACATCCAGAGCGGCAAAGGCGTCGTCGACCTCCAGCCCTGACGGGCTGTCGGCCACATCGAGAAACCTCTAGAACACAGCACATCGATTCGACAAAGAAGGTTGAAATGCATACTCCAACAACCACAACGTCGCAGCACGCGACTACCGAGAAGTCGGACCTCGTCGCACGCAGCGACGGGAACCGGGGACGGATTCGGCGCATCGCCTTTTGGGCCACCACGTCTGTCATCGTCTTCGAGTTGGTCGCGGGTTCGGTGTGGAACCTGCTGGCGATCGAATGGGTCGAAATCCAATTGCAGCACCTGGGTTTCCCGCATTTCTTCGCCTACCTGTCGGGTGCGTGGCAGGTCGGTGCGGCCGTCGCGATCATTGCGCCGGGGTTGCCCCTGATCAAGGAATGGGCGTACGCGGGTGCCTTCTTCCTGTGGTCGGGTGCGGTGGTGTCACACTCGGCGGTCGGCGACGGTGTCGAGTCATGGTCGGCAGCACTGATATTCGCGATTTGCGCTGTCGTGTCGTGGATGCTGCGACCGGCCGACCGCCGGCTCCCACAGACGTGGCTGAGTCGGGACCGCACTGCCGGCACTGGACAGGTCGACGCCGGTCTGCCGGGAACCCGCCCGCGCGAGTGGGCCGTTGCGATCGGGCTCCTCGTTGTGATGTATGCCGCTTCGTTCCTCACACTGCCCGCGGTCGAAGACGCCATGCACAAGAACGCCGTTGAGCTCGGCTGGATCGACGAGTAGCGGCTCCAGAGATTGTCCTCCGCAGAACTGCGGGTCCTACACGCGCGCTCGTCGCCATCTGTGCCTCTCGCTTCAGCCAGGCAGCAGGCCGCGATTGCCCTCGCCCCACAGCGCGGTCATCACCACACCCCTGATCCGCCAAGTGCCGTCGTTGCGCACGAGGTCGAACCGGTAGCTGCCGCCCAGCGTCCACAACGACGCGCCGAACGCGTCGGCTTTGCGGTGCGTCGCCTGGAACGACGCCGTACACACCGCAGTGTCACCATCGATGGTGACCAGGTGGTTGGCGAGCAAATGCTGTGTGGAGGCGAACCCGCCGAGGGTGTCGCGCCAAGCGCCGACGATCTGCGCCGGGGCCAGCACCACCGGTTCGCCGCCGTTGAGGCTGGTGTAATCCAGCGTCACCTGTTCGGCGAAGACCTGCTCGAGCGCGTCCCACTCACGGTGATCGGTGTGCCAGGCCATACGGGTACAGGTGTCGATGACATCGAAACGATCCATACACGGATCCTTACACTGAACCCCCGGCGCCGGAACGGAAGTCGCTGCACGATCCACTGCAACAAGCTGCACGCCAGGGCCAACCCACCACCAATCGACACCTCCACCTGGGTCAGGTCCCGGGCGTGGTGTAGCTGGGATGGTGGCCGGTGATTGCTCGGCGAGCACGGAAAGCTGCTGCCACCGAACCGGCCCGCCGAACGCGTCGACCCGATCGAGTATCGAGAAACGGCCGGTTCTCGGACCGGGATGGCGTGCTGGACTTGCACACATTTTCGCTGGTTGGGGTTGCATCCTGTACCTGGGTACAGGCTTACCGTGAAAGCATGATGATCACACCTTCGCCCGGGAATCGGGTGCCGGACTCGTGCACCCTGCCCACCGCCGAGCGGCCTGTTCGGATCGCGGAGTTCGATCGGTTCTTCGCCGAATCCGTGCAGCGTAGACATCGGCCCGCGCGCACGCGGCTGGACCTGCTGGTGGACCTCGACGCCGAAGCGGTCGGCTGTGACCTCGCTGCCCGTGAGTCCGAGTGCTGCTCGTTCTTCGCCTTCAGCTTCGATGCCACCGACACCGGTCTGGTGATGCACATCGAGGTTCCCGACAACCAGGTCGAGGTCCTCGACGCACTCGCCGCGCGGGTGGACGCGGTGATCGGCGACCGGCGTTGACCGGGTTGCGCACCGGCGAGCTGGCCGCCGCGGCGGGAGTCAACACCCAGACATTGCGGTACTACGAGCGGCGCGGGCTGCTCGCCGAACCACAGCGGTCCCTGGGCGGGCATCGACTCTATCCGGAGCAATCGGTCACGGTGTTACGGGTGATCAAGGCGGCCCAACGGCTGGGTTTCACCCTCGACGAGGTCGCTGAGCTGCTCACTGCCACCCAGTTGGGCCGTCGTCGCACCGATGCCGGGTTGCAAGCACGCGCGGCGGCCAAACTGGCCGAGATCGACGCGAAGCTCGCCGAGCTGACCTCGGTGCGCGACACCCTGCGCGCCGCGCTCGCGGCAGGATGTGACGACCTGATCGCCTGCAGCGAAAGCCCCTGCTGCCCAGTGCCATTCACTACCGGCGACGCCGCCGGCGCAGGAGGCGATTGTGGCTGCTGAGGACACCGGAACACGGCGCTGGTTGGCGCCGATCGGGTTGGGCGCGCTCTGTGTCGGGTGCTGTGTGGTGCCGCTCCTGATCGCCGCCGGTGTCCTCGGCGGCGGGCTCGCTCTGGTGAGCCTGTCGTGGCTGCAACCGGTGGGCATCGCCCTCGTCGCCGTAGGGATGGTCGGGCTGTTGTGGGCACGAGCCCGTGCCCGGCGCACCGGCTGCACTGCCACCGGCACCTCGCGCGATTGCGCAGGCTCGGGATGCCGCTGCACCACAGTCACCGCACCCTGAACCCGGGCTCCTAGGCTCGGCAGCCATGACCGTGTTGCGTTCGATCCTCTTGTTCGTGCTGGCCGCTGTCGCGGAAATCGGCGGCGCCTGGCTGGTGTGGCAAGGCGTCCGCGAACACCGCGGCTGGGCTTGGATCGGCGCCGGTGTCGTCGCCCTCGGACTCTACGGATTCGTCGCCACCCTCCAACCCGACGCCCACTTCGGGCGCATTCTCGCCGCCTACGGCGGCGTCTTCGTCGCAGGCTCGCTGGCCTGGGGCATGGCTTTGGACGGATTCCGGCCCGACCGCTGGGACACCACCGGCGCCCTCATCTGCCTGCTCGGCGTCGCCATCATCATGTACGCACCACGCCACGCCTGACCTCGGGCAGCACCGTCGCAAGCGCCACCCGCACCGCGCAGGCCCGGCCGAGCCCGGCTACCGACGCAAATTGCGGTCGAACAGGGCCAGCAGTTCGCGGTAGTGCCGTTCGGCGGCATCGAGGTCGTAGGCGGACGTATCGGCCTGGGTGTAGCCGTGTTGGGCGCCCTCGTAGACCTCGGTGCGGTAGCGGACGCCAGCCGCCTCGAGTGCCTTGTCGAACTGGGCAATGTGTTCCGGCGTCATGTGGTGATCCTCGCCGGCGTGGGCGAAATATAGCTCCGCGGTGATGTTTCCAACGGTCAGGTGCGGACTGTCCGGGGTGTCGGTGACCAGCGGTCCGCCATGGAATCCGGCCACCGCCGCAACCCGATCGGGGAACATAGCGGCGATCAGCACCGCCAGCCGCGCACCCATGCAGTAGCCGGTGACGCCGACCTTCCCCTCGGCTACCTGCGGCGACGCCGCAAGCCACGCGAGGTAGGCGCCCGCATCGGAACGCAGGACCTCCGGTGTCAGCTCGCGGATCATCGGGAAGACCTGCTGGAAGATCTCCGGCCGCTCCGCCGGGTCGATGAAGTCCGGCAGCTCGATCACCGGCGCACGCCCGTGCCGGTAATAGGCGTTCGGCATCAGGACGGTGTAGCCGTGGGCGGCAATACGATCGGCCAGCGACCGCAGGCTGGGCCGCAGTCCGAATCCGTCCTGAATCACCAGCACTCCCGGATGGGCGGCGCCATCGTCCGGGTAGGCAACATACGCATCGGCGACACCATCCGGCGTCTGAACGTCGACCGACATACCCTGCACTGCAGTCATCGTTGAACCCTCCTGTCGCGTCGACCCTTTCGAACATATCCCATGCGGAATCGGCCGATTCGACCCGCCTACCGGTCATCACAGCTACCGATCGGCGCACGCAGACCCCCGGCGAATCTGCCGGGCGCGCACTCGCATCCGGGATAACGGCACGGTTGGTGCCGTGACCGATCGCATCGCCATCGATGACACCGCCCCGGCCATCCCGGGGGCCGTCCGGCGAAAGCCATGGTGGGCTATGGGTTCCCGGGTGGTCTGGCAGGAGAGGCACGACTTGCCGTCGCGGCGATGCTCGCGGTGCTCGCCCGGTTCCCCCCGCGCCGAGCGAATCCGGATGTCACCCGACTTCGAAGAACAGACCGGCGCCGTAAGCGTCGCGAGCGGAGACAAAGAATCCCTCGCCGGTTTCCCGGAACGACACCCCCGAATTCTCGATGATGCCCCGCGCTACGGCGAGATCGTCGACCGCGATGGTCATGGCGGCCAGATATGACGGCGCGGGTGCCGGTTCGCCTGGCAGCACCTCCTCGGCTTGCGATGCGCGCACGATCTCCAGCCGTCCGGCGCCCATTTCCAGCACTGTCCGCGGGCCCTTGTGCACGACGGGAGCGCCGAGTATCCGGGCGTAGCGGTCGATGATCGCGTCGGCTTCGGCGTCGGCCGCGACGATCAGTACCGCCGCGATGGCGCGTGCCCCGTTCGGGTGCGACAGATAGCGCGGCTGGTGCACGTATTCGCGGGTGAGATGCTGGGCGACGCCGAGCATCGCCTCCGGCGTCGAAGCCGGGTCCACGTGCACGGCCCGCGCACGCACGGTCCGGACGCCGTTCTCGGTCTCGACATCGCGCTCCAGATCGAGCACACCGGATGCTCGCACACCTGCTGCGACGAGTTGCTCACGCGCCGCTTCAGGGTCGGTGGTCTCGAGGTTGAGCAGGCGGAAGCCTTCGTACTGGTCGGCCATCGCTTTGGTGTGCCACGGGTCCGGCGCCGACTCGTCCACGATGCCGAGCAGTTCGATATACGAGCCGCCGAACAGGGCGCATCGGTTGGCGGTGCAGCCCAGCACGGGCGCTTCGCCCGGACGCGCGCTCAGCAGATGCCGCGAGCGTGGGCTGAGGGTGAACCCGAGATCGAGGTAGCGGCGTTCCAGACCGTCCAGGTCGCGGGTCAGGATTCCGGTGTGGTGAATGGCATCGATCGGTTTCTGCACACCTGAGATGCTTGCTCGGTGCGCCGAGGACAGTGCGTCACCGCAGGGAATGCACCGGATTCCGACACTGTCCTACCCTGACGTGGTGGATTCGGTCATCTTGGACGACGTCGACCGGAGACTGCTGCACGCATTGCAACTCGACGGCCGCGCTCCGTTCAGCAGGCTGGCACCCGTGCTGGACGTCTCCGAGCGCACCCTGGCCCGTCGCTACCAGCGGCTGCTGTCGACCGGAGGACTTCGGGTGACCGGGGTCGCCGACAGCGGGCGCGTCGGCCACGCCGAATGGCTGGTCCGCCTGCGGGTGCGGCCGGACGCCACGACCGCGCTGGCACGAGGGCTGGCGCGGCGCGCCGACACCGCCTGGGTGACGATCATCTCCGGCGGAGCCGAACTGGCCTGCCTGTTCCGGGTCCCGGACGAAGCGCCGCTGCCCGAACTGGCCCGCCACCCGGCCGTACTCGGCATCGCGGCACATCGCGTCTTGCGGCATGTCATGCAGCGCCGCTGGCAGGGCCGGATGTCGGCGTTATCCGCCGAAGAAAGCGCGGCAGTACGCGCGCCGGAGCAGACGCCCGCTCCGATGGTCCTGACCGAACTCGACGAGCGCCTGCTTCCCGCGCTGGCCGCCGACGGCAGGGCGGCATATCCACAGCTCGCGCGGACGGTCGGCTGGTCGGAATCCGCGGTGCGGCGCCGCGTCGAGGAGTTGCGCCGCGCCGGGATGCTCGGGTTCGACGTAGAAATCGATCCCGTACTGTTCGGATTCACTGTGCAGAGTTTGCTGTGGTTGTCGGTCAGCCCCGGTCGTCTCCTCACGGTCGCGAACGCCCTGGCCGCCGATCCGGAGGCGGGCTTCGTCGGCGCGACGACCGGCCCGCACAACCTGCTGGTGTGCATCGTCTGCCGCGACACCGACGCCCTGTTCCGCTACACCACCGAGCGGATCGGGTCGCTGCCCGGGATCGAACGGATGGAGATCAGTCCGATCAGCGGCTACGCCAAGCGCAGCGCGCCACCGCGCTCCACCTGACGCACGTCTGCAGCGGAACCGCGAAACCTCCAGCCCCGCAGCCACATTCGAGCCAATCCGGCATTCCACGTGACGCACATAACACGGCGCGCCGCGGTGCGAACGAACGCAGTAGGGTCGAGTCGTGACCTGGACCGTGGGCTTCGACCTCGACATGACGCTGATCGACTCGCGCCCCGGTGTGGCCCGTGCCATCGACACTCTCGCCGTAGAGTTCGACCTGCCGCTCAGCGGTACGGCGTTCGCCGATCGGCTCGGACCACCGCTGGCCACGCTGCTGGTCGAAGCGGGCGCTCCCGAGGAACTGGTTCCTGATCTGATCACCCGGTACCGTGCGCTGTATCCCACGCTGGTGTCGACCATCCCGCCGATGCCGGGCGCGCAGGCCGCGCTGGCGGCCATCGAAGCCCGGCAGGGACGAGTGGTCGTGGTCACCGGCAAGCACGCCCCGCTCGCACGGCTGCACATCGACGAACTCGGTTGGCGCATAGACCATCTCGCGGGCGATCTCTGGTCGGCAGGCAAGGCGGCGACGCTGCGCGAGCAGGGGGCGGATCTGTTCGTGGGCGACCACGTCGGCGACATGCGCGGAGCGCAGGCCGCGGGAGTGCTCGGCGTCGGCGTCAGTACCGGTCCGTGCACGGCGGACGAACTGCGCGCCGCGGGCGCGGACGTGGTGCTCGCCGACCTCACCGAGTTTCCCGGCTGGCTCGCCGCGGAGTTCGGCGCGGTCGCCGCCAACTAGGACAACCCGTCGAATCGCACCGTCAGTCCGTCCAGCAACGCGCGCAGCCCGGTCTCGAACGCGGCGTCGTCGATCTCGCGCTGCCTGCCCGCCAGCAGGTGGGCCTCGTCCAGGTGCGGATACGCCCCGCGGTAGACCGCCGCGTCGTCGGGGAATCCCGCCGCGAACGATCCCAGCGTTGAGCCGGTGACGAAGAAGCGCAGGAGCGCACCGACCTCGGTAGCCGCTCGCCGCGGCCAGCCCGCGGCCACCAAGCCGCCGAAAACCGCGTCGGCCTGGCGCAGCGCATTCGGACGCCGGCCCATTCCCTGGTTCAACGCGGGCACCAACCGGGGATGCCGTGCCAGCGCCGCGCGATAGGACCGCGCCCAGACCTCCAGCGCGCCGCGCCAGTCCGGCCCGCCGGTGAACATCGCGAGGTCGACCTCGCCGAGCACCGTGTCGACCATCGCGTCGAGTAGGTCGTCCTTGGTGGCGACGTGGTTGTACAGCGAAGGTCCACGCACCCCGAGTTCGGCGGCGATCCGCCGGAACGACACCGCGTCCAGGCCGCTCTGGTCCACGACCGTCAGCGCGGCCGACACGATGCGCTCCCGGCTCAGCAGCGGTTGTCGTGGTCTTCCCACCCGAACTCCTCTCAAAAACTTGCACTGTTAGTTTATTTGCCGTTAGCCTACCGCCCGTGAACCTCGAACTCTCCGACGAGCAGACCGCGGCGCGGCGGATGGCCGCCGATTTCGTCGATCGCGAGATCGTGCCGCACGCCGCGCGATGGGATCGCGAGGAGTCCGTCGACCGGGCGATCGTCGGCCGGTTGGGCGAACTCGGCTTCCTCGGACTCACCATCCCCGAGCAGTACGGCGGCAGCGCGGGCGACCACCTGACCTACTGTCTGGTCCTGGAGGAACTCGGGCGCGGCGACTCGGCCGTGCGTGGCATCGTGTCGGTCTCGCTCGGTTTGGTCGCCAAGTCGATTCACCACTTCGGCACCGAGGAGCAGAAGCGGACCTGGCTGACGCGACTCACCACGGGCGAGGCGCTCGGGTGTTTCGGGCTGACCGAACCGGGCAGCGGGTCCGACGCCGCCCACCTGCGCACCCGCGCGGTGCGCGACGGCGAGGACTGGGTGCTGTCGGGCACCAAGATGTTCATCACCAATGGCACCTGGGCGGACGTCGCGCTGATCTTCGCGCGCACCGGCGGCGAAGGACACCGGGGCATCACGGCTTTCCTCGTCCCCACCGACTCCCCCGGCTTCACCGCGCGGGAGATCCACGGCAAGCTCGGGTTGCGCGGGCAGGCCACCGCGGAACTGGCGCTCGACGGGGTGCGCGTGCCCGACAGCGCCCGGCTGCACACCGAGGGCAAGGGCTTCACGGTAGCGATGGCGGCGCTGGCCAAGGGCCGCATGTCGGTCGCGGCGGGATGCGTCGGCCTGGCCAAGGCCTGCCTGGACGCCGCGGTCGGCTACGCCACCGAGCGCGAGCAATTCGGCAAACCCATCGCGGGACACCAACTCGTGCAAGAACTTCTCGCCGACATCGCGCTGGACGTGGACGCGGCCCGGCTGCTGGTCTGGCGGGTGGCCGACCTCATCGACCGCGGTAAGGAGTTCGCCGTGGAGTCCTCGAAGGCGAAACTGTTCGCCTCCGAGGCGGCGGTCCGTGCCGCCGACCGGGCGGTGCAGGTATTCGGCGGCTACGGCTACATCGACGAGTTCCCGGTCGGCAAGTACTTGCGCGACGCCAAGGTGATGACCCTGTACGAGGGCACCAGCCAGATCCAGAAACTGCTCATCGGGCGTGCGCTGACCGGCGTGGCCGCATTCTGAAAGGACATCACATGCAGCGCTTCACCGACCGGGTCGCCGTGGTTACCGGCGCGGCCCAAGGCATCGGCGCGGCCACCGCGCAGCGGCTGGCAGCCGAGGGTGCCGCCGTCGCCGTGCTGGACCGCAACTCCCCCGACGAAACCGCCGCGCGGATCACCGCGGCAGGCGGTGTCGCGCGAGGTTATGTCTGCGACGTCACCGATCGCGCCTCCGTCCAGGCCGCATTCGACAGCGCCGCAAGCGATCTCGGCAGCCCGCAGATCTTGGTCAACAACGCGGGCATCACCCGCGACGAGCTGTTCTTCCGCCTGTCCGAGGACGACTGGAACGCCGTGCTCGCGGTCAACCTGACCGGCGCGTACCACTGCGCGCAGGTCGCGCAGACGTTCATGGTGCCCCAGCGGTACGGGCGCATCGTGTCCTTGTCGAGCCGCTCGGCACTCGGCAATCGCGGCCAAGCCAACTACGCGGCCGCCAAGGCGGGTATCCAAGGCCTGACCGCGACGCTCGCCATCGAGCTCGGCCGCTACAACATCACCGTGAACGCGGTCGCGCCCGGCTATATCGCCACCGCGATGACCGCCGCCACCGCGAACCGGGTCGGCATGTCCGCCGAGGACCACCAGAAAGCCGTCGCGGAACGCACACCGCTGGGCCGAGTCGGACAGCCCGAGGAGGTCGCGGCGGCGATCGCCTTCCTCGCCTGCGACGAGGCGAGCTATGTCAGCGGCCAGACGCTGTACGTCAACGGCGGCGCGCGCTAGGGTCCTGTCTCGACTCACCACCGCACCGGTCCGGTGCGGTGGAAGAAGCCTCCGGTCGGTCCGTCCGGGCCGATCCCTTGTTCGCCCCGGCCACCAGGGCCGTTGTCGGGTCCGCCATCGTGCCGGCGTCGCGTTGGTGGCACTGGCGTACCAGGGCCACTAACGTTTGGGAGTACCGATCCCACCCCAATGATATTCAGCTGCGGCATGATCGGGGCGTGGATCGAACCGAGCTGGCCGCGCTGCTCCGGCAGGCGCGCGGCCGGGTGCAACCGGAGGATGTCGGCCTGCCGGCTGGACCGCGCAGGCAGGTGCAGGGGCTGCGCCGGGAAGAGGTCGCCCAGCTCGCCGGCGTCAGCGTGGATTACGTGGTGGGACTGGAGCAGGGGCGCGGCCCCCATCCCTCCAGCTCGGTGCTGGCCGCGCTCGCCCGCGCGCTGCGGCTCAACGACGAGGACCGCACGCTGCTGTTCCAGTTCGCGGGCGCGGCGCCACCACGGGAGCGCCGCATCGACATGGTGGTGCGGCCCAGCGTGTTACGCCTGCTGGACCGGATGGCGGACCTGCCCGCGCTGGTGCTGTCGGCGAAAGCCGACCTGCTGGCGTGGAATTCGATGGCGGCCGCACTGCTCGGTGACTTCTCCACCTGGCCGCCCGCCGAGCGCAACATCATCTGGCAGCGCTTCCTGGGCACAGAGCGCGGACGGGTCGCGATAACGCCCGCCGAGGCCGACAACGCCGCGGCGCTCTCCGTGTCGGCCCTGCGCGGCGCCCGCTCCCGTTACCCCGACGACCCGGGCTTGCTGCGCCTGATCTCCGAACTCCGTTCGCGCAGTCCGCGGTTCGAGCAGCTGTGGACCGCCCGGCTGTCCGGGCAGTGGCGCAGCGCAACGAAGACGATCGATCATCCCGACTTCGGAACGCTGCGTCTGGACTGCGACACCCTTGTCGTCCCGGACACCGACCAAGCGGTCGTGGTCTACTCCGCGGCGCCGGGCACCAGCGAGGCCTCGGCGCTGGAACTGCTGCGGGTCACCGGCACAGAACGGTTCACGGTGCCCGAGTCCGCCGACTAGCCCTATGCCGCCTTGTAGCGGCGCAGGTATTCGCCGGTCAGTGAGGTCGGGTGGGCGAGCAGTTCGGCAGGCGTGCCGGTGAAGACGATCTCACCGCCGTCCTTGCCCCCGTCGGGTCCCAGGTCGATCACCCAATCGGAGTGGGCGACCACGTCGAGGTTGTGTTCGATCACCACCACCGTATTGCCCCGCTCGACCAGACCGTCCATCAGCGCCAGCAGCGTGTCCACGTCCGACATGTGCAGGCCGGTGGTGGGTTCGTCGAGCACGTAGACGCTGCCGGTGTTCTGCAGCTGAGTCGCCAGTTTGATCCGCTGCCGCTCGCCGCCGGACAGTGTGCTCATCGCCTGGCCCAAGCTGAGGTAGTCCAAGCCGACCTCGTTCATGGTGCGCAACTTGGTGTGCAGCGCCTTCTCCGCGAAGAATCCCAGCGCCTCCTCGGCCGTCATCTCCAGCACGTCGGCGATCGACTTGCCGCGCAGGGTCAGAGCGAGCACGTCCTCGGAGAAGCGCCGCCCGTCACAGGCGTCGCAGTGGGTGGTCACCGGATCCATGTAGGCGATCTCGGTGATGATCACGCCGCGGCCCTCGCACTGTTTGCAGGCGCCCGCGGAGTTGAAGCTGAACAGGCCGGGAGATTCTCCCGTCGCCTTGGCGAAAAGTTTGCGGACCGGATCCATCAGGCCGAGATAGGTCGCGGGTGTGGACCGGGATGACGCCGCGATCGGCGACTGGTCCACGAAGATCGCCTCCGGATGTTCGACCACGAACACGTCCCGGATCAGGCTGCTCTTGCCGGAGCCCGCGACGCCGGTGATGGATGTCAGGATGCCGGTGGGTATCCCGACGGTCACGTCCTTCAGGTTGTGCACCGTCGCACCTCGGATGAGCAACTCCCCCGTGCCGGTGCGGAAGCTCTCCTTGACGCGGAAGGGGCGGCGCAGCCCGGCGCCGGTCGGTGTGTCGGCCACCCGGAGGTCGGCGAAGCTGCCCTGGAACACCACTTGCCCACCGTGCACGCCCGCACGCGGGCCGACGTCGACGACGTGATCGGCGATCTCGATGACGTCGGGATCGTGCTCCACCACGATCACCGTGTTGCCCTTGTCCCGCAACGCCTTCAGCAGATTGTTCAGCCGTCCGACATCCCGCGGGTGCAGCCCGACGCTGGGTTCGTCGAAGATGTAGGTCAATCCGATCAGCGTGCTGGACAGGTGCTTGATCATCTTCAGCCGCTGGCCTTCGCCACCCGACAGCGTCGAGGTCGGCCGATCCAGGCTGAGATATCCGAGGCCGATATCGGCCACACGCCCCAGCGCGGTCCGGATGGCGCCGGCCAGACCCGCCGCAGCCGGGTCGGCGACCTCGTCGAGCACCGCCATCAGATCGGTGATCTGCAAGCCCGCCCAGTCGGCGATATTGCGGCCGTTGATCTTCGTGGCCAGCGCCGCCTGGTTGAGCCGGGCGCCCGCGCAACTCGTGCAGACGCCCTCGGTGAGGAATTGCCGTATCTGCTCACGGGTTTTCTCGCTGAGCGTGGAGGTGTCCCGCTGCAGCCGGGTGCGGGTGAACTTGGCGGCGATGCCTTCGTAGTCCGCCTTCCAGGTGCCCTTGCTGAAGGTCAGTTCGACCTTGCCGCCGGTGCCGTAGAGCAGATCGTGGAACTCCTCCTCGGTGTAGTCCGTCAGCTTCTTGTCCGGGTCGAAGCGCCCCGACTTGCCGTACAGCTGCCAATCGCCGCTGCCGACACCATAACCCGGCAGCAGGATCGCGCCCTCGTTGAGCGACTTGGTCCGGTCGAGCAGCCGATCGGGATCGGCGCGCACGGTGACGCCGAGACCGTCGCAGTCCGGGCACATGCCCTGCGGCACGTTGAACGAGTAGTTGTAGACGAAACCCGCCGAGGGCGAACCGAATCGGGCGAACATGGCCCGCACCATGGAGAAGATGTCGGTCATCGTGCCGACGGTGGAGCGCGGCCCTCCGCCCACCGGCTGCTGATCGATGATCACCGGCGCGGTGAGGTTCTCGATCGCTTCCGCGTGCGGGCGCTCGTAGCGGGGCAGGAAGTTGAGGATGAACGCGGGAAAGGTGGCGTAGAGCTGGCGCTGCGATTCGACGGCGATGGTGTCGAAGACGATCGACGACTTGCCCGAACCGGAGACGCCGGTGAAGACGGTGATCTTATTCTTGGGGATCTCCAGCGAGACGTCGCGCAGATTGTGCTCGCTGGCTCTCAGGACCCGGATGACGTCGGGAGTTACGGCGGATTCGGCGAAAGGCATACCGAACACCTTGCCATCGGGTACCGACAAAATGGCACGTAATATGTGATGCAAATCACATTAGATCCTGAGGAATGCGCGATCTGCATGCGTCCAGGCAGCGGAGAGCCGTGCGTGGCATCAGCAGCCCGCGCTTCGATGGAGACGGCCGCCGCCACCACTAGGGTGAGAAACGTGCGCGGCGACCCCTACTGGAACCACAACACCCACTACCACCCGTGGCTGCTGAAGCAGGTGACCCGCTCGGCACGCACGGCGCTCGACATCGGCTGCGGCGACGGCCTGTTGGCGGGCAAGCTGGCCGGCCGCGGGCTCGCCGTCACGGGGATCGACGTCGACGCGGGCGTCCTCGCGCAAGCGCCCGCCACCACCGGCGCGCGACTCGAAGAAGCCGATTTCCTCGAGTATCCAGGCACTTTCGACGTTGTGACCACCGTGGCGACGCTGCACCACGTCCCGCTGCGCGAGGGCATGTCCGCGCTGCGGCGCCTGGTCGCGCCGGGCGGCACACTAGCCGTGGTCGGGTTGTGGAACATGACTCCCCGCAACGACTTCCACTACGCACCGCTGTTGCCCGCCATCTGGGCGATGGACATCCTGCACCGGGTGGGCGGTCCAGGCGCGCAGATACGCGATCCCGGTGAAAGCTACGCCGAGATCCGCTCTGCCGCAGCCGAACTCCTGCCCGGGGCCCGGATCCGACGGCGGCTCATGTGGCGCTACACCCTGCTGTGGCGCCGGCCCGGGTGATCGACTCTCCCAGCGGCAGCGGGCTAGAGTCGTGGCATGCCGTCGCCTCGGGAGCATAGAACGCGAAGGGCCACCGTCACGATGCCCGGCGACGCCGTCGCCCGGTCGCGTCGAGCGCACACGCCGATCTTCGGCGCCCGACGCTCTTTCGAGCTGACCGGCCGCGCCCAGAACCTACCGCCACTATCCGTGGAGGAGGCCAGCGAACCGAGCGCCGGCACGGCGTGACCGCCCCGGCGCTGGGCGGCGTCGTCCTGGACGCCGCCGCGGTCCTGGCATTCGTCCATCGCGCCACCTACGCCCACGCGGTCGTCTGGGCCACGGTCGACGCGGGCAACACCATCGTCGTGCCGAGCACCGTCCTGGCGGCGGCGCGCACCCACATTCCGGACGACCGGCTGGATATCCTGGCCGTGCTGGTCGGCCTACCGCACACCTTGATCCCGTCGTTCGATCCAGCGCCCGCCCACCGGCTCGAGGTGGGACACGGCGCGGGGGCCTTGATCGCGGCGGGCCACGCCACGCGCGAGGCGGTCTCCCGGGACTGGCCGTGCCTGACCGGTCGGCCGAAGCGGCTGCGCCAGATCGACCCTCGCGTCATCATCGACGCACTGCCGTGACCCGCACCCGCCCGGCGAGGCTGGTCAGCGCAGAAGCTGGATGACCGGCGCGAACTTCTCCATGCTGTCCTCGAGGACGGTGATGTAGCTGATGCCGTAGCGGTCGCGGCGATCGCGCAGGCGGTCGGCCATCTCCGCGGGTGTCCCCATGAGCAGGATGGGGTGATCCTCGGGAGAGTCGGCGACGTCCGGCGGCAACGCGGGGCCGAAGACCTCCAGCACGCTCGCGCGTTCGGCGGGCGGGACCACCCGCTGCACAAGGATGTTGAACTCGACCCGGTCCAGCCGCGCACCGAGCAGCTCTCGCACATAGGCGACGCGTTCAGCGGTTTCGGCGAGTCCGGCCATCTGCAGCGGCCCGCCGTTGCGTGCGGCCGCCGCACCGGTGAAGGCGATGATGTCGGCGTGCCGGGCGGCCACGGCCAGCAATCGATCACCCCAGCCGCCGATGAGCACGGGCGGGCCGGACGGCTGGGCGGGCTGCGGCTGGTACTCCGGGTCGGCGAACAGGCCGCGCAGCGTGATCACGGTGTTCTCCAGGTGTTCGACGCGTTTGCGGCCGGTCTCGAAGGGGATACCCGCGGTCTTGAACTCGGCCTGCACGTAGCCCGCGCCGAGGCCGAGTTCGACTCGCCCGTCGGTGAACTGATCGGCTCCGGCCACGTCTCGGGCCAGCAGCACCGGGTTGTAGAACGCTGTGTTGAGCACGAACGTGTTCAGCCGTACCCGCTCGGTCGCCTCAGCGGCCAGGATCATCGCGGGGAACGGCGCGGGCAGGCCGAGATGGTCGGCGACGCCGACCACGTCGAAGCCCAGTTCCTCTGCCTTACGGCACTTTTCGATCCACTTCGACCGGGACTCGGGGACCATCATGTTGACACCGAACCGGAAGGGGCGCTGCGCAGTCACGCGTCTTGTCTAGCGAACCGGGCAACGCGCGTTCACTCCGGCCCCCGCTCGGTCGGTTCAGCACTGAGTGAGCGTGCCCGCCGCGACGGCGATCCCGAGCAGCGTCACAACGGTCGCGGCCACCGGTACGGGACGGCGTAACGCCTGCCGGACCGACCCGGCAGGCCGCCGTTCGGCGGAGTCCGCCCCCGAGGCCCGGCGTCCGAACCACCGCCGCACGATGGCGGCCGTGGTGATGATCAGTGTCGCGATCAGCATGCGGCGCTCCTCAGACGCTCGCAGTCGCCGACGACGCGGTATTCCGCTTGGCCGGCCCCGCGACGATTCCGTGCTGGAGCAGGCTTTCGGCGGTGTCCAATACCGTTTCGCGGACCGGGCGCATGCTCCAGCCGAGCTCGCGACGGGCCTTCTCGGCGCTGAGCTGTTCGGTGCGTCCCAGCATCGGGACGGTCAGCCGAACACCCTTGTCGAAGATCGCGACCGATCGGACCACCCAGTCCGGGAGTTGCCTGGTCGGTACCCGGAACCCACGCGGGCCGAACTCTTGGGCGAGGATGCGCGCGATGTCTCCCATTCCCAGGTGCTCGCCCGCGCAGATGTAGCGGTTGCCCGCGGCCTCGGGCGTTTCCAGTGCGAGGCGGTGCGCCACCGCGAGATCGCGCACGTCCACCGGGGCCCAGCCGACCCGGGGCGAGCCGGGCATGTCCCGGGCCAGCAGCCTGCGCACCGGTTCATGTGAGGTACTCGTCGCCTCGGACAGCACCGGCCCGAGCACCATGCCGGGATTGATGACGACCAGCTCGAACCTGCCGCCGACGGGCAGGCTTCCGGCGAAGTCCCAGGCCGCCCGCTCGGCAAGCGTCTTGCTCTTCTGATAGGCCGCGCTGCGTTCGACCACCGACCAATCGGCCTCGGTGCGCAGCGCTTGGTCGGCGTGGCCGTACGCGATCGCGGCGGTCGAGGAGGTCAGCACCACTCGGCGCACGCCGTCGGCAGCGGCGCAGGCGCGCAGGACACGCAGGGTGCCCTCGACGGCCGTGTCGATGAGTTCACCCTCGTCGTCCGGCGGAGCAGCCGGGAACGGCGAGGCGACGTGCATGACCGCGGCGCAGCCTGCGACGGCGGCCGCCCAGCCGTCGTCGCGGTCCAGGTCGGCTCGAGTGAACTCCAGTTCGCCCCCAATCCGCTCGGCCAGCTCGACCAGGTGCGCTCGTTTGGCGGTGGCGCCGAGGTCGCGGACTGTCGCACGCACGGCGTAGCCGTGCTCCAGCAACTCGGCGATGACATGACCGGCGACGAATCCTGTTGCGCCGGTGACCAATACCCGTGTGCTCATGTGTCCATCCGTCTCGTGAAGTGGCTACCGCGGCGCTCATCTGAGCGCCGCTCAGATAATCTAAGCACCGCATAGTTAGGTTGTCCAGGGCGCGTCGAATACGCTCGGATGGTGACGCGGACCAGTTATCACCACGGCGCCCTGCGCGACGCGCTGCTGGCGGCCTGCCTGCGTTTGATCGAAACCGAGGGACTCGCCGCGGTCAGCCTGCGCCGGGTGGCCCGCGAGGCCGGAGTGAGCACCGCGGCGCCCTACCATCACTTTCCCGACCGGGCCGCCTTGCTCGCGACGCTGTCCACCCAGGGCTTCCAGTCGCTCGGCGCGTACTTGACCGCCGCCCGCGACGACGCGACGACGCCCATGGGCGCGCTCAGCGCGATGGCCCGCGCCTACGTCCGGTTCTCCCGCGAGCAACCGGCCTATTTCCGGTTGATGTTCCGGCCGGAGCTCTCCCAGCCGGACAAGCACCCTGATGCCATGGCCGCGGGCGATGCCGCGTTCGGCGTTCTTGCCGACGCGATAGCCCAATGTGTGCGCGCGGGCGCACTACCCGCCGACAAAGCCGACACGCTGGCGGTCATGTTCTGGGGGCTCGGGCACGGCCTGGCCTCGCTGTGGCTGGACGGACAGCTGGAAAAACGCGCGATACAGTTCGGCACCACCGCGTCGGATCTGGTGGACGATGTCATGCGGACCTTCACCACACTGATCGAGCCCAGCACCCCGCCGCTGACCTAAAGTAGACGCCAGAGGTTTGCTGCCTGATTGTTCCCCCATCGATCCGAGAGGACGACACGGATGAACGCCCAGCTGGATCCGACGGTGCAGGAGTTCGTCGACGCGCTCAACGCCAACGATCAGGACCGGTTCTACGCGGTGCTCACCGACGACGCGACCATGTCCGACGACGGTGTGGAACGCAACCTCGCCCAGTGGACCGAAGCGGAGATCTTCTACAGCAACGCCCGCATGCAGGTCGAATCCATCGGCGACGACGGGACCGAACTGGTTGCCGACTACACCAATTCGCGGTGGGGCTCGATGCGCACCAACTGGCGGTTCGTCGTGCGCGACGGCAAGGTGAGCCGCTTCGAGACCGGCCAGGCCTGAATGCCCTTGCCATCCGGGCTCCGACGTTGACATCCTGACGTTCGTGTTCGTCGCGCCCCGTTACGGTACGAGTTCTCTGGCCGATCTGTTTCCCTCGGTTCTGGCCGGACTCGGCGTCCCCGGCGCCGAGGACCGCCTCGGTCTCGAGCTCGGCGTCGACCGGGTCTGCGTCCTGCTGATCGACGGGCTCGGCTACGACGCGCTCGCCGCGAACCCCGCCGCGGCGCCCTTCCTGTCCGGCCTCGCGCCCGTCTCGCTGACCGCCGGGTTCCCGACGACGACAGCCACCAGCCTGGGCTCGCTCGGCGTCGGCGCGCCGCCCGGCGAGCACGGGATCGTCGGTTATCTGCTCAACATCCCCGGCTACGATCATCTGTTGAATCCGCTGGCCTGGCGGCTGCACGGCGACCCGCGCAAAGCCGATCTGCGCGCCGAGCTCGTGCCGGAGGAGTTCCAGCCCCGGCCAACGGTTTTCGAACGCGCCGTAGCCGACGGGATCGCGGTCGCCCAGGTCTCGCCGCACGATCAGGCCGGCTCTGGGCTGACCAGGGCGGTCCTGCGGGGCTGCGAATTCCGCCCGCAGTTCTCCTTCGGCGATCTCGTCGCCAACGTGGCGGAGGCGGTGCGGTGCGGGTCGCGCTCGCTGGTCTACACCTATCACGGCGAACTCGATCTGACCGGGCATGTGCGCGGTCCCTCGTCCCGCTCCTGGGAATTGGAGCTCGCCAACGCCGACCGGCTCGCCGCCGCCTTGGCCGAGCAGCTGCCGCCCGGCGCGGCGCTGCTCGTCACCGCCGATCACGGCATGGTGGAACTGGACGGACGGGTCGATTTCGACACCACCGACGCGTTGCGTGAGGGCGTCCGCGAACTGGGCGGCGAGGCCCGCGCCCGGCACGTCTACACCGTCGCCGGCGCGGCCGCCGACGTCGCAGCGACCTGGCAGGACACGCTCGGCGCCGATTTCGAGGTGCTCACCAGGGACGAGGCGGTGGCGCGGTGCTGGTTCGGCCCGACGGTCACCCCCACGAACGCCGAGCGCATCGGCGATCTCGTCGTGGTCGCCCGCGGGCGGCGTGGGATCATCCGCAGCGGTATCGAGCCGCTGCAGTCGCGGCTGGTCGGCCATCATGGTTCGCTCACCCCGGCGGAGATGAACGTTCCGCTGTGCGTCTTCCGCGCGTGACGGGCGCGGCAGGGCCTTAGGGTGTACTGCGATCGCGGCGGATGTCGCCGCGGCCGAACCCTTCAGGAGGAGCCCATGAACGCCACGCTGTCACGGACCGGACGAGCCGGCCTGGGGATCGCGGTGGTCGCCATGGTGCTTGCGGGCTGCACCGATATCGAGCGCGCGCTCAACCGCGGCGGCGACACCTCGTGCAGCGAGTACGTCAAGCAGGATCAGGACACCAAGCGCACGACGATCACCAAGTTCGTCAAACAGCAGAGCAAAGACGACCGCGAGCCGGCGGGCACCGTGGTGGACGCCACGATGGTCTCGGTCGACCTGCTGTGCGGCGCTCAGGCCAATACCGACACCCCGATCAAGAACGCCGATGTAGCAGGCATTTTCATCCGCAAGTGACCGGCGCGGGTCAGCGCGGCGGATGGGCGGCGAGCCAGTCCGCCGCCCGCTTGCGCGAGGCCCGGGCCAGCCAGGCATCCTGGATCACCTCGGTGAGCTCCTGACGGCTCAGCTCGCCGATCCGGCCGGCGCGCACCAGCACCGAGGGATGCCCGTCGAAGTGCCGGGTGGTGAAGAACGGCGAGTCCGGGTCCTGCACCAGTGCCTGCTTGTCCGACTCCGACGGCACCCACACCACGATGACGTCGGTGTACCGCTCGCCGGTCACCGGATCCACCGCATCCGGACGCGGATTCCGGAAGAACACGAACGACTTCCCCCCGACCTGATAGATCGGGTTGCCCCGCGGTCCCTCGATGCGTGTCACGTGCGGCATGCCGGAGGCCACCTCGTGCACATCGGCGAGACGCGCCCGCCGCGAAACGGTCGCCATGGACAGCAAGCCTAAGCCGGGGCGCGTGCTGCCCGAAACCCGTAGCGACCGACCGGTCTGTGTCACTCTGTAACGCTCCTCACCGGCGTCCGCCACAATGAGAGAGCGAATATGAGCTCACACGACGACGATGGGTCTTCCACGTGGCGCAGTTCCGCACCCTGACAGAGCAGCGGACCGAACTCGAACGAGAATGGGAGCGCTGGGCGACGGCTCCACACACCACACCCCCGCCCGCACCCCCGAACACGGTGCTTCGCACTGACGTGGCGCAATCCTGGCGGCGTTCACTGCGCACCGTCGATCCCAGTCGCACGGTCGCGCCCGGAGTGGACGATGTCGCAGACCGGTGGGCCGCGTCCGCACTGCGGGGACCCGTGACGACGCTGGCGGGCGAACTGCACGCCCTCACCGAGGATTCCGGCTACCTGGCCGTGGTCACCGACCCCGCCGGCACCGTCCTGTGGTCCTGCGGTGATCGCACACTGCGCAGGCAAGCCGAGCAGGTGAACTTCGCGCCCGGCGGATGCTGGGACGAAAGCCATATGGGCACCAACGGTGTGGCGCTCTCGCTGCACAGCGAGCGCGCGGCGTCGGTGTTCTCCGCCGAGCATCTGGTGGCCGCGCTGCACGGCTGGGTCTGCTACTGCGCACCGATCCACGGGCCCGACGGCAGGGTGCTCGGCGTGCTGGATCTGTCCAGTTCCTGGGACCGGTCCCACCCCGCGGTGCTCACCTCGGTCCGCGCGCTGGCCACGGCGGCGGAGACGATGCTGCGTTCCGCCGAGCCCGCACCGGCACCGGGCGTGCGGCTGGAATGCCTCGGCACCGCCCGCCTCTCGCGCGACGGTAGACCGCTGCGGCTGCCGCCCCGGCAACTGGAGATCCTCGCGCTGCTGGCACTCCAGCCGGACGGCTTCACCCCCGAGCAGTTGCACGACGCCATCTATGGCGATCGCTCGGTCTCTACGAGCACCCTGAAGGCCGACGTCTCGCATCTGCGCCGTGCCACCGGCGGCGAAATCAGCAATCGCCGTTACGTTTTGACCGGCCCCGTGGCCTGCGACGCCGTCGACCTGCTCGCTGCCATCAGGGCGGGCGATACCACCTCGGCGGTTTGGCTGTATCGCGGTCCGCTGTTGCCCGGATCGGAGACCCCCGGCGTGCTGCAGTGGCGCCACTATCTCGACGTGGGCGTGCGGACCGCAGTGCTCGCCAGTGACCGCGCCGAGCACGCGGTGGCGTTCGGCGAGCGCGTCCCGGCCGATGTCGAGGTGCACGAGCACGCATTGCGGTTGCTGCCGCGCGACGACGTCCGCCGTGCGGTGGTTGCCGCCCGGCTGCATACCGCCTTGCGCGACTAGCACCAACCTCGCGCCAACCTCGGCCGACCATAGTGGGCCCGATCCGAGAGATCTGCGAGGAATCATGACCTACACCAGAGCGGGGACGGGCCTACGGCAGCGTCGGCTATCCGACCCCCTACGCCCACGCCATCGCCGCCCGACGGACGGCGCGGCGCTGGCGCGGCGAGTCCGCCGGGTGGATATCACCGATCGGGCCAGGATCGTGTTGCGCCGCATGATCGAACAGCACGGCGCGGTGCTGTTCCACCAGTCCGGCGGATACCGCGACGGGAACTCGCCGAGGTGCCTGCCCATCCGCCAGGCTCGGATCGGCGGCGCGGACGTGCTGGTGGGCAACCTGCCGTGGCACACCGAATTCTGGGTGGGCGCAGAGCAATACGAACGCTGGAAGCACACCCATCTGACCCTGGACGTGGTCGACGGACCCGGCGGCTGCCCGCCCGAGGACGCCCACTTCGTCATCAGGACACGGCTGCTCACCGACGAGGAAGCAGCAGCGCTGGCGGACGGCGGGCCGCCGCGCACCGGAGCCGACCGGTTGGCTTGAGCTGCGTCAGCGAGCCGGCGGGGTGTCCGCCCGGGTGGGCACGACCACCCGGGCGGACATCGTGCGTCAGCGTCCGGGCAGGTAGCGCAGGATGCGGGCGATGATCATCAGGAACGGCTGCCACATGCGGTTCGGGAAGAGCTTCGGCGCATCGAGATTCAGGAACCTGGTCACCACGATGGACTGCGGTTCGGTGAACTTCAGCAGGCCATCGGGGCCATGGCGGCGGCCGACACCGGAGATGCCCATGCCGCCCATCGGAGCCGCGGTGGTGCCCCAGGCCGGTGCGTAGCCTTCGTCCACGCACACGGTGCCCGCGTGCAACCGCGCCGCGATGCGCTCACCCTCGGACTTGCTCGCCGCCCAGACCGAGGCATTGAGGCCGTACTCGGTGTCATTGGCCAGCCGCACAGCCTCGTCGACGCTGTCGACGGGATAGATCGATACCAGCGGCCCGAAAGTCTCGTTCCGGCCGCACTCCATCTCGTCGGTCACCTCGGCCAGCACCGTCGGCTCGAAGAACAGCGGACCCAGATCCGGGCGGGCGTTGCCGCCGGTCAGCACCTTCGCTCCCTTGGCGGTGGCGTCCGCGACGTGCTTGGACACCGTCTCCACCTGCGCTTCGGAGATGAGGCTGCCGATGTCGGTCGAATAGTCGTAGGCCGCACCGAGTTTCGCGGCGTTCACCGCGGCGACGAATTTCTCGGTGAACGCCTCCGCGACGTCCCGCTCGACGTAGAGCCGCTCGATGGAGATGCAGAGCTGTCCGGCATTGGAGAAGCACGCGCGCACGGCGGCCGTGGCGGCCTTGTCCAGGTCGGCGCCCTTGGCGACGATCATCGGATTCTTGCCGCCGAGTTCGGCGGAGAAGCCGATCAGCCTGCGGCCGCACTGCTCGGCCAGGTGGCGGCCGGTTTGCGAGGAACCGGTGAACATCAGGTAGTCGCAGGCGTCGACGATCGCGGTGCCGACCACGGCGCCCGGGCCGGGCACGACCGCGAGCAGCTCGCGCGGCAGACCCGCCTGGTAGAGCAATTCCGCGCCGGCCAGTGTGGAGAACGGGGTCTGGCTGTCGGGTTTGACCACCACGGCGTTGCCCGCGATGAGCGCCGGAATGGAATCGCCGATCGAGAGCAGCAGGGGGTAGTTCCACGGCGCGATGACGCCGACCACGCCCTTGGGCAGGGAACGAACGGACGCGCGGTTGAGCACCGGGAAGGCGCCCGACACCCGGTGGGCGCCCAGCAAGCGGGGTGCGACCTTGGCGAAGTAGCGGGCCGCGAACATCAGGCCGATGATTTCTTCCTGGGCCGCCCAGCGCGCTTTGCCCGTCTCGGCCTGGACCACGTCCATCAGGAACTCGCGGTGCCGAACGACCAGTGCGCGGTAGCGCTCCAGCACCGCGGCGCGTTCGGCCACCGGCCGCGCCGCCCAGCGCTCCTGCGCCACGCGGGCCTTGTCGAATGCGGCCGTGACATCGGACGCGGCGCCCACCGGCACGCTGCCGAGCGGGTTGCCGGTAAACGTCTCAGCGATCGTCTTGTGCTGCCGTTCGGTGGACGCCTCGATCGCGGCCAGCGCGCTCAGGCGGTCGAATACGTCGGCTTTCGGGGCGGGCATCGTCGCCTCCTACTTGTGAGTAACTCCGGGATACACACAATCTACGCCGCGCACCCGCCGCCATGAAGTCGCCGGACCCGCCGCTTCCGTATCGGCCACCGTGGCTGCGGCGACACGCAGCCACAGGTCCACTACCATCCTCTCCAGTTATGCACGGAGGCAATAATTTTCATCGGCAAGAACCACAGCGGACCGGCCTCGGTCAAATCGAGTCTCGCTCATCGGGACAGGAGGCTCGGTTTACCGGGTTCGTGAATTACGTTGTGCCGATGTTCAGAGCGAGGCTCGGGGTCCGGACCCGGATTCTGGCGATCGCGCTCATCCCGAGCCTGACTCTGCTTGTCGTCGGCGTGGGCGCTGCGAGCTATCTGGTGGCCGAGGGAACGAAGGCGAAGGACTGGGCCGCGGAGAACCAGAAGGCCATCCCCTCGACCAGGGAAATGATGGAAGCGGTCCAACTGGAACGCCACCTCACGCTCGCCCAGCTCTCCGGCGACGGCACCGCCGCACCCGCCCTCGGCCCCGCGCGGACGCGCTTGGACGCGGCCCTGCGTGGTCTCGTCGCGGCCGGCGAGGGCATCCGCGAGGTCGACGACTCGAAGCTGGGCGACAACGTCGCCGGCTTCACCACGCTCCTGCAGCACATGACGGCGGTGCGTTCCGGGGTCGACGCGGCCGCGCTGCCGCCCGCGGACGCCTACCTGTTCTTCAACAGGCTGCTCGACGTCATCTCGGTGGGCACCAAAGTCGCCGAGCAGACCGCACCGGACAGCGAGATCGCCCTGCGAATCGCCACCGGCATGCGGTTGTTCAACGCCACTGAGGCGATGGCGCGCAGCAACGCGCTCGGGGCGATATTCAGCGACCCCACCAACCCCCCGGTCATCCCCGTGGAGGAATACCTCCGGCAGATCGGCTTCTACCACACCGAGATCGCTGCGCTCAGCGCCGAACTCGAGGGCGCGGAGCAGCGGCATCTCCAAGCGCTGACCGCGGGGACGGCCTGGCAGCAGCTGACCGCGATGGAGAACGCCATCGCCCAGCGCGCCATGGCGCCCGCCCCGGCCCCGACCGGTTCGGCCAGCCCGAGCACGTCCGGTACCGGCGCGCGTCCTGCGGGCCCGGCCCCGTTGCCGTTGAATACGCAGGAATGGCAGAGTGCCGCAGCCGAAGTCAGCCGCGGCCTCGTCGACGCCTGGACCGGGCACAACCGGGCCTCGCAGAAACTCGCCGAGGACAAGGCGGCTGCCGCGGCGACCAGATCCGCCGTCGCGGGCGGCGGCGTGCTCTTGGTGAGCGGGCTGGCGTTTCTCGTCGCGGTGGTCATCGCCAACCGCGTCATCCGCCGGCTGAAGCGGCTGCGCGGCGAGACACTCGCGCTGGCCGACGAGCGACTGCCGGACATGATGCGCAGACTGCGCGACGGCGAAACCGTCGATCCCGCAGCCGAATCCCCCGACCTGGACTACGGACATGACGAGATCGGCCAGGTCGCCAAGGCGTTCCAGCACGCACACTCCGCGGCCGTTGGCGCCGCGGTCGCCGAAGCCCGCACCCGCGAGGGTGTGAAGGCGGTGTTCCTGAACATCGCGCACCGCAGCCAGATCGTGGTGCACCGGCAGCTGGAGATCCTCGACGAGGCCGAACAGCGGCAGGAAGACCCTGCCCTGCTCGACACGCTCTTCCGCCTCGACCATCTGGCCACCCGGGGGCGGCGCAACGCGGAAAATCTCACCATTCTCGGCGGCGGCAAGCCGGGCAGGCAGTGGCGCAACCCCGTTCCGCTGAGGGACGTGGTGCGCAGCGCGGTCGGCGAGACTCTCGACTACGCCAGAGTCCGGGTGACCCGGCTGCCGGAGACTCAGGTGCTCGGCGCCGTGGTCGCCGACCTCATCCACCTGCTCGCCGAACTGGTGGACAACGCCACCTCGTTCTCCCCGCCGCAATCGCGTGTCGAAGTGACCGGCAACGTAGTCGGCAAGGGCGTGGTGGTCGAGATCGCCGACCAGGGCATGGGCATGTCCGAGGCCGAGGTCGTCAAGACGAACGAGATGCTGCGCAACCCACCCGACTTCGGGGTGGCCGCCTTGTCTGCCGACTCGCGGCTGGGGTTGTTCGTGGTCGCCCAGCTGGCCGCGCGTCATGGCATCGCGGTGCGGCTATCGGATTCCGACTACGGCGGGATCAAGGCGATCGTGATCATTCCGACCGCGCTCATCACCGGCGAGACCGACGCGCCGCCGACACCGGCGGAGCTCACCGATCCGGGTAAGCACAACGGCGCCGCGCCAACGGGTGCGGCGGATCCCACGCCGACCGGCGCATCGCCGGTGGCGACCAGCGCACCGGCGAGTCCGTCGCGCTACGGACCACGGCCGTTCACCGAGGCGCCGTCCGAGCCCGGCCCGGACGGCCGCCCCGCGCTGCCCCGGCGAAATCGACAGACCAATCTCGCACCGCAACTGGCGCAACCGGTCCAGGAGCTGGCCGCGTCCGCGCAGCCCGCACGCTCCGCCGAACAGGCCCGCGATCTGATGTCCGCCATCGAGAACGGGACGCGGCAGGGCCGTCGCGCCGTCATTTCGGATGAACAGGAAGGCTAGGGGTGTCCGTTTCTGCCGCAGGTGATCTCAATTGGCTGCTGGATGATCTCGTCGACCGGCTGGCGGGCGTGCGCCACGCGGTGGTGCTGTCCACCGATGGTCTACTACTGGGCCGCTCCGGCGGCATGAGCCGCGAGGACGCCGAACACTTCGGCGCGATGTCCTCGGCGCTCTACGGGCTGGCCCGCAGCGCGGGCAACCGGTTCGACGGCGGCGGCGTCCGCCAGGCCGTCATCGAACTCGACCGCGCGGTGCTGTTCGTCACCTCCGCGGGCGACAACGCGTGCCTGGCTTTGCAAGCGACCGAGTCGGCGAACCTCGGCATGGTCGCCTACGAGATGAACTTGACCGTCCAGCGCGTCGGCAGCTACCTATCCACCACACCGCGGCAGGACCTCGTCGGACAGGTCGAGCCCAACCTGCCATGACCAACCCGCGTGAGCCCTGGTTCGACGAAGCGGCAGGTCCGCTGGTTCGTCCCTATGCGCTCACGCGGGGACGTACCGCCAACTCCGGACCCGAACTGGACATGCTCACGTCCGTGGTCGTCGACCACTCAGCGCCCGCCCAGCGACGTTTCGAACCGGAGTATCTGGATATTCTTCGGCTATGCCGGGTTTCACAGACCGTTGCCGAAGTGTCCGCACAGTTGCGGTTGCCGCTCGCGGTGACCAAGATCCTCGTCGGTGATCTGATCGGCGATGGGCAATTGATCTTCCGCGCCCCCGTTCCGACGGAGGCCGGCCCCGATGACCTCAAGATATTGCGAGCGGTACTGGATGGAATCCGTAAAATTTGACCCGAGCGGCACGCCGCAGCTGGCCGCCTCGGTCAAGATTCTCGTCGCCGGCGGGTTCGGCGTGGGCAAGACCACCATGGTCTCGGCGATCAGCGAATGTGCGCCCCTGCGCACCGAAGAGCTGATCACCGAGATGAGCACCGGCATCGACGACCTCTCCGGCGTCGAGCAGAAGTCCACGACCACGGTCGCGCTGGACTTCGGCAGGCTCACCATCGACCGCAACCTGGTGCTCTACTTGTTCGGCACCCCCGGCCAGGACCGCTTCTGGTTCCTGTGGGACGAACTCGCGCGGGGCGCGCTCGGCGCCGTGGTGCTCGCGGACACCCGCAGGCTGGGCAATTCCTTCGCCGCCGTGGACTTCTTCGAACGCCGCGGCCTGCCGTTCATGGTCGGGGTCAACTGCTTCGACGGGGCGCCGCACTACACGATCGATGAGGTGCGCGACGCGCTCGACCTCGACGCGGTCACCCCGGTCATGCTGTGCGACGCCCGCGACCGCAACTCCTGCAAGACCGTGCTGCTCACTCTCGTCGAGCATCTGATCCAACGCGCGCAGCGCGCGCATGCCACCACCTGAGTAGACCGCTCCTGCAACTTCTGCTGCCAGAGGATTCCTGCGCGTGAACGCTCACACTTGGCGCAGCCAGGCGAAGAACAGCAGCGCACCTCCCGCGGCCAATGCCACCGCGATCGGAGCGGGCCACCACGGCCCGTTCCGGCCGAGCAGGCCGCGGGTCAGGCGCACTTGGAACGCGCCGAGCCCAGCCAGGACCAGCAGCCACACCGGCAGCAGGCCGACGCCGAGCAGGGCGTGCACCGCCCAGGCGCCGGCCAATGTCGGCCCGCCCCAGGATCCTTCGAGGTTGCCGCTCGCGACAAGCGGATAGCAGATGCCCCGGATCGCGGCGATCACCGCGAGAAATGCCAGGAACCAGGCCAGCAGGCCGACGCCGCCACTGAGCAGCGAATGCAGTACCGACCGGGCTAGCGAGAATTTGTGCGGTAGAACGGATTCACCCAGCATCCGCCGCGGCACCCGCAACCGGGTCGGAATCCGTCGTCCCGCCAGCGGCAATGCCCACAGCGCATATCCCGCATACCGCAGAAGTGCCCGAAGCCACGCCATAGCGCCGACGGTAGCGCTGTTCGGCCCGCGATTCACCGCAGCAGACCGACGTTCACCAGATCGTCGAACAGCAACTGGTCGACCGGCGGAACAAGAGCGCGGTCGGCGTAGCCGAACCACGCGACCTCCTCGATCTCGCTGCTTGCGGCGAGCGTCCCGCGATAGTCGGCGGTGTAGCAACTCATCCGCACCACCGCGGCGTCCGCAGGGCCGTGCACGGCTTCATAGGTGCCCACGTGCGCCACGGTCTCCGGCAGCAGCGCGACGGTGAGCTCCTCTTCGATCTCGCGCAGCAGCGTCTGGATATCGGTCTCGCCACCCTCGCGTTTGCCGCCGGGGATGTAAAAGACGTCCTTGCCGCGCGGTCTGGCGCACAGGATCCGTCCGCCCTCGATCCGCACCCACGCCACCGTGTCGATCAACTGCCGCACTCGCCCGTCCGCCACCGCCGCAGCCTAACGCCGGATCGCCCGCCGTGCCGCGCGGGCAGCGATCAGCCGGACGGGAGGAGGGACGGGTCCTTGGCGCCCGGTCCGAGGACCGGGCGCAGGTCTCGGGTGCCGACGCGCTCTCCGCACTCGGAGCACACCGGCTCGATGGTTACCAGGTGTCCGCAACCGGTGTGCCGTGTCTGCACGGGGGGACCGTCCGGGGCCGCCCATTCGTCGCCCCATTGGCGCATGGCCGTGACCACCAGCCACAGCGAACGCCCTTTCGGAGTCAGGCGGTAGTCGTAGCGAACAGGGTTGTCCTGGTAGGGCTCTCGGGTCAGCACATCGTGATCGACCAGATGCTCGAGCCGCTGGGTCAGCACATTGCGCGCGATACCCAAGCGGGCGCGGAAGTCGTCGAAGCGCGTCACGCCGAACAGCGCGTCGCGCACGATCAGCAGCGTCCACCACTCCCCGACCACCTCGAGACACTGGGCCAGCGAGCAGTTCATGTCCTCGAAGCTCGTCCTGCGCATACCCGTCAGCATAGTCAGTTGCTTCATAGAACTCACTATCCTATGGTTCGTTGCATGATGCAACTCACTGGGCGCACGCTCGCCGAGGAATTCGCGCTGACCCGGACCGGCGACGGGTGGCAGGCGCGCGTCGACCGCACCTGGCGCGGCTGGACCGGACCACACGGCGGCGTGATCGCCGCGTTGCTCATAGAAGCGGCGCACGAAGCGGCTACCGATCCGCTGCCGGTGCGGGCGGTAGACCTGCGTTTTCTCGGCCGTCCCACGGAAGGCGCGCTGACTTTCCGTGCGAGGGAGCACACGGTCGGCCGCAGCACCGCCGCCCTGGAGATGCGAGCCGACCAAGATGGCAGTCCGATCGCCGCGGCTTCCATCACGCTCGGACGCACGGTGTCGACAGGCGTCGATGATTACGCAGGAGAGCCCGCACCGGAGGTACCCCGCCCCGAAGCATGTGCGAAGTTCAACCTCCCACCGGAAATCGTGCCGGTAGGAGCTCATTTCGACATTCGCCCCTGCGCGGGACCGCTGCCGCTCACCGGGGCGGACGAACGCATGATGTGCGCGTGGATCAGCCTGGTGCCCGAACTGCCGACGAATGCGGCGACGCTCGCCATCCTCGCCGACGCGCTGCCGCCCGCCGTGTTCCCCACCCTGCGCGCACCCGTCGCGGTCCCGACCGTGGCGCAGTCGATGTACCTGCACCGTGAGCCCGCCGGAGGTCAGCCCGTGCTGGTGCGCGCCGCGAACGCCTCGACCGGGAGCGGTTGGTCGGTGGACGACATCTCGATCTGGAACCAGGACGGGCAGTTGCTCGCCTCGGCCCGGCAGACCCGCCGCGTACTCGGCTGAACGGAGACAATCGTGCATTCCCCTGCCACGGCCGCGAGCCGGCCCGCCGCCGACTTCCGAATCGTGCTCGCCATCGTTTCGGTCGGCGTGCTGCTATCGAGCCTGGACCTGTTCATCGTCAACGTCGCGCTGCCGGACATGGCGGCCGACTTCGCCGCAGCGGAGCTCGCCGGACTGTCCTGGGTGCTCAACGCCTACGCGATCGTGTTCGCCGCGCTGCTCGTCCCCGCGGGGCGACTCGGTGATCGCAGCAGCATCCGCACCACATTTCTGCTCGGACTCGCGGTGTTCGTCATCGGATCGGCGCTGTGCGCGACCGCGTGGGACGTCGGGTCGCTAGTGGTGTTCCGCGTGATCCAGGCGGTCGGCGGCGCCCTGCTGACCCCGGCGTCGCTCGGCTTGGTGCTGGCCGCGAGCCCGCCGCAGCGGCGCGCCGCCGCGGTGCGACTGTGGGTCGCGTTCGGTGGGCTCGGCGCGGCACTCGGGCCTGTGCTGGGCGGTGTCCTGGTCGAATTCGGCTGGCGCTGGGTGTTTCTGGTGAACGTGCCGATCGGGCTGGTCGCGGTGGTGGCCGGACTGCGGATGCTGCCCGACCCGCCCGGTGACGGAGGAAGGCTGCCCGATCTGGCCGGTGCGACGCTGCTGGTCGGTGCGATCGCCGCCCTCGTGCTGGGACTGGTCAAGGGCGAGGACTGGGGTTGGTCGGCGGCCGGGGTACTGGCCGCCTTCGCCGCCGCGGCGCTTCTGACGGTCGCGTTCGTCGTCTCCTCGGCCCGCCACCACAGCCCGGTGGTCGACCCGGCGCTGTTGCGCGCCCCCAACTTCGCACTGATGACCGGCAACGCGGTGTTCTTCAATGTCGCGTTCGGCGCGATGCTGCTTTCGGTGGTGTTGTGGGCGCAGAACGTCTGGGGTTGGTCGGCGCTGCGCACCGGCTTGGCGATCGCGCCGGGGCCGCTGATGGTGCCGGTGGTGGCAGTTCTGGCGGGGCGCCTGATCGGCCGGATCGGCGCCGGGCCGGTCATCGCGGCAGGCGGCATCATCTTCGGGGCGGCCATGCTGTGGTGGGCGCAGGCGATCACTTTGCAACCCGACTACGTCGGCGGACTGCTCGGCGGCATGGTGGTCAGCGGCATCGGCGTCGGGCTGACGCTACCGACCGCCTTCGCGGCGGGGACCAGCGGATTGCCACCTCAGCGATTCGCCACCGGGTCCGCAGTGCTGAGCATGGCGCGGCAGATCGGCCTCGCCGTCGGCGTGGCCGTTCTGGTCGCGGCGCTCGGCTCGCCCGCGGGGCCGGAGGCGACGCTCGCCGCCTTTCAGCGCGGATGGTACGTGACAGCAGCGGTCGCCGCGCTCGCGGGCCTGGTCGGTATGGCCGCCCGAATGCCGCAATCCCCTGTGACGCAACGGGATCCGGTCACCGAACCAGCCGCCACCTGATCTGCTGCCAGCGGAGTTCGGGGCTGCCCGGACCCAGCATCGGCCGACGATACTGACCGCACCAACCCGACCCTAGGTAGGTACGAATGTACGTCAAACGCACCACCGTCGCTCTCGCGATCGCGGCCGCTCTGCTCGGCACCGCTCACACAACCGCGATCCCGGCGGCGCACGCGGCCGAATCCGGCTCGGCAAGCCAGTCCGCACCCGGCCCGAATTCCCCATGGCGCAATCTGTGGTGCCTGCTCACGGGCCAGTTCGCCGGCTCGGTACAACCCCTCTGCTGACCCGTTCGGCGCCCGGCATGCATGAAATGCCGGGCGCCGAACCGGCCCGCTCATCCCGCGACCGGGCCGCAGGTCACCTTCTCGCTGCTACTGTGCTGGTGACATGGTTGATGGTCCGCGACGTACTCCGCGGCAGCAACGGTCCCGTGAAATGGTGGATACGTTGCTGGAAGCGGCCGCGCAGATGTTCTCCCGGGAAGGGCTGGCCGCAACCACCAATCGTATTGCCGAACGAGCCGGGGTCTCGATCGGGACGCTGTATCAGTACTTCCCGAACAAGCATGCTCTATTGCGTGTCCTGGCCGAACGGCATGTTGCGGAAGCCGGTACCCGACTCGGCAGGGTGTTCGCGGAGTTACGCACCGCCACGCCACCGCTCGAGGAGACCTTGCGGGTAATCCTCGACGCCGTGGTAGAACTCCACCGGGACCGGCCCGCATTGCACGCGCTCATGCACAGACTCGCGCCGCAGGCGCCGGCAGACCTGCACATGCTGCGGGCATTCGAGGACTACCTCGTCGATGAGGTTGCCTTCCACCTCGACCGGTGCGGGCGCGGCGGCGAGAACGCCGAACTGACCGCGCGAATACTCGTGCATACGGTCGACGCCCAGGTGCACAGGGTGTCACCTCGGCACACCCTCACCACCGAGCATCTCGTGGCGCTGGCTCTGCGACTCGTCCCCGATGCCGGAACGTGACGGTCGACCAGCGGTTTTCGCAACCGTTTCCAGCACGTCGCGCAGCTGCGTGGCGAGCTGGATGATGCCGGGCTCCTCGATCGGAAAGTGACCGCAGCCTGCCAACAACACCGACCGCGTAGGTGCGGCGATCCGATCGAGGAACCGGATGCTCAGCTGCGGCGCTGTCCAGCGGTCCGCGGCCGGATGCACCAGGGTCACCGGTGCGGCGGTGAAATCCTCCGGCGGCGTGTGCCGGAAACGCAGGAAGTCGGCGAGCAGGCCGAGTGGAACGCTGACCCCACCGCCTCTGGGGTCCATCGCGCACAACCGGGACAGCTTCGGGTCGAGACTCATATTCTTCATGTCCACCATCCAGCGGATCGGGACCCGAATCCCGCCCAGGACCGGCTCGACGGCGGCGAGCAAGGCGGGAGCGATCCCGCCGGTCGCCGACCAGCGGGCGGCAGCGCGCCGGGCATCGGGGTCGACCGGATCCAGCAAGCAGGTCGCTACGACGTGCGCGACCGCGCGGGTGCGTGCCGCTGCCTCATAGGCGAGCATTCCGCCCATGCTTGCGCCGAACAGCACCAGCGGACGATCGTCGGATTCGGTTTCAGCGCAGACGAATTGGGTCAGCAGATCCACCCAGTCGCGATATCGCACCGCCGCGGGCCGCGGTTCGACCGTGTCGCCGTAGAGCGGCAGATCCACTGCCATCGCTTCGACGCCCTCGTGCGCGGCCACGGCGGCGAATGGCCACAGTAGACCGGCATGGCCGCCCGCACCGTGAATCATCAGCACGCGTACCCGCGCGTCGGGCACCTCGGCGCGCGCGATGTGTACACGCCGTCCCCGCCAGGGCCACCACATGCTGGTCGGCGCAGGCAAGGACAACGAACGGTATTCGGCCGGTACATATCCGGCGTACCTGAGATGGTCCATACCAATCAGTCTCGAGTGCTCGGCCAACCACCACAACTCGCCTTCGGGACACCCGTCAGCACGAGAAATCAGGCCTGTGATCAGCGCAGACCCGGGTCACGATGACATCCTGGCGATGGGTACTCGCATTACCCGCCCGCGACCGGCACCGCCTCAGGCGGCGGTGCGCTCGCCGGCCGGGCGGCGCCGCAGGCTCACGTTCGAGATGGCCGGTGGTACGTAGGCCATGTCGAGTCTGCCGACGTCGGTGCCGGGTAGGACGATCTCGTCGATCGCATCGAGGATCTCGTCGTCGAGGGTGACTTCGGTGCCCGCGAGCAGGTCGTCGAGGTGTTGCATGGTGCGCGGTCCGATGATCGCCGAGGTCACCCCGGCGTGGGCGATCGCGAATGCGATGGCCAGGTGAGTCATCGGCAGACCCGCCTGCTGCGCGAGCGGGACTAGTTGCTCGACAGCATCGAGCCGACGCTCATCGCCCAGGTGCTCGAACCCGAAGCTCGCCCGGTGGCTGTCGTCTGCAGCCCCTTGCGGTACCGGCCGGTCAGCAGGCCGCCGCCCAGCGGGCTGTAGACCAGCGTGCCCATCCCGTAGCGCTGACAGACCGGCAGCACCTCACGTTCGATGCCGCGGTCGAGGATCGAGTAGGGCGGCTGCTCAGTTCGGAAACGCTGCAGGCCGCGACGTTCGGCGATCCACTGCGCCTCGACGATGTCCGTCGCGGGAAAGGAGGAGGTGCCGATGGCCCGGACCTTGCCCGCGCGGATCAGGTCGGTGAGAGCGGAGAGGGTCTCTTCCACGTCGGTGTCCGGCGCGGGCCGGTGGATCTGGAACAGGTCGACGTGATCGGTCCGCAGCCTGCGCAGCGAGTCGTCGAGTTCGCGAACGAGCCAGCGCCGTGAATTGCCCTGCTGGTTGGGATATTCCCCCATGGGAAGGTGCGCCTTGGTCGCGAGTACGACATTGTCCCGTCGGCCCTCGAGTGCCTTGCCGACGATCTCTTCGGACTCGCCGTGTGAGTACATGTCGGCGGTGTCGATGAAGTTGATCCCCGCGTCCAAAGCCTTGTGGATGATCCGGATCGACTCGTCGTGGTCGGGGTTGCCGACGGCCCCGAACATCATGGCGCCCAGGCAGTAGGGACTGACCTTGATCCCTGTTCGGCCCAACGTGCGGTACTGCATAACTGATCTCCCGAAGGTGCGCGTGCGCGGTACGGCACCGCCGCGGTGCCGTACCATCCATACAATTGGAACTGTGTTCCAGAACTATACGGAACATCGTTCCAGTTATGCAAGAGGAGGAACCGCATGGGCCAGAAGCCGATCGAGCACAACGACAATCCGGGGCCATCGACGGCATCAGGCGGTACGGCACGTCGCGTGCGCGCCGACGCGCAACGCAACATCGATGCGGTGCGCGAGGCCGCGAAGGCGGTGTTCGCCGACTCCGGCGTCGATGCTCCGGTGCGGGAGATCGCCGCCAGGGCGGGCGTCGGCCTCGGCACCGTCTACCGCCACTTCCCGCAGCGCTCCGACCTGGTCGTGGCCGTGTTCCGACACGAGATCGACGCCTGCGCCGACGCCGCCGCCACCCTGGCGGCCGAGCACGAACCCGGCGAGGCGCTGGCGCGGTGGCTGCGGCGGTACGCCGAGTTCGTGGCGACCAAACGCGGACTCGCCGCGGCACTGCACTCCGGAGACCCCGCCTTCTCGCCGCTGCCCGCCTACTTCGACCAGCGCCTGCGACCCGCCCTCGGATCGCTACTCGAGGCCGCGGCGGCCAGCGGCGAGGTCCGCGCCGACGTCGACCCCAACGATCTACTGCGGGCAGTGGGCAACCTGTGCCTTCCCGCTGAGGACGACCGCCACGCTCAGCGCATGGTCGATCTGCTCATCGACGGACTTCGCTACGGCGCCGACGCTCACGCCACCGTTCGGCCGCCCACCGACCAAACCGACAACATCGAGGAATGAGACGGCAACGAGCGTAAGCCTTTCGAACGAACGGCTCGTGACGATCACGAGTGTGCGTTACCCGACGTATCCCAAACCTCGAGGCTCCGTTGTGCTGTGACAGCACAGAATCTGCGCCTCGGGTCGCGCCGTCCGCCCCGCCTGTAAAGAATGCTGACAAATACGAAAAGCATTGTCCGCCTGAGGATAACAAGCCATATGGTGCGGACGGGGATGATCGGGAGCGAAGTACCGGTGGTATTGCTGTGGGTGGTAATCGTGGCCATTATCGTGGTCCTGCTCGGCGGTGCGGCCGCAGCCATGGTGTGGGATCCGAACTCGCGCCGCTATTCACGGGCATCGGACAACCACACCGCGATGTCTGCATCGAACATGCAAGCCCCGCAGCATAATTGGCCGCGCCAGCCTTAGTCACGACGCTGCACCCGGCATTCCAGCGCGCAAATGCACCGGCCGCGGGGCCGCATCCGCATCTGCCCGACGAGTGGCACACGGTTGCGGCACAACGCGAGTAGCCCCCTCCGTGGTGCGCCACTCGTGAGAACCCGGCCGGTATGCGTTGCCTAGCTCGTGTGTTTGTCTGTCGGGTGTGATGTCGAAGTTGGTCCGGGTTGGTGTCGACCTGCTCGCATGGATTGCGACGCTGGCAGGAGCCGTCGGGGTCGCGTTGTACTTCAGTGGGTCGCGGTCCCGCGTGTTGGTCTTGGCGGCTTCGGTTGCGCCGTACCTGATGGGTTCCGCGGTTGTCGGGGCGGTGGCGTTCGTGGCCATGCGGCGCTGGAGCGGTGCGGGGGTGGCCGTCGTTGTCGTTGCCGCCGCGGTGTGGACTCAAGCTCCGCTGTATGTCGGTCGCTCGGGCAATGAGGATGGGCGCGCAGTGGTAGTGATGCAGGCCAATCTTCTGTTCGACGGAGCCGATCCCCGGACACTGGTCGACGAGGTGCGCACGCGAAAAGTCGGACTGCTCACCGTCAATGAACTCACGCCGGCGGCCATCGAGGATCTCGGCGGGGCGGGACTCGACCAGTTGCTGCCGTACCGGTATCTCTCCCCCGGAAGGACCGCGGCTGGTACAGGAATCTGGAGCAGCTACCCGCTGTCGGAAACCGTTGAGTACGACGGGTTCGTGCTGAACCAGCTCTCGGCGATAGCGAGTATCCCGGACGTCGGACCGGTCACGGTTTACGCGTTCCATCCGGTGCCGCCGGTGTTCGGTACGCAGGTCTGGGCCGACGAGTTGTCCCGTCTGCGCGAAATTCTCGAACGATCGCCGTCGAGCCGGCCGGTGATCGCCGGTGGCGACTTCAATGCGACCTACGATCATTCCCAGTTCCGCGCGATGTTGTCAGGGCGTTTCGACGACGCCGCCGAGCAGGCGGGTGCCGGGCATCTGGTCACCTATCCGACCGACAAGCGGTGGCCGCCCCTGGTCGGAATCGACCACATCCTCATCGCCGGCGGTCGCACAGTAGCGGTGGACACGGTAGACCTACCAGGCGCGGACCACCGCGCACTGGTGGCGCAGATCAGCCTGGACCGTGGAAGACAGTAGGGACGGGTGTCACATCTGCGTCCCTATGACACTCAGGACCGCCAGGCGGTCGGCGTCTTCGGTGCCGGGTTGGGCTGTGTAGACCATGATGCGCAGGTCGCTGCCTGCGACGCTGAGGACGTCGCAGTCCAGGGTCAGGGCGCCGACGTGGGGGTGGTCGATGGTTTTGCGGGCGGCTAGGTGCTGGCCGACGGCGCTCGATTCCCAGAGGTTGTCGAAGTGGGCGCTGCGGCGGCGTAGTTCGGCGATGAGAGAGTGCAGGTTCTCGTCATCGGGGTAGCGGCTGGCGGTACGGGACAGGTCGGCGACTTGCGCTGTCTGGAGCGCGCCTTTGGATTCGGGGGTGTGGCGTACGCGGCTGTGGGGGTTGAGGAAGTTGCGCCAGACCGCGTTGAGGTCGTTGCCGTGCCATTCCCCTATGAGTGCCGTGTAGAGGGGGTTGGCGAGTAGCTGGGTCCAGGCGGCGTCGAAGACGGCGACAGGCGTGCCGGTCAGCCGATCCAGCATGCGGTGCACGCCGGGGGTGATGTGCCGCGGAACCATGCCGGGGCCTGGTGGTGCGAGACCGGCCAGGTGGAAGAGGTGGGCGCGTTCCTCCTGGGTAAGTCGCAGCGCGCGGGCCAGGGCTTCGACGACCTGGGGTGAAGGATTGGTGGCGCGTCCCTGTTCGAGCCGGATGAGGTAGTCGGCGGAGATGCCGGCCAGCTGGGACACTTCCTCGCGGCGCAGCCCGGCAGCGCGCCTCCGTCCCCCCACGGGTAGGCCGACGGCCTGGGGCGAGACGTGATCGCGCCAGCGGTGCAAGGCCGCGCCGAGTGGTGTGGTCGCCATGCCGTTGATTGTGACGAGCAACGAGATGCCTGTCCTGGTACCGCCATTCCCAGGAAAACGGGTCTACTACCTGATCGCGCGTCTCACGCCGACCGTGGAGGCATGACAGAAGCACGAACACCCGCAAGGCCCGTCGTGGGGTTCATCGGGCTGGGTGACCAGGGCCTGCCCATGGCCACCGCGATCGCCGAAGCAGGGTTCCCCCTGCACGTCTGGGCCCGGCGCCCCGTCTCCCTGGACGGCCTCGGCAACGTCGCCCACCGGCGGCACGACACGGTCGGTGAGCTGGCGGCTGCCTGCGACCTCGTCGGCTTGTGCGTCCGTACCGACGACGACGTCCTGCAGCTGGCCGGCCAGCTGCTCGAAGGCCTGCGTCCCGGCACGGTCGTCGTCAACCACGGCACCGGCCTGCCCAGCAACGCCGTGCGGCTTACCGAGCTGTGCGCGAAGGCCGGTGTGGAGGTGTTGGACGCGCCGGTCAGCGGTGGCCGTCCGGCCGCGCAGGAGCGCCGACTGACCACGATGGTCGGCGGTCCGCAGTCCGCGGCCGAGCGCTGCAGGCCCGTGTTCGAGTCCTTCTCCCGCCACGTGGTGCACCTCGGTGCGGCCGGGGAGGGGCAGACGGCGAAGCTGTTCAACAACGCGCTGCTGATGATGAACCAGGCTGCCATCGGGGAGGTCGTCGAACTGGCCGCGGAGCTGGGGCTGAACCCTGGCCGGCTGGTGGAGGTCCTCGAGCTGGGCAGCGCCGCCAGCGCAGCACTGTTCCTGCTGCGTGCCATCGTGCGGCCCGACATCGTCGAACACCTCACCGGTCTGGAAGTGCTGGACATGGAGCTGTTCGACCAGGCCATGCGCGAAGCCGACATCGACTCCACCGCCGTCACCGAGCGTGGCCTAGCCGGAGCGCGTGGACTTGCGCGGCTGCTGGACCGCCTCAACGCCTGAGGCCGTCGCCGAGCAGTCCGCACCGAACACACATTTACTCCGGCCATTTCGGCCGACACCCGAAAGGAACAGCACGCATGAGCAAGCTCGCCCTCGTCACCGGCGCCACCTCCGGCATCGGCAAGGCATTCGCCGAACGCCTCGCTGCGGACGGCAACGACCTGATCATCACCGGCCGCCGCAAGGACCGCCTCGACGAGTTCGCCGCCGACCACCCCGACGTCACGGTCCGCACTGTCGCAGCCGACCTGTCCACCGACACCGGCATCGACACCGTTGCCGAGATCTGCGCCGGCGAGCCGCTGACCATGCTCGTCAACAATGCCGGCGTCGCCCACTACATGCCGCTGGCCCAACTGCCCGCCGACAAGGCGCGCGAACTCGTCAACGTCAAGGTCGTCGCCCCCACCATGCTCACCCGCGCCGCCGTCACCGGCATGCAGGAACGCGGTGCAGGACAGATCATCAACGTGGCCGGGATGATCGCCTTCAGCGCCCCCGCCGACGGTTCCGTCCTGCCCCGCCGTGCCGTCTACGCCGGCACCCTGGCCCACCTCGTCGCCATGTCCCAGACGCTCAGCGCCGAACTGGAAGGCACCGGCATCCAGGTCGAGGTCCTCTGCCCCGGCATCGTCGCCACCGAATTCCACCAGCGCCAAGGCCTCGACCTGAGCGCCGTGCCCCGCATGACCGCCGATGAGGTCGTCACCGCCGGACTACGCGGCCTCGAACTCGGCGAAGTCGTCTGCGCCCCCGGTCTGGAAGACGCCGGCCTCCTCGACGCCGTCTTCAAAGCCGACCTCGCCGCGTTCGGCGGACAGAGCCCCGAACTCGCCTCGCGCTACCGGGCCAACTGAACAAGTCCCATCTCGCCCAGCCGCGCAAAGCGCTGCATACGCCAGACTCACCACGAGCCGTATTCGAAATCCGTACGAGATCGTTTGTGAGATGGAACTGATCAGGTTGTTGGTACGGCGTGATCAGCTCCTCCAAGCCACCCTCGTCGGACTCGTCGTTCACCAAACCGTCGCCGAAGTCGTTGGGGCGAAAGGGTGGAGCAAGCCGGGTGGGCAGCGCGGCCGTCCCGGCTCGACGTTGGCGCTGGTCGCCGATCCGCACCAGCGCCCACCGCACGCCGGCCCATGGGCGCGCTGTGGGGAATTTCGCGCACGCAACGGTGGCAGAATCGTGCGATGGCAGCCTCCAGGAGCGACCGCCACCGAAGACTCTCGGCATTTCTGGCTTCCCACAGCGATTTCGAGCTCGCTGAGCTCGTCGACACCGGTCGAGTCACCAGCGTGGGTGTGGGTGGCGGTACGGCGCTCATCGACGTCGACAGCGTGCCGGTGTTCACCAAGCGGATCCCACTGACCGACCGGGAACTCGCCAACCCGGGCTCCACAGCGAACCTGTTCGACCTGCCGGTGTTCTGCCAGTATGGCATCGGCGGCCCGAGCTTCAACGCATGGCGAGAGCTGGCCGCGAACATCATCGTCACCGACGCTGTTCTTGCCGGTGAGACACAGTCGTTCCCGGTGCTCTACCACTGGCGGGTGCTATCCGGCCGCTCGGCGGTCGCAGCCGAACACGCCGACATCGACACGGTGGTCGCCACCCAGGGCGGCTGCCCGGCCGTGCGGACCCGTCTCGAAGCGCTGGCCGCCGCACAGTTCAGCCTTGTGCTGTTCTGCGAATACATCCCACACCCGATAGCGGACTGGCTGCGAGAGGACCCGGCTGGGAAGGCCGCCACAGTCGAGCGACAGTTTTCAGAGATCGTGACGTTCCTGCGCGATCGGGAGTTGCTGCACATGGACGGACACTTCGGCAACATGCGCACCGACGGGGAGCGGATCTATCTCAGCGACTTCGGGCTCGCCACCTCGCCGCATTTCGACCTGTCGGCCGCCGAGCGCGACTTCGCCGAACGCCACGCCTCTCATGACGCCGACTATGCCGCCATGCGACTGGTCAACTGGCTGGTGACCGACGTCTGCGGAATACCGATGCCAACCAGCGGCGGCCCCGTCGCCCGCAACGAGTACGTACTCCAGTGCGCCGCTGGTCACATCCCAGACGGCGTGTCGCCAGTTGTGGCCGCGATACTGACCCGGCACGCACCTGCCGCCGCGAAGATGAACGCCTTCTTCTGGAAATTGTTCGGCGGCGACATCCACGCGGAATACCCCGGTTAAGGCAGAACGGGCCGATAACCCCAGCGGCGGGCCGGGCCGACCCTCATGGCCGGTGGTTCGCCTGCCAGCCCAAACCCGCGAGGACGATGTCCAAGCCGGCACGGAATTCGGTTTCCGGATCGCTGTCGATTCGTGACGAGTGTGCGGCGTGGCTGACCCTGCCGGATGGGCCAGGCCCGCATCCGGTGGTCGTGCTGGTGCACGGCGGCGGCGCGACGCACGAGATGATGCTCGGCCAATACGAGAAGTGGTTCTCCGAGGCCGGACTGGCCGTGGTGGCCTTCGACTTCCGTCACCTCGGCGAATCGGGTGGTCAGCCGCGGCAGCTGGTCAGCCAGCGCCGTTACGCCCGCGATATCGACTCCGCCCTCGACTTCGTCCGATCCCGTCCTGAACTCGACTCGACCCGTGTTGCGCTGTGGGGAACGTCTCTCGGCGCCAGCCACGTGGTCGCTGCCGCGGCACGCCACCCCGAGCTGTCCGCGGCGGTCGTGCAATGTCCCGTCCTCAGTGGGCGGGCCGTCGTCGCCCGAGCGGGAGCGCGGCACCTTCTCCGGTTCACCCTGCCGATACTGTCCGATCTCGTTCGCGCCACGCTGCATCTGCCACGGCGGTACGTTCCGCTGGTCGGCAAGCCCGGTGAGTTGGCGTTCGTCAATCAGCCAGGGGCGCTGGAGGGCTGGCAGTCGGTGACGCCGCCGGGCTACCGGTTCGACAACCGGATCACGGCCGCTTCGGGATTGGGCATGCTGTTCTACAACGCCGCCGCTGCGGCTTCTCGCGTGCGATGCCCGTTGCTGATCTGCGCAGCCGACCGCGAGAACCTCATCGACACTGCGATTGTGGAACGAGTCGCCGCGACTGCGCCCGGGGCCGTCCTCGAGCACTACGACGCGGACCACTTCACCGTCTACCATCCGCCGCACGTCGAACGGATCGTCGCCGACCAGATCACCTTCCTCCGCAGCCACCTGCGGCCGGGCGTGTACGAGAGGAGATGACCATGCAACGGATTCACGATCTACTCGCGAGCGCCGCGGACGCTGCCTCGTCATCCGTGGGATGGGTCTTCAAGGATCGGGAATTGTCCTTCGGCGAGATGCAGGAGCGGTCCGATCGGATCGCGGCAGGACTGCTTCGCAACGGGATCAGGCCCGGCGACCGCGTTGCCGTTCTCGGCACGACGACACCGGACTGGGTCGCCGTGTACTTCGCGGCGGCCAAGATCGGCGCGGTCCTGGTGGGCCTGAGTGTGCGCTATCGGGAAACCGAACTCGCTCATATCATCAGCGATTCGGGTGCACGCATGGTGATCACCGTGCCGTCCTATGAGAGCACCGACTTCCTGTCGATCATCGCAAAGCTTCGTCCCGGCCTTCCACAGCTGGAAACGGTGGTGACTTTCGGCGAAGGAGGCGACTCGACCTTCGATGAGCTGCTGGACGCGTCAACGGACAACCGGCGACTCGCCGCAGCGAAGGCGGCAGTCTCCCCGCACGACCCGGTCATGATCATCTACACCTCTGGGACAACCGGAAAACCCAAGGGTGCAACCCTCACCCACGGCAGTCAGCTGGCCGCGGCACAAGCCCAGGCACAGCACATGCGGCTGCACAACCACGACGTGCTCCCGGCTGCCGTCCCGCTCAACCACGTCAGCGGAATAACGTGTTGCGTGCTGGCCGCACTCGTCGCACACGCCCGCGTGATCCTGCTGGAGACCTTTGATCCTCGGGAGATCGCAGCTCTGTTCCGGACTGCCGGCCTCACCCTCTGGGTCGGGGTGCCCACGATGCATACGTTGCTGCTCCACCGCTCGGAACTCGACCTGGTCGACGCCTCGAAGGTGCGGTTGGTCGTCACTGGTGGCGCCAACGCGGAACCCGCCTTGCTGGAGCGGCTCACCACAATATTTCCGAATGCCACCGTGATGAACCTCTACGGGCTGAGTGAGACCTCCGGAGCGGTCGTCATGACCTCATGGGACGACGACCGCGATACCCTCGCGCGCTCGATAGGGCGGCCGCTCGCAGGTGTGGAGATCAAAATCGCCGACACCGCCGGAATGGAAGTTCCGATCGGGCAAACCGGCGAACTCATGGTCCGTTCCCCGTCGCTCATGGCCGGTTACCGCAACATGCCGCACGAAACCGCCCGCGTGATCGACGAAGGCTGGCTGCACACCGGTGATATGGCCTGCATGTCCGCACAGGGCTCCATCGTGCTGCGTGGGCGGGCCAAAGAGATATTCGTGCAAGGTGGGTTCAACGTCTACCCGATCGAAGTGGAAAACGTACTGACATCACACCCCGACGTCATCATGGCAGCCGGAGTCGGCGTTCCCGACCCCGTTCTGGGCGAGATCGGCCGCTACTACGTCGTTCTCGCTGCAGAGGCCGAGACCACCGAAGAGGATCTCAAAGCCTTCTGTTCCACACGAATCGCCGACTACAAGATCCCGAAAGAGATCATGATCCGAGCCGAGCTGCCGCTCACTCCGGCCGGCAAGATTCAGAAATCCAGCCTGGACAGCAACCCGCGAGTCACGAACGCGAAGTGACCTGAGCAATAGCACGGCGCCCGGCATACGTGAGATGCCGGGCGCCGAACGGGTTACACGCGACCGCGGATCAGCGGCTCAATCGCTGGAATCGCCGCACGGCCAGCGGCAGGAAGATCGCGGTGAGAATCAACGGCCACACCACCGCCATCAACAGCGAGTGCTGTTCCACCCAGGAGTCGCCGCTGCCCACCGGTGTCCCGAACAACTCGCGGGTCGCCGCCACCGTGGACGAGATCGGGTTCCATGCCGCGATGACGCCCAGCCAGTCCGGCATCAATTGCGGCGCAACGAAAATGCTCGAGATCATGGTGAGCGGGAAGGCGACCGCGAACAGTCCGCCTGCGGCCTCCGGATTGGGCACGAGCAACCCGAGCCACACGCCCACCCAGATCAGCGCGAAACGCAGCAATAGCAACAGACCGAATGCCGCCAGGCCGCGCAACACGCCGCCCCCGGGGCGCCAGCCGATCGCCAAGGCGGTCAGCATCAGGATGGTCAGCTCGGCGCAGGCGACGATCAGATCGGTCACGCCGCGTCCGGACACCACCGCCGACGACGCCATCGGCATCGAGCGGAATCGGTCGATGACGCCGTTGGTGGCGTCGTAGACGACCACCGTCGCGGTGTTGACGAACCCGAAGGCCATCGTCATCGCGAACATGCCCGGCATCAGGAAGCTGCGGTAGTCGCCGCCACCCGGCACGCTCATCGCGCTGCCGAACACGTACCCGTACAGCAGCACCGACAGAATCGGGAAGCCCAGTTGCCAGGCGATGTTCACGGGCTGGCGCTGGTAGTGGGTCAGGCCGCGGCGCACCATATTCCAGCAGTCGGCGACCGCCCAGTAGGCACGCGACCGCGAGCGGCTCGGGGTGAGGTCGATCGTACTCATCAGGCCGCCTCCTCGGTGGTGGTGCGATGTCCGGTCAATTGGAGGAAGACGTCGTCGAGGCTGGGCCTGCGCAGCCCGATGTCCTCCACGTCGATGCCCTCGTCCTGCAGGGTGCGCGCGACTTCGGTGAGCGCCGCGACGCGATCGGTGACCGGCGCCGACACACGCAGCTCCACGTCGTCGGTGTCCGGCTCGCCCTCGCACACCCGCGCCACCACCTTGGCGACCGCGGGCAGGTCGGCGACGTCCGCGGCCACGACCTCGATACGATCGCCGCCCACAGTGCTTTTCAACCCGTCCGGGGTGTCGTCGGCGATGGCACGCCCGTGATCGATGACGGTGATCCGGGACGCGAGTTTGTCCGCTTCCTCGAGGTACTGGGTCGTCAGCAGCACCGTGGTGCCGTCGGCGACCAAGGCGCGCACCGATTCCCAGACCTCGCCGCGGCTGCGCGGGTCCAGACCTGTGGTGGGCTCGTCGAGGAACAGCACATCCGGTGCGAGGATCATCGACGCCGCCAGGTCGAGCCTGCGGCGCATGCCGCCGCTGTACTTGCCGACACCCCGATCCCCCGCCTCGGTCAGGTCGAAGCGTTCCAGCAACTCGGTCGCCCGATGCTTGGCGCGCCGGCCGCCGAGATGGAACAACCTGCCGAACATCTCCAGGTTCTGCCGCCCGGTGAGTACTTCGTCGACGGCCGCGTATTGGCCGGTCAGCCCGATGCGCGCCCGTACCTCGCGGGGGTTGTGCGCCACGTCCAACCCGGCCACGCTGGCGTGACCGCCATCCAGCCGGATCAGCGTCGAGAGGATGCGCACCGCGGTGGTCTTGCCCGCGCCGTTGGGGCCGAGCAGCCCGTGCACCGTGCCGCGGCGCACGGTGAGATCGAATCCGTCCAGGGCCCGCTTGTCCCCGTATCTCTTTTCCAGTCCTTCGGCGAGGACCGCGAAATCGTTCACTACTTACCTTCCCCGTGACATACCCAAACTGAGTACAACGTACCCAGATCAGGGTACAACGTACCCAGTTTCTTGCCAAGCGGATAAGCTGACTTCATGGCCAGCGTGGAGACCAGCGGCGGCGGCGACATCGCCCGCACCCTCGACCTGCTCTGGGGCTCGGGCCCCCGGCCGAGCCGAGGGCCGAAACCCGGTTTGTCCCTGGACCGGATCGTCGACGCGGCGATCGAACTGGCCGACGCCGAGGGTCTGGCCGCGGTGACCATGCGCCGGGTCGCGACCGAGCTCGGCACCGGCACCATGTCGCTGTACCGGTACCTGCCAGGCAAGGCCGAACTGCTGGATCTGATGCTCGACAAGGTGCAGCGGCCCATCGACGGCCCAGTCGGAACCGTCGACGGTTGGCGGGCCGCGTTGGAAACCCTCGCCTACGAATCACTCGCACTGTATCGGCGCCACCCGTGGCTGACGGGCGTGGATCAGTCGCGGCCAGTGCTCGGACCGGGCGCGATGGACGGCATGGAGAAGGTGCTCGGCGCGATCCGCCCGATGGGATTGCCCGATCGCGAACTCGTCTCGGTGGTCATCATGATCTCCGGCTACGTGCTCGGCGTCGCCCGCACCCAGCTGTACCAGCAAGAGGCCGAACGCAAGTCGGGCATGACCGACGCGGAATTCTGGCAGGCGCAGGTCCCCGTGCTGGGCCAGGCCTTGGCCACCGGCCGCTACCCCGTCATGGCCGCCCTGTCGGACGACGCGTTCTCCCCCGATTTCGACCACTTCGGCTTCGGCCTACAGCGGCTCCTCGACGGGCTGGAACACTATGTCGCCCAGCGTGATAGGGCTGAGCCGACCGCGCCGTGAGCGCCTTTCGCCCAGTCGCGACCGCGACGTGCGCGATGGCGGCGTCGACCCCTGCTTCAGCAGTGGTGCACCGTCACCCCCAGTTCTGGCTCTGTCCCACATTCGGTGGTAACCGGACGTGGGACAGAGCCGAAGACTGGACTGACGCACCAGTAGCGCCACCCAAGGCGGCGGTCGGTGCCATGCTCGCAATGGCGTGTTCCACAGCGTCATGTGTTCTCGCGGGCAACCTTCGGCGGGGGCTGCAGCATCGTGTATTGGTGTGGACGGGCAGCGCTTGATCGCCCGTCCGGTGTGTCCGAGTGTCATTGCCCCCGCTGTACCAGGCCGGCGGTGGCCGGCCCGGTATCGAATCAGGCGGACGTGGCGGTGGGGGTCCTGCGTAGGAGTCCGGCTCGGGCGCGTACTGCGGTCATGGCCTCGGGCTCGGCTCGGTCGGTGATCGTGGTGTTGTCTTCGTAGGTGACGCCGGGGGGTGGGGCGTCCGCACCGATCGGGTCGATGTCCCAGAAGTTGCCTCGGTAGACGACATTGTCCAGCGGCGGCGAGACATGCAGGATGGCGGTGCTGTCGGCGCGGACGACGACGTTCTCTTCGACCGTCACCCAGGTCGCGCCGTAGTCGGTGTAGAGGCCGAAGTTGTAGGGCGTGTGCGTGTCCTCGATCACGTTGCCCCGGATGTTTGCGCCCGATCCGTGGGAGTCGCCTTGTTCGCCGGCCAGGTAGATGCCTCCGCCGTCGGCCAGCACCTGCATAGTGTCCGTGGTGAGGTTGCGCAGGATGGCGGTCTTTCGGCCGGGGCCGGCGACGATGCCGCAGTGGGGCACGTCGGCGATATGGTTGTGTGCGACCGTGCACCCGACTGTCCCGGTCAGTGCGATGCCGGGCGAGCCGGAGAACTCCAGGCCGACGCGGTGGACCCAGTTGTCCTCCACGAGGGTGGACTTGCTGCCCTCAACCACCAGGGCCCCGGCCGAAAGCGTGTCGAAGTCACATGCGCGCACCGTGACGTCCGCACCGCCGGAAATCCCCAGCCCCGTGGCGCCCAATCGAGTGAAATGGCAGTCCTCGATCCGTACACCGAATACCTCCTCCAGCACGAGGCAGGCGGGGATCGTCGCGGACTCGGCGGGCACCGTGACCGAGCCGACGCCCTCCCCGAGCGAAACAGTGTGTACCGTGCCACCGGTATAGAAGCCGCTTCCGTGATAATGCAGGAAGCCTTCGGGGCCGCTCGGTCGGAGCCAGGTGGCGTCGGCGAACGTCAACCCCCGGAACGTGACACCACTTACACCGCTGACGCGTAGCAACGTCTCCAGAACGGGCGCGACCACCGGGGTGCGATCTGGATGTTCGCCCGGCCGGGGCAGGTATCGCACGAGATGACGGCCTGGGTGTGAACGGTCCAGGACGAACGTGCCGGGCTCGGTGAGGAAGGCGGAGTCGTTTTCGACGTGGGTCGGCAGGCCAGGGCCCCGGGAGGTTTGGCCTTCCCAGGTGGAGTTGTACAGGGCCAGTGCACGTCCGAACGCGGGTTGGGCCATGGTAATCACAGTGCCGCCGTCGCCGGCCGAGACGGAGGCGACGCCGCAGCGTGCCTCCGTCCACGGGTAGATGCCCCGATGCACGAACTCCACATCGCCCGGGCTGCGCCACGACAGTGGCTCGGGGCTGTCTGTGACATAGCCGGTCTGGGTCATGGTGACCTGGCCGGGCAGGCCCTCGACCCCCGCCCGTTCGGCTCGGCGGCCGTTCACATACAGCTGCCGGGTGTTCAGATCGCCCACCTCAGCCAGCCAGACGCCGTTTTCCACCCGCCATCCGGTGAGGAGGCGGCCACCGCTGACGACAGCCTTCTCCTGCGCGGCGGTGCCGTACCCGTAGGGCTGGTAGACGACCCTTCCCGAGTCGGCGGCAGTGAGTTCCCAAGGTTCGTTCAGCACATGCGTACCGTCTCTGAGCTGGACGATGACCTCGGCGGCAAGGGTGCGGGCCGCGACCTGCGCACGGCCGAGGGTGGCGAAGGGACGGTCACGCGTACCCGGCGCGGAGTCGTCTCCGAGGGGGTCGACGAACAGTTCGGTCATGGGTTTGATCACCTCTTGATGTTTATGGCGTACACAGGGTGTATACCCTATACGGAGGAGGGTGTTATGACGCAAGGCGAAACCGAAGATCCCGACCATGTAGTGGAAATGCTGTGGCACGCACGGGGCACGCGACCGAAACCGGAGTCGAGGCCGGGGCTGAGCCTCGATCGGATCGTGCATGCGGGCATCGAGCTGGCCGATGCCGAGGGGCTGGCCGGATTGTCGATGCGGAAGGTGGCCGAACGGCTGGGCTTCACGACCATGTCGCTCTACAGGCACGTGCCCGGACGCGCACAGCTCGTCGACCTGATGTGCGATGCGGTGGCGGGCGAGACGCAGACCGATCAAGCCCCGCCCGAAGGAAATAGCTGGCGGATACGGCTGGAGGCGTGCGCGAGAAATGCCTGGGAGCTGCGCCGGCGCCATCCCTGGCTGGCGCAGGTGCGCGGCCGGCGCGTGCCCGGACCGCACACAGTCGCGCGCTATGAGCAGATGCTGGACGCAGTCGCCGATACGGGGCTGCTTCCTACCGAGGTGATCGCCGTGGTCGGCCTCGTCGGTCGGTTCGTCGACTCCGAAGCGCTGCTACTCCAAGAATCGTCCGAGGCCGAACGACACAGCGGAATCAGCGACGAGGACTGGTGGGCCAGCCGTGACACCCTGTTCGAGCAACTGGACGAGTACCCCACGCTCACTCGTCTGTGGGAAGAGGGCGGTTTCGACCTACCGGAGAACCCTTTCGAGTTCGGCCTCGCACGGCTACTGGACGGCATCGACCTACTGATCCGTCAGCGTTACGAAACTGGTGACAATAATGAGGTCTGCGTCGCGTGCGGGACACCGGTAGACCGCTCCGCCTCCGGACGACCACGGATGTACTGTTCAGCGTCTTGCCGCCAGCAGGCATATCGGAAACGCAAAGCCCGCCAAGGCTGAGCTCGAACATCGACCACGTGGCGCCTACGAGCCCCGGATCCACCGCGGTGTCGGTCCGATTTGCCGCGCCCACGCAAGCAGCCCGCCTCGATCAAGTCGAAAGGATCTGCTGTTGGAGCATCAGGATTGCCTTTCATTTCGCGGTAGCCCAGATCGCAGCGAACACGCCCCTTCAACGAGTATGGCAATTCGTGCAGGCCATCAAGCCCACTCGAGTCGGCCGTGCGATCGGTTGTTCATCCCGGCTCCACACGTCGGTATCGAGCAACGCTCGCGTGCGGTAGGTCGCAGTTCGCGGCCGACTACGCTGCGGAACGATGCGGCAAAGCGCCGGAACTGATGGTCTGCTATAGGTTTCAGACGAACACGAAGGCGCCGCGAGGAGGACCATGGATGCCGAACGCACCGGCCGCAAGGTCGTTGACCCCGGCCGCTTCAATCCGGACACACCGAAGCGAGGGACCTCCCAGCACTCCGATCGGCGGCTGTCGGCGCGTGCCCAGCGCGCCATCTTGCGCGAACGCGTAGTGCCGCTGCTGGCAACAATAGCGGGATTGGCAGTCGTGCTGGCTGTGGCGATGGCAGGTACCGCAGTCCTGCTGATCGGATGTGGCTATATCGAACAAGGACGCGACCAGGCCGAGCGTGACAGCTGGTCACGCAAGATCGAGACTGCCATCCGGGCCCTTCCGGGGGTGACCGACGCGTCACACCGGTTCGAGCACTACAAGGGCAGACATTTCAACGCCGAACTCGACGTGCGGCTCGGGGACGACGCCACACCGGCCGAGGCCGCGTCTGTGGTGAGTGCCATGGGCGCTCAACAGCTTCCGCGGCGTTTCCAAGGCGACCCGACAGAGGTCACCATCGACCGGATGGCGGACTCCTATTCCGCGTACTGGCTTTTCGGCCGTGACGTGAGCACTGAAGCGAACGCCGCAGACACCTGGGCGCGACTATGGGCCGCCGGCACCGAAGTGCACTGGTCCTCGCGCGGCGGCGACGCGAGCCGCATTACCAACGCCATCGACATCCGAGCGGGCTCCGAGAGCGAACCTCACCGCGCCACCGCGGCGATGCGCCGAATCATCCGGGACTTCCCCGAACTGGCATCCAACCATTGGACCGTATCCACCGTTCATGAGCGGGAGCGCGGGTTCACCAATCACTCGGAACGGCGCCCCGGTCGTATCCATGGCCCCATGATCGCGTCACCCCCCACCAAGAGCCCACCCCTCGCTTCCCGTCCAATGATGAACTCGACCTGTGGCAGTGGTTCCTGACCGATCAACCCATCCCGTTCTTCGTTCGGGTGTCGGTCTACGACCCGCCCTCCGAAGGCCGCACACTGAGCGTCACCGTATTCCCTCCCGTGGGTACGGAATTCAGCGCCGCGCAGACCACACAACTCGCCGATCTGCATCTTCCCTACCTTGCTGGCTCCGGCGCGGCAGTCGACTACACGATCCACACACCCAACGGCCCCGTCTACTCCTACGGCCCCTTTTTCGAGGTCCTGGTCGGCGGCTGCCAGATATCCGGGCACAATGTCTTACCGGAGTCGCAGCCCTACGTGCGTCAGTACGAACGCTGCTAGGGCTCTGGGCACGACGGCCGGTGTATCGACAGTTGGCTTGCTGGTCGTATTCGTGTGGTTGGCGACGGCATGAGCGGATTACCGTCGAAGGTATGTACGGCAGGACTGGTTCGGTCCCGAGTCCTTCATAGCCGTAGTCGTCGGTATGGTCTGTATTTCGCTGCCCTACACGGGTCTGGTTGCGCGAGAGGCTATCTGGCTCATAGCGGGACCTCCTCTCGCTGGAATCCTCCTCATCGCCCTCAGCGCTTCCGGACTTCCGCTCAGTGATAGCCTTCGCCGTACCGGTGCCGAGTTACCCTTCTCGTTTGCCGGATTTCTGCTGGCTACGGGATCCCACCCGTGCTCGCCGACGTCACGCCCGCCACCGTCGCCGAGCTGCGCCTACGGCCGGGCATGCGGCAGTGGGCCGCGGTCAAGGCCACCGAAACATCCCGGGATTGCTTGTCGGTCTCGCTCTCGGAGCAGTGTCGACTTGACGTGGCCGGCGCGGGCCGTAATGCCGAATGCCCGTGGTGAAGAAATCCCACACGCTCAGCGCGAACATCAGCGCAGGACCGGTTCAGGGTCTCCATCCTCTAGAACGGGCACTCATCCGCCCATCTGATCGGTGGAATTCGCGATCTGTGCCGCGTTCTCGATATCCTGACCGGTGATGCGCTTGAACGAGATCGCCATGACCTCACGCATGTTCTTCACGGTCTCGATCTCTTCGAGGATGACGCTGTCGATCGAATTAGCGTCACCGGTGGCCTGTTTCAGAAACTTCTTGCGCAAGTCATCCGCCATCTTGAAGTCGCCGAAACCGGAAACATTTTGGGTGTTCTGCGCCATCTCCCAGATGCTCATGAGATCGGCAATGCGTTGATCGCATGCCTTTGCACAATGGTAGGCAGCCTGTTGGTCATCAAGATAGAGCTCTCCGCTACGCGCTTGCTCTACCAGCCTGGACCACAGCGATGCAGTTTCCTGATTCATTTTGGCCTCCCACTCAGTGCGGAAAAGTAGGTACCAGCGCCTCGCCAACGCGATACAAGATCGCGCAAGTGTCCTCCGACTGGCCCGTCAGAATTGCCGCCCTGTTGTGAATCCGCAACTGTACGACGCCTTGAGAGGCAGGGAACAGAACATCGCACTGCAGATCCTTTGATGCCCCTTCGACCTTGAATTGCCGACCTTCACGGCCAGCAACCGTGACGTCCTGGAATTCAACGTTTCCGGGCTTCTTCTCGAATTCCGCCGCTGTGCGCGCAGTCGAAAACACCGTGATGGAATAGCTCGTACCCCTCGGGTCCTTCCAGCTGCAGATCTCCCATCCGGACTGGTGCACCCCGCCAATGCCGGTCTCCTCGGTTGCCGGATCGACCCTTGCCGCCCGCAACGCATCATCGGGAATTTCCGTGCACGGGTTGAACAGGGCCTTGGCTGCGGAGGTGGTTGTGGTGGGCGAATCGTTCGTGGTGGTACCGCAGCCAACAGAACTCGATGCAAGCAGAAAACCAAGCAGCATCAACGTGATTCGGCGCCCCATCCCCACCCTCTCCACCTGCGACGGCTCAGAATAAGCCAACTCTAGCAGACGACCTACTGATCTCACTTGCGCACGACGGTGCCATCGTGCCCAGGCACGCGCTGCAGTTCGGGTCAAGCGACGAAGACCCCGATCCTGTCCCTGGCGGACTGGACTCGAGGCCGCAATCTGCTGTCTGTGCGGTTCGCCCGTCAGGCGCGCCGGTCGAATTCTCCGTCCGTCACGCCTGCGGTAAAGGCATCCCACGCGCTCGACGTGAAGACCAGGGCAGGACCGACCGGGTTCTTCGAATCACGGACACCGACCATGCCCCTGTCGAGGTACGCAACCTCAACACATGCGGCAGCGTCTTTAGATCTGCTGCTCTTGAACCATGTCGCATTGGACAGGTCGATCACGTGCCGTACTCCTTCGCCATCTTCAGCAATAGCTTCCTGGACTCGGTCTCGTCAAGTGCAACAGCTCGAATGGCTGAGCGCGCTGTGCGATACTGATCAATCTCATCAGCCTTGTCCAGGTACAAAGCCCCAGTGTAGCCCTCGACATAGACCACCGGCGGCTCGGTCAGAACCGGGTTCGTATGCTCCGGAAACTCGAGCAGCACAAACGGGCCTACCTGCAACCCCAGGTGGCTGCCAGCGTCGAGCGGGATGATGCGGATGGATACACTCGGCAGTTCCGCCAGCTCGGCAAGGTACCGTAGTTGCTCCGCCATTACCACAGCGCCGCCGACGTGATGAGCCAACGCCGCCTCACTGAGCAGCACTTCGAGCGCAAACTTGTCAGGCGGCTCTTCAAGGCGGGCTTGCCGTTTCGCCAGCAGCTCCATGCGACGGTCGATCTCGTCTTCACTCAGCGGTGGCTGGTAGGTCCGCGCAATCGAACGTCGATACGCGTGCGTCTGCACGAGCCCTGGCAACAGCGTCAACTGAAAGGACGTGATGTGCCGGGCAGATTGCTCGAGCCCGACGAATAACTCGACGTCCGCCGAAATCGCATCGCTGTAGGACTGCCACCATCCTGTCTTCCGAGATTCCTCGGCCAGCCAGATCATCAGTGCGCGATCATCGGCACTTGCTCCGTACAGGTCGCACAGCGCGTTGATCACCATCCGCTTGATCTGTGAGTTCTGACCGGATTCCAAGCGCCACAACGTCTGTCCGTTCATCTCGACCGCGGCGGCAGCCTTGGTCCTGGACAGCTTGGACCGCTCCCGCATCTCGGTCAGACGCCGCGCCAAGATCCGCCGGGGAAGGGTCGAGCCTGTTGCCATCGAAGCTACCGTCCTTCGCTGCACTAAGAGTCTTAACAGTCGATTTGTAGCGATTTCACTTTAGAGCAAGTCGATCTGTAGTACTCCAAATCTCTCTTGATCGGTGCTTCACTGAACGTGCGCCTGGCAGCCGAGCCAGCACCGTCCCGCCCCGCCTGCAACCCATCAGGCGCGAGTTCCGAAACGCAAGACCTGCTTCAACTTGCCGCCAGACCACCACTGTCACACCTCTTTTGGAGACTCCGTGTTTCGCCCACGATTGACTGATCACAGCGCAGCGCGCTTCCCGACGCGACGATTGCCGGGGTATGCCCGAATCACCTTGCAGCACAGGGCCGAACGTGCGATGTGGGTTGCCGCGTCGGCGCAAACTCTCGAGAGCGCGACGGGGCGATGAACCGGGATGTTCTTTTCACACTGCCCGAGGTTTGCGCCCGCGCCGATGTGCTTGTGGCGCATGAGCAGATGCGGGCGCATCGGGCCTGCCGGGTGCAGTGGTGTGCGTGGAAAGCGGCGGCGTATCAGACGTTGGTGTCAGCGGGAAGGCTGACACCGCAGATGGTGAGTCCGCGTGAACGTGCTGCCGCACGGGGCCTTCGGTTCCCGCCCGATGACGAGTCCGGTTTCGCCGACCGGCATCCGACCGCGAGCACACTGCGGGAGGTGCTAGAGAGGCTCGCGGAGTTGGCTACCCCACCGGAACCGTCGGGGCGGTGACAACGGTTGCACAAGACCACGATCGGAACCACCCACACTGGCTGGCGACTGGTGGGGCATCGCATCGAAATCCTGTACCTGTGCGACAACGCCGACACCACGCCTGCCTACCGGCTACGGAATGACGGCAACACCGTCCCGATCCCGCTGGGACAGTGCGGGTTGGTCGCCTTCGACGAGCGCGCATTGCCGGACCTGGCGCAGGTGCGCGAATGGTTCCCGCGCCACTTTCGCCTCTGGGACGCGGTGCGAACACAGTACTGGGACGCCCTGCTCTCCACGAGCAGCCCACGCCCGCCCGACGAGTGGCACACGGCTGCGGCAAAACGCGAGTAGGCCCCTCCATGGTGTGCCACTCGCGAATTGCAGACCTACCGACCCCAGCCCGGCCCCCGCACGTGCCGGGCGAGTTCACCAATCGATCGAAGAGGGGAAATGTCCAAACGACGAAACCGGCCTCGGCACAAGCCGAAAGCGCCGCGGAGACCACCAACGACGGGCTCGACGATCCGCTACCCATCGGACGCCGTGATCGACGCGCTACTCACGACCATGATGGCCGAACGCAGCGCCGACACCGCCGGCCCCAGCGTCGACACCGTTCACTTCTGGGGATTCGCCAACACCGACCACCCCACCGCACAAGAAGCCGCCCACACCGCGATAGTGCTCGACCCTGACGCCGAGCGCTCCCCCATCCTGGATTCGGCCGAATGGCTCATCCGCAGGTTCACCGGCCGGCTCTGGGGATTCGGTCTCGCCTACCGGACAGTCGGCGAGGTGTTCACCGGCCTCGAGGGGATCCCCAACGACGTGATACAAGCAGCGAAAGCGGGGAATCTCCACGAACGAGACGCAGCCGACGAAATGTGCGCGGCAACCATTTTCGATGCCCGCGCACGCGCCTACACGGCACTCACCTACACCCACCTACCGGAACTCGGACCAACGCCCACCTGGGTGAACGACACCCGCGCCGACACCGACACCTGGATCAAGCTGTTCGATCAGCGTGTCATCGCCGCGCACGCGTGGGCAGCGGCGATAACACTCGACCCGCACGCCAACCGCGGCGCCATAACCCGACTCCGGACACCATGAAAGGTAGTGAAGACTCCGAACCGCCGCTTCGCTGTGGCGGCCGGGCGCGCACCGATTTGTTGTCCCCCTCGATACGGCGGCGATGATCTGGATGGAGTCTGCCCGGTTGTCCATCTGAATCACCTCGAGGTGGGCCGGTCACTGTCGCTCCTTATGGCAACTTATCCGGCGCTTGGGCCGATCGGCCCTTCCTCGATCTGTCGCCTGGTGGCGGCACCCTTGTCGCGAACGCGCGGCGGCTGGAAGCCGGGGCTACACCGCACGCACTGTGAGCGACTCGAGTCCCGCCGCGACCCCCATGTGCGCGACGGCCGCGTCGAGCCCCGTTCTCGGCAGCGGCGCGCCGTCGAACATGGCGATTTCGACGGCGTCTTCGGCGAGTTCCCAGGTGCCGGCGATGCGTCCGCCCACGACGACGATCGGTGAGATCCACCCCGCGGTCCGGCTCACTTTCGGCCGGTGCGCGGGCGGCAGCAGCGCCGTGTCGCCGGTCCCCGGCCCCAGCACGTACTGATCGAAGGCGCCGAGCAGGTGCACCGAGGTGTCCGGCGCGGCGGCCGCGAGCGCGTCCACCTGGTCGGTCGGCAGGAATGCGTGGCGGCCCTCCACGTCGACCTCGGTGAGCTGGTCGCCCAAGTCGGCGAACCACCGCCGCACCGTGGTCTTGCGCAGGCTGTTGCGGCTGAGCCAGGCGTCGAAGGCCTCCGGGGTCGCCGGGCCGTAGGCACCGAGGTAGGCGAGAATCGCCAAGGGCGCCGCGGCGTCCGGCTCCGGTAAGCCCGGCCAGTCGCGGACCAGACCCGCCGGGTTGGCGAACGTCACCTTGGTGCCCCGTGCGGGGCCGTGACACAGCGCGCCCTGCCAGGCCAGCGGTTTGAGCAATGCGCCCCAGCCCGAACGCAATTCCGCACCGAGCCGGTCGAAGCCGGGATCGGCCACCAGGGCCTCCACGAGTTCCTCGCGGGTGAGCACCGCACCGTCGAGCACCTCGGCGACCGCCTCGGTCAGCGCGGCGACCTCCGCGGGCGAGGCGCCGAAGTGCTTCTGCCAGGACGGCTTTTCCCAGGTGCGTGCCGAGCCGATGAGTGACAGGCAGGCGGCGGTCAGCGCGGGGGTGAGCGCGTGCAGGGTGCCGCGCATCGCCCACGTCTTCATCAGCACGCCGTCGTCGAGGGCGCGAACCAGCGCGCCCGGCTCCGGCTTCGTACTGCGCAGCGCCACCGCCAGTTCCGCGGCGGAGGTGACCTGCGCCTGCAGCCCGCACAACCGATCGGCGATCTCGGCCGCGCCCTCGTCCGCACGGGACTCCACGTATTGACGGCTCAGCCGCCACGCGAAGACTTGGTCCCAGGTGACCCGCACTCGTGTCCCTCTTCCACTCAGCTCAACAGCGCACCGAAACCGCCGACGACCGCCGCCGTCAGCGCGGACCCCGTCACCGTCAGCGCGATCACCCCGACCAGCGCGGTGCTCGTCGTGACCCACCGGAGCGCACCGACCGGGTCGGCCAGTCGCTCGGCCCGTGCCAGCACCGCCGTGCCCGCGGCGGCCAGCGCGCCCGAAGGTGCGGGCTCGGCGATGCCGACGATCGCCAGCAGCCCGCCCAGCAGCGAGAGTGAGCCGTGCTCGTCGGCGGCTTTGTCGTCGGCGCACATCTCCAGCAGCCGGGCGATCTCCGCTGCGCCGCCGGTGAAGATCCGCAGGCCGGGCAGAGTGGTGGCGATCGCCCGCAGCACCGCGGTCAACGCCGCGTGCCTGCCGGACAGATGCGCGCGTTCATGGGCCAAAACCGCGGCGAGCTGATCCGCGCTCAACGCATCGAGCGCGGCCGTGGTGACCACAATGGTGTCGGGACCGGGCACGCAATACACTTGGCGCTCAGGGGAATCCAGCACGACGGCGCCGATGCCCGGCACCTGCCTGCCGACGAGGCGTACCGCACGCGCGTGCACACTGGTCCGCCTGCGCATCTGCACCGCCACCCGCGCCGCACGCACGACCAGCGCGACCGTGCCGGTTGCCACCAGCGCCGCCGCCGCGAAGGTGGCCGCCCGCGTGGCCGCGGCGCCGTGCAGGTGCATCGGCGTCCACAGGAACGCGAAGCAGGCACGCAGCGCGTCCTTCGGATGTCCCCAGTAGGTGGCGAATTCGACGGTCACCAGCATCGCCGCGATTCCCCACGCGCACAGCGCGCCGAAAATCGCGACCAGCCAGGCGAGCACGCCCAAGCGCGGTGCGTTGCCGCGATGGGTCAGGCTGCGCAGCACGGGCGGACCGAGCGTCGCCACGGCGCTGCCGTACAGCATCAGCGCAATGACCAGGCTCACGGTACTTCTGGTGTTTTGCGGGCCGCCAGTCTGCGCAGTGCGGCACGCAACCCGGCCGACTCCTCGGCGCTGATCCGATCGACGAAATGACTGAGCACCAGGTCCGAGCGTCCGCCGGAGCCGAGCGCCTCCAGCATGAGCCGGGCGCTGTGCTCCTCCCTGGTGAGGGTGGGCCAATAGCGATAGGCCTTGCCCGCGCGCTCGCGCGCCAGCCAGCCCTTGCGATGGAGGTTGTCCATGGTCGACATGACCGTGGTGTAGGCGATGTCCCGCTGAGCCGACAGTTCGTCGAAGATCTCGCGCACCGTTGTGTCCTCTGCGTCCTGATCCCAGATGCGGTCCATGATCACCGCCTCTAAGTCCCCGAATCCTCGCACCATACCGACTCCCTCATCCGCGCTGTGCCCTGTCGTGGGGACAGGGTACCGGCCAAGGCCGATTACTACGTAGGTAAGTAGTAGATCCATGCGCCGCGGACGGCGCGCGCCTGGTCCACATCTGCACCATACGAACGCCTCGTCCACGCATGCTGTGACCATCAGGGCGTCGGCGTCGCAGGTGTTTGCCGATGGCGACAACGCGGCGTGCCGCCCCAGCGAGGGCTGCGGATCTTGACGTGTCAGATGTCTATGCGAACATATGTTCGTGTCCGATACGCGCGACCCCCGATCCGGCAGGCCCCGGATCCTCGCGCGTGCGGAGGCATCGATCCTGCATGCCGATCTCGACTCGTTCTACGCCTCGGTCGAGCAGCGCGACGACCCGAGATTGCGCGGCAGGCCGGTGATCGTCGGGGGCGGTGTGGTGCTGGCGGCCAGCTACGAGGCGAAGGCTTTCGGGGTTCGCACGCCGATGAACGGCGGTCAGGCGCGGCGGTTGTGTCCGCAGGCGATCGTGGTGCCGCCGCGCATGTCCGCCTACGCCGAGGCGAGCAAAGCGGTCTTCGAGATATTCCGCGACACGACTCCCGCTGTGGAGGGCATCTCCATCGATGAGGCGTTCCTCGACGTCGGCGGGCTGCGACGGATCGCGGGTGAGCCGGTAACCATCGCGACAAAACTGCGCGCCGAGGTTCGCGAGCGCGTCGGCTTGCCCATTTCGGTGGGCATCGCTCGCACGAAGTTCCTCGCCAAGGTGGCAAGCGCCGTCGCGAAACCCGACGGATTGCGGCTGGTACCACCGGACGGCGAACTGGACTTCCTGCACCCGCTGCCGGTCGAAAGACTCTGGGGCGTCGGCGATGTCACCGCCCGCACGCTGCACGAGCACGGCATCACGCGGGTCGGTCAACTGGCCGAGCTGGGCGAGAGCCCGCTGCGGGCGATCCTCGGGCCCGCCGCTGCCCGCCACCTCTACGCGCTGTCCTGGGCACGCGACCCGCGCCGCGTAGAGACCGGCAGGCGCCGCCGGTCGATCGGCGCCCAGCGCGCTCTCGGCCGCCGCCACCGTCCGCCCGACGAGATCGAGGCCTACCTGCACGGCCTGGCCGATCGGCTGGGCAGGCGCCTGCGCGCCGCCGACCGAGTGTGCCGAACCGTGGTGCTGCGCTTGCGTTTCGACGATTTCACCCGAGCCACCCGCTCACACACCCTCGCCGAGGCCACCGACCACACCGAGACGATCCTGCACGCGGCCCGCACCCTCCTGTCCGCGGCCATGCCGATGATCCAGGAGCGCGGACTGACGCTGATCGGCCTCGCGCTGACCAACCTGGACGACGCCGACACCGTCCAGCTGACCCTGCCCTTCGAGGCCCGCGCCCGCAACACCCTCGACGCGACCCTCGACGACCTGCGCAACCGCTTCGGCTCCAGCGCCGTCACCCGCGCCGCCCTCCTCAACCGCGGCGAGGGCCTGTCCGTCCCCCTCCTCCCCGACTGAATGTTCTGTCTGCTCAGCCGTCCGGTTGCGCGAAGGAATTCGATGCGGGAAAGGGGCTTTCGAGGTGTCCTGTACCGCCCCGAAATCGTCACTTGACGAATGCGGCGCTCCGGAACTGACGACCGGACCAACCCCACATGATGGTCCGGCACCGAGACCATCGGTTCAGGACAGTGTTTCGGCCAGCTCGGCGTGCAGGTCGAACAACGCGGGAATCTGGTCCGCTGGGCGGCGGCCCATGCCGCACTCGGTGGCGATGCCGAAGTTGGTTACGGCTGTGCGGGCGGCTTCGATGCGTTGCAACGCCCCCGCTCGGCCGTCGGTAGCGTGGACCAGGCCGAGATAGAGGACGGTGTCGAATGGAAGGGCAAGGTCGGCAAGGGGTTTGAAGTATTCCGCATCGGTACGCGAGCGCGGAACCGGCAGATGGATCCACTGGACGGGCCGGTCCAGCCCGGCCAGGATGCGTCCCGCTACCGCGGCCAGCCGGCCGGTGTCGACGGGTTCGGCGAAGTGGCGGTGGCCGAAGTCGCCGTAGCAGAGGTGATAGCCGACTTCGACCGGCTCGGGTACCGCGGCACCCAGCCGGACGAGCCGCTGCCCCACTTCCTCGAGCTGGGTCGGATAATCGGTTCCGAACCAGGACGGGAACACACCCTCGAAAATCGCGAACTCGACCGCGGTATCCCATTGCACCGCAAGCTCATCGTTCGGAATGCCATCCAGGATGATGGCGAGTTCGGCGAGCAGTTGCGCCTCGTATCTGCGCTCCAACTCCCCCTGCGGTCCCGCGACGAAGGCCCCGATCACCGCGATCGGTGTCGGCAGGCACACCTGGAATCGGGTGCCCTCCGGGATCGTGCCGTCCTCGCGCAGCTGCCGGAACACGTGCCAGGACTCGAGCGCGGCCTCTGCGTACCCCAAGGGACCGAAGTCGATTGATGCCGCATCCACGCCCGGCTTGGGTTGCACTCGTTCGCTGGGCCCGTATTCCGGGCTCGGCGGCGGAACGGTTTCCAGGTCCGGATGCGCTTGCATCTTGGGCAACTGCCAGACCACCCAGTTGTCCCGCACACCGGTTTCCCCGTCCGGAATGCGCGTCAACCGGGTCCCGATCCGCCGCGCCGCTTCCGAGAAAACCGTTCGCGCATCCGCCAACGGCACACTGCCGCACAGATGGACTCCGCGACCCCTACCCACCGCAACCTCCTACACGTGGCCTACCGCTACTCGAGCCGACCTGGCCGAAACCAGCCAGTTGCCACGCACCGTCGCCAAGCTCGGATCGACGGCGAGGCAATCGATCAGGTCGCGCTATGCGATGCAGCGTAAGCGCGGACAGAAGGCCCGATTCCCCACGTCTGGGAAACAACCAGCGACCGGTTCACTGGCGAAATGCGCGCAGTTGCGGCCCCAACGATTCGGTTCAGCACCTCATCGAGCCCATCTGCCCTACCGGACAACGCTATTCGCGTCCAGATCCGGAGCTGAACTAATGTTCGAGCGGTGCTCGGACATTCACATGCGACCAGCGGCGCGCTGGCTTGGTCGGCAGCGGCAGCGGTGCTGCCGGTGACGGTACTGACCTATCCGGCTCTGCAGGATGCGACAGGGCATCTCGGGACGGTCGATCTGCTGCTAGGGGTGTTTCTCACTGCGGGAGCCGCGCTGCTCCCGGATGCGGACCATCCCGACGGCACAATCGCGCACGCGTTGGGTCCGATTACGCATACCGCATGCCAGCTCATTTCGTGGATCTCAGGCGGCCATCGCCGCGCAACACATTCCCTCGCGTTCGTCGCGGCCGTCGCGTTCGGGACCTGGGCTGGCGAGCATTGGCTCGGCCGTTGGTTCACCCTGAGCCTCGTTTTCTTCCTGCTGGCCTTGGCCGTGCGCGCGCTGCACCTGTGCCCGTCCGGCAACGGCGTCAAGTCGTGGGGGCCGATCGTGGTTCTCGCCGCGGGAGGCACCTTCGCGATGCAGCACTGGATCGCCGACAAGCCGGTCTGGCTGCCCTTCGCGGTGGGATTGGGCGCGTTGGCCCACTTGCTCGGCGACTGCCTCACCGACCGGGGTTGCCGCCTGTTCTGGCCCTTCGACATCCGCGTCAGCTTCCCGATCATCGATCGAACCGGCAACAAGGTCGAAACCTGGATCGTTTCACCGCTTTTCACGATCGGCACGCTCGCCATCCTTTGGTACACCCTCACCCACCAGCCCTGACGTACAGCATCGGAACACCATGTCCGCCGCTACCGGATCCTTGCCGAATCGATCCCGCTAGCAGGCGGACCAGCCGTGGTCCCATACGCGTTCTCCGAGGGCGATCCGCCCACGGAACCCGACATTTCAGACCCCCGGAGTCCTTGCTGATTGGAAGTGGTGAATTTCTGTTCTGAGCCTTTGACCGAATAGATCTATAGTTAGATGCGAATATCTACGTAAGAGCATGTTTATCTGTCACTCCGCGCCGTCGATCATCAACGAAGGCCCATTTCGCTTCCGGCCTGCTCGCCTCGACCAGAACCGCGCTCCCCGGTGGCGTCGTTTCCTCGCGGAATTCCGCACTCCCCCGGCTAGCCTGATCCCATGCTCGCCTCGACCATGCAGCCGCAGCGCTGGACGCCCCCTCCCGCGCCGGCTCGCGCCCGTCAAACCCGCAGCGTTCCACCCCTTCCCGAGGTCAGAAGGATCGAGCTGCCCGGAACCGGCCCAGAGGACGTGGTCCTCTCCCCCGACGGCAGGATCGTGGCGGGCACCGACGACGGCGCGATCCTCAGCATCGATCCGGCGACCGGTGACGTTCGCGAGCTCGTGAACACCGGAGGCCGTCCGCTGGGTCTGCACGCCGACCCCGATGGTCGCGTGCTGATCTGCGATTTCGAGGCCGGACTGCTGGAGTTGGACCCCGACGGAACGCTCACGGTGCTGGTCGACGAGGTCGACGGTGAGCCTCTCCGGTTCGCCAGCAACGTCGTCCGCGATACCGACGGCACGATCTACTTCTCGGCGTCGTCGAGCCGATACTCCCTTGCCGAGTACATGGGCGACATCCTGGAACACTCCGGCACGGGCCGCCTGTTCCGCCGCGATCCCTCGGGCTCGGTGGAGACGCTGATCGATGACCTCCAGTTCGCCAACGGCGTGGTCCTCGCGCCCGACCGTTCCTGCGTGCTGGTCGCCGAGACCGGTGGCTACCGGGTGACGCGGTCCTGGCTGACCGGCCCGAAGGCGGGAACGCGGGACCGGTTGATCGAGAACTTGCCCGGATTCCCGGACAATATGGGTCTCGGCAGCGACGGCCTGGTGTGGATCACGCTTCCTTCGCCACGAAACCCCTTGTTGGACCGCCTTCTTCCGTTGCCGGGCATCCTGCGGCGGGTCGTGTGGACGTTGCCGGAGTGGGTGCAGCCGAAGCCGGCGCGAACGGTGTGGGTGATGGCGGTCGATTTCGACGGCAGGGTCGTGCGCGATCTGCAAGTCGAAGGAACGGCTTACTCGATGGTGACCGGTGTGGTCGAGCAGGACGGCGTGCTGTATCTGGGCAGTCTCACCGAGTCGGCGGTGGCCGTGTCGCAGGTGCCGTAGCGACGGCGTGCCGGGTGGAGCGGGGCATGGCGTGACATACCCCGCTCAGCAAACTAGAGGAGATCTTCGGGGTCGGCGTCGGCTTCGAGACGGACGTCGGCGGCGAACCGGGCTTCGGGGTCGTCACCGTCGGTGTGCGCGGCGTAGAGCAGCAGGCAGCCGCGGATGCCGTCGAGGAGGTCTTCCAGGAGGTCGAGCGCGGGGCGCGCGGGGTCGAGGCGGCTGATGCGGAAGCCGGTGAGCATCGCCTCGCGTGTGTCGGCGTCGACGCCGAATCGGTGTGCCTGCGTTTCGATTTCGGCTACCCGGGCGACGAGGCTCCATGGTGCCGGGACGCGGCCTTCGTGCACGGCCATGGCTTCGGCGATCAGGTCGAGGACGACCTCGGTGGGGGTGTCGCCCGCGGCGAGTCGTTCGAGGACGAGGGTGGGGGTTTCGACTTGGAGCGCTTCGATATCGTCTGCTTCGGCGACGACGTCGGTGGTGGGTACGTTCGCGGCCTCGCCGGCGACTTCGGCCGCGGCGTAGAGCCAGTGTGCGGCGGCGACCGAAGCCGAGGCCGGGTCGAGTTCGGTGAACAGCTCGATGGTGCCGAGCGGGTCGGCGCGCAGAAGTGCGTCGGCGGCGTGGACTTGGGCCGGGGACACGTCGGGGCGGGACAGTTCGACGGCTTGGCGGGCCCGGCCGGAGAGGTCGCCGCGTTCGGCGGATTCGATGGCTGCCTGTTCCGCGCGCACTTCGGCGAGGAGGGTGTCGCGCAGGGCGTCGTCGCCGATCTCGTGCAGGGTGCGTCCGATGCGGTGGGCGGATTCGACGACTCCGCTGTAGGAGACCAGGAGGCCTTCGTCGGTGGGCAGGTTGGGGCTGCGCAGCGCGGCTTCGACTTGTTTGAAGTTCCTTCGTTCCTCGGCGCGCCGCCACGCTTCGCTGTTGGGGACGTCGGGGTCGCCCGCGGCACTGGCCGGATGGGTGTAGGTGCGCCACTGGAACCGCGACAGGGTGGTCAGGTTCGAGGCCAGATCGGTGGCCTGGTCGGTGCTCACCTGCGGGGGCAGTGCGGCCACCGCTTGGGCGAGGTCACCTCGTCCGGTCGCCCAGGTGGCGACGAGGGCGGTGCGGTCGGCATCGAATGCGTATCTGGTCACCCGGCAAGTCTGGTCGATCGGCGGCGGATGTGCGCGGTCAATTGCTGCGCTCCTGTGATGGCGTGCGGCGTTTCGCGAGGACGCGCAGGAGAGGAGGGTTCGGCTTCGTTCATGAGAACCCGCGTGGCAGCCTCGGTGCTGGAGCTGCCCGCGGCGTCGCTTGGACGGGTGAGAAGTATTGCGGCGGGGTCGGATACGACGAGCGTCGGCCGGTGGCGGGAAGCGCGGTTGCGCTTCGCGATGGAACGTTGAGTCGGCAGGCCCGAGGGCTGGGCGGATGTCCCCGGGGCTGCGTGGAGTTGGCGCGGCCGTATCGAGGGCGAATCGTGTCGGTTTCGCGACCGGCGACACGCGGAAGGCTGCATCAGAACACGGCAACCATCCAGTTACCCTACGGCGATGGGTACACGCAGTTCCCGGAGCGGGTTGGCCGCGCTGTCCACCGCGGCGGCCATGCTCATGGTGTCCGGCGTTTCCGCTGCTCATCCGCCTCGGGAGGTGGCGCCGTTCGAGGGGGACTTTTTGTGGGGCGTGGCGTCGTCGGGGTTCCAATCGGAAGGTCATGCGCCGGACAGCAACTGGTCGCGCTACATCGCGTCGGGTGCGACGGCCGACCCGTACCGCGACTCGGTGGACTTCACCCGCCGCTACATGAACGATATCGCTCTGGCGGCGCGGCTGGGTGTGCGGGTCTACCGGGTTGGCATCGAGTGGGCGCGGTTGCAGCCGACGCCGGACACGTGGGACGAGGCGGCGTTCGGCTTCTACGACAATGTGATCGCACGGATTCTGGCGGCGGGCATGCGGCCGATGCTGACCTTGGATCACTGGGTGTATCCGGGATGGGCGTTGGACCGTGGCGGGTGGCGCAATCCGGGGATGGTCGAGGACTGGCTGGCGAATATGCGCAAGGTGGTAGAGCGGTATTCCTCCCGGGGTCCGTTGTGGGTGACGTTCAACGAGCCTGCCGCGTATGTCGGCACCGAGTTGCGTACGGGCGGGATCAGCGTCGAGGAGGCGCCTGCGATGGTCGATCGGATCGCGCAGGCGCACAACGAGATCTACGACGCCATCCATCGGTATCGGCCGGATGCGATGGTGACCAGCAATCTCGGCTACGTCGCGGGTGCGGAGACTGAGGTCAATCAGCCGATTGTCGATCGGATCTCGGCGAAGCTGGACTTCATCGGGGTCGACTACTATTTCGCTCCCCTGCCGCAGACCGGGGAGTCGGCGCAGGGCGGTGCGGTGGGCGGGGTCCCGATGTGGGAGTTGCCGGTGCATCCGGAGGGTATCTACTACGCCTTGCGGCATTACGCGCGTCAGTTTCCGGATCGTCCGTTGCATGTGGTGGAGAACGGTCTTCCGACGGAGAACGGGCAGGTTCGTCCGGACGGCTATACGCGTGCGGACCACCTGCGGGACACGGTGTATTGGTTACAACGCGCGAAGGCCGACGGAATGAACGTGATCGGCTACAACTATTGGAGCCTCACCGACAACTACGAGTGGGGTTCCTACGCGCCGCGGTTCGGGCTCTACACGGTCGATGTGCTGACCGATCCGGCGTTGGACCGCCGGCCGACCGACGCGGTCGATGCGTATACCCGGCTGATCCGCCAGGGCGGTGTGGAACCGAACTATCGCCCGACGCGCGCACCGGTCCCCTGTATAGAGATCGACGCGCCGGACGCTTGCGCCGGAGAGGGGCTTGCCGAGGGGTGATGGGTCCCCAAGGGTCTTCACTCCTGGTGGGGTGGGCCATGTTCGATGCGCGGCGTGGGGTGGTGGGGTTGCGGTAACGTCGGCGGGAGTCCTGTCGCGTTCGCGGGTGGTGCGCGCTCCATCCGGAAAGGTGATCCATGACGTCCGACAGTCACCTCCCGCTCGGCCTGCGGTATCCGGCGGCCTCGTTTTCGGAGTGCCTGCGCCGGTACGCGCCGCAACTGCTGCCGGACCCCGGTGTGGGCGGTGGGGGCGATGCGGACATCGCGCCGCACGGGACGACGATCGTCGCGGTCGGTTATCGCGGTGGTGTGCTGCTGGCCGGTGACCGCAGGGGCACGATGGCGCACATGGTGGCGACGCGCGATATGCAGAAGGTCGTCATCACCGATACCTATTCGGCGGCGGGTTTCGCGGGCACGGTGGGGATGGCGTTGGAGATGATCCGGTTGTTCGCGGTCGAGCTCGAGCATTACGAGAAGATCGAGGGGGCGTCGCTGACGTTCGACGGCAAGGCCACGAAGTTGTCGGCGATGGTGCGCGCCAATCTGCCTGCGGCCCTGCAGGATATGGCGGTGATTCCGCTGCTGGTTGGCTACGACGCGGACGTGGCCGATCCGGAGCGGGCGGGGCGGATCGTGTCGTACGACGCGGCGGGGGGTCGTTTCGAGGAGCGTTTCGGCTATACCGCGGTGGGTTCGGGTTCGGTGTTCGCGAAGTCGTCGCTGAAGAAGACCTACCGTCGCGGCATCGAGGAGCAGGAGGCGCTGCGGATGGCGGTGGAGGCGCTGTTCGATGCCGCCGAGGACGATACCGCGACGGGCGGCCCTGATCTGCTGCGCGACATCTATCCCACGGCGGTGGTGGTCGATGAGGAGGGGGCGGTCGAGGTTCCGCTCGAGCGTCTCGCGGAGATCGCCCGCACGGTCGTGGACGCCCGGGCGGCGGCGGAAGGGCACTGAGGCTTGGCCTCTTGACGGCTGCTGTCGCCGTGAAAACCGTTGCTCGCAGCGTCTTCTCAGCGCCGGGAATAGTGATCGAAGTCCCAGACCCGTGCTGTTAAGCCCGTCACAGTAATGACGATCGGCCGTGCCTGGCGAAGCGTCGACGAACCGGAAATTCACCGGCCCGGAAGCGGAATGGGTGGCAAAAGTCGGGATATCGCCGGTCGAGAAATGTTACCCACGGGTTGGATCACATCCGTTGCTCACATCGCCGGGAGCTGCGACAACGCGTGGGATATCGATCACGCTTGCCCCCTTTGGGCGAGATGCTTACGGTGATTTTGTCGATGGCCGATGGCGCCCATTCGAATTCCACCTCATCGAGAAGTCGCGATTTTTCCTCCCTCAGGGCTATTTGTGCGTTATCGCCTTGGGCGGCAGGGCAATTCACGCGACATGGCGAAACTGGAGCAATGGTTCAACCAACCCCCTGGCAAGTGTCCGAAGCGCGAGACCGCCGCAGCCGCGGCGCCGATCAGCAGGCACGCGGCGCGACACGACGACGGGGGCTGGGTCTTCGATCGAGCTGGGGCTTTATCTGTGCCGCCGTCGCGAGCGCGGTTAGTTTCGCCCTGTTGTTCCAACCGTGGATCGTGGCTTCCGGAGCTGGTGGAAAAGTGGGCTCCAACGCGTTCGGCCGGATCGACGGGTTCACCGATGGCTTCGACGCGTGGTCGGTGTCGAAACTGCATGAGGTGAATATCGTCGGTGGCTGGGGCTTGGTGGCGAGCGCCGCGATGGTCACGACCGTGTTCGCGGTCGTGGCGCATGCGCGGCTGCGCACGAAGGCACTCGCGTGCCTGGTGATAGGTTCCAGTGCGGCGGTAGCGATTCTGGTGCTCATCACGCTGATGTACCTCGACGGCAAAGGGGCCGAACTGCGCATCCTGATCGATGAGGGCGAAGGCTTCGGTTCCGGGCTACTCCGTCTTCTCGAAGGCAAGGAGGCGTCCAGGCCGGGGGCGGACGGGCGCCGGATCAGCAGTGCCAACTTGACGCCGGTGGCCTTGGCCGTGGGCGTGCTGACCTCCGGCGCCGCGGTGGCCGCGCTCGCCCACGGTACCCGCCGCTACGGCATCAGCCCGATGCAGGCGTTGTGGCGGTGGGCCACTCCGGAACCCGAAGCGCCGGCGCAACCCGAGGCCGTCGCCGCGGAGCCGCAGCCGGCTCCGCAGCCCACCGCAGCGAAGAGCGATCAGCTGCTGTGGGATGAGCTGGTGTTCGACGATGACCTGGTCGCGAATGTGACTTGGGTTCGGAATCCGGCGAACCCGCTGGAAGGCAACAGCTCCGGGCACCGTTCGACGGCCCCCGAGCCGGTGCTCACCCGCTAGCTGCGTGATATTGCCGCCCCGGTGCCGATTCCGGCGCCGGGGCGGCATTCGCCGCTGTATAGGTACGCATGATCAGATCCGCGAGTGCTCACGCTCACCATCGTGGGTAGCGAGTTGCTGCGGCCACGGCAAAGGATCGCGCCGGACTGTTCGAACGCGGCGAACAGAAACCGACGGCGTGGACCTACGCTTTGTGCGGTCCGTCGTCCGGGCGCTTGTCAACGGCCGGATCGGCCGCACGCGGCACCCGCACCACCCCGGTGTCGAGATCGATGTCGAACCGGGGAATGTGTGCCTGCCCATCGCCGGCTTCACTGCCCTCGTGGGTCAGTTTCTTGCCCGGAAACAGTTCCCCGATGACGCCCATACCGTCACGATACGCCCGGCAGGTGTCCGTACTGCCGGCATCCGCCACACGGGCCGAAGGGCCGGTTTTGTTTTCGGCACCGCAGGGCGCCCGCTCGGCTACCATCGTGACCTACTCCCGATCGACCGAGGACCACGGGGCGGGGAGCACCGGGCGACACAATATGAACCGGACGACAGATCGGCCTACGGGATGGAAGAAGACGCCAACCTCGCGCAGGCGCGGGTGTTCCTGGAGTTGCTCACCGTGCGAGCCCGAACGCTGGCGCGGGAAATCGGATTCGCGCATCGCGGTGATCCCGCCGTGCGACAGCAATTGCAGACCGAACTATCCGCCGTGCGTCGCTATATCGACCGTTTGCACCTCAGATTTCCGGAAACAACCGGGGCACAAGGCAATCGGCCGCTCACCCGAGCTCACGGGTACGGCATACCGGTGCAGCGAACAGCGGGTTGAGCCACAGCCGTTACCAGGGATCGCCGGAGTGAGGGGTATCGGAGCGGCACACGCACGCCGCGACTTGTCGGCCGCTTGTGCCGCGCTGTCGGCTGCGGGCAGCGGCGGCCGCGTCCTGCTCACGGTGCTGTCAGTTCTCCTGCGCGGACGCTGCGTGGGCGCGGACGGGCGCGGTGAGCATGGCGACGATCATGTCCACGATCTCCGCCGCATCCTCGGGGCGGGCGGTGCGGACGCCGGATTCGAGGGTGCGCTCGTAGTCGGCGATCAAGGCGAACATGACCGTGGCCATGGTCTCCAGGCGCTGTCTGCGCAGGCGGCGGGGCAGGTCGTGCAGTGCCGCGTCGAGCCGGGTGGCGATGATCCGGACCGCCGAGCGGTCGGCTCCGGCGAGGCGGCGCGCGTCCGCCACTGCGGGATGGGTTCGCACCACTTCCAGAAACCGGCCCAGGTGGGTTACCCGGTCTTCGCCGAGCAGTTCGAGGATCGGGGTCGCGAGCTGGGCGACGAGCGTGGACAGGTCGTTGGCGCCACCGTCGGCTTCGTTGGCGGCCAGCAATTGCATGCGCCGCTGCTCCAGCCAGTTCATCCGCCGCTGGACGATCGCTTCGATCAGTCCGTTGCGGGAATCGAAGTAGTAGTGCACGGCCGAGTTGTTGCGCTGGCCCGCCGCAGCGGCGATGTCGCGCAGCGGCACGTCGACGCCGCGCTCGGCGATGAGGCGTTCTCCGGCGTCGAGCAAAGCGGTGCGCGAATCGTCGCTCGGCATATTCGCACTGTACTAAACATGAGTATTGACGATGTTAAACACAGATGCTTAATTGTACGGCGTGGATACTGTGGCGGTGGTCACCGGCGCCGCGTCCGGTCTGGGCGCCGCCTTGTGCCGCAGCCTGGCCGCGCAGGGCGTCGCGGTCGTGGCTGCCGATATCGACGCCGCCGGGCTGGTGGCGCTTGCCGCGGACACCGGGATCCACACGCAGGTCGTCGACGTCTCTGACGACGAGCAGGTGCGCAGGCTGATCCACGGCGCAGCGACCGAACTGGGACGCATCGACTACTTGTTCAACAACGCGGGCATCCGCCTCGGCGGCGCCGCGGACCGGATTCCGTTGCCGCAGTGGCAGCGGATCGTGGATGTGAACCTGTGGGGCGTGGTGCACGGGACTCGGCACGCCTACCCGGTGATGCGGGCGCAGGGTTTCGGGCACATCGTGAACATGGCGTCGCTCGCGGGAGTGACACCGGTGACGCCGTCGGCGGCGTACGCGATGACCGAGCACGCGGTGGTCGGATTGAGTACCTCGCTGCGCGCGGAGGCGGCCACGGTAGGGGTGAAGGTGAGTGTCGCCGTACCGGGCCGAGTCGCGACCGACATCGTCGATTCCGGGATCGACCTGCCGGGCTATTCGTATCGGGGGCCGTCGCGCCGCATGCCGATCGGGATGATCAGTTCCGAGCGGGCCGCCGAGTACGTGCTGCAGGGCATGCGCAAGAACAAGCAGTTCATCGTGTTTCCGCGCTACAACCGGGCGGTAGTCGCCGCCTACCGGTGGTTTCCGAGCCTGATGAGCCGCATCTGGGGGCGCCGATGATCGCCGGTTGCCCGAGGCGGCTATCACCCACAGTCATCGCGCGGGTGAACGGCTGAGCTGTCAGGACCCGAGCGCCGCGGTGGCCGCGGCCAGTGTCTGCGCACGATAACCGGCGCCGAACAACGCAACGTGCACCAGCAGGGGATGCAACTGGTGCAGCGGCGTGCGGGCTTGCCATCCGTCGGCGAGCGGATGGGTCTCGTGGTAGGCGGCGCGGATGCGATCCAGGTGCGGGGCGCCGAAGAGGGCGAGCATGGCCAGGTCCGTTTCGCGGTGACCGCCGTGCGCGGCGGGATCGATGAGCATCGCGCGTTCCCGGGTCCATAGGATGTTGCCCGACCACAGGTCGCCGTGGATGCGAGCCGGGGGTTCGGCGGGACCGGCGAGGTCGTCGAGGCGGTCGATGACGCGCTCCACCAAGCGAATTCCGTCGGCGCCGAGGTGAGCGGCCGCGCGCGGCAGGTAGGGCACAAGGCGGTGCTCGGCGTACCACTGCGACCACGGACCGTTCGCCGGGTCGTTCGGCAGCGGGAGGCTCGCGATCCAGCCCGCCCACAGCGCGCCGAACAGTTCGGGCCGGTCGGCGTGCAGTGCGGCCAGTTCGCGGCCGAAACGGTCGGCGGCCGCAGGGGTGGGACGGGTCTCGTCCAGCCAGGGCAGCACCAGCATCCAGTCATCGGCGGCCAGCACCGGCGGCACCAATGCGCCGGTGTCCGCCCGGCCCAGCCAGGCCAGCCCCGCCGCTTCGGACGCGAAGACCGGCGTCGGCTCGGCCGAATCCTTGACGAAAACCCGGCGGCCATCGGCCAATTCGGCGCGGTGCAGCGTCCAGGCGTGGCTCGCGCCGAGGTCGGTGATCGCGCGGACCGGTGCGCCGAGCAAGGCGCGCAGCCGCTCGATGCGGGTCATCGGGCGCGCGCGGTGAGTCGCTTCATGGTGTCCTCGTCGGCGGGGAAGAACGACTCGATGGCCAGTTCGGCGACGGTGACGTTCATCGGGGTACCGAAAACCGTCGTCACGCTGAGCAGAGACAGCTCATCCCCCTGGTGCTCGATCCGCAGCGGGACCACCGCCTGATCGGGTTCGGGGAGCGCCTGCTCCACCTCGCCGCCCGGATAGGACCGCAACTCCTCGAGCAGATCCGCCAGGTCCTTCGAGCCGGTGACCTCGGCCTGTCGCGCCAGCCGCGCGAAGATATGGCCGCGCCATTCGGCGAGGTTGCGGATGCGGCCCGCCATGCCGTCAGGGTGCAGGCTCAGCCGCAGCGCGTTCACCGGTGGCGTCGCCAGAGCGGGGTCGATGCCCGCGATCAGCACCGCCACCCCGCCGTTGGCGTCGATCATGGTCCAGTTCTGGTCGATGGCCAGCGCCGGATACGGCTCGTGACCGGCGAGGATCTGGCGCATGGCGCCGCGGACCGCGTCCATGGCGGGTGTGTCGAGAGCCGGTTGGGCATAGGCGGGTGCATAGCCAGCGGCGAGCAGTAAGCGATTGCGTTCGCGCAGGGGGATCTCCAAGTGCTCGGACAAGTGCACGATCATCGTCCGGCTGGGTGTGGCGCGTCCGGTCTCGATGAAACTCAGGTGTCGCGCCGAGGTCTCGGCCCGCCCGGCCAGCTCCAGCTGGCTCAGTCGGCGTTCCAGTCGCCAATGCCGCAGCAGGTCACCAGCCGTTGGGGTACTCACTCCCCCGATCCTACGAACGCCCGCCCGGCCGGGCGATTACCTCGCAGGTAATCGACAGCGCTACCGTCACGCGTGTTTGTGGCGGCGTCACTGTGCGTGGTCCGGTCGCGGCGTGCGCCACCGTCCGCGCTGCGCCGCAAATCGTCTGTGACACAGTGGCATTCGTCGGTGCCGTGGGATCCGCTCACACCTGCGCCGGTGATCGCCGCGCGAAGGCGGGCGCATGCTCCGGGCGGAGGCCGACACCGCCGACCTGGGCGGTGAACCCACGCAGGAATGGGGCGCGCCGCAAGGCGCGCAGTGGGACCGGGAGACGATGCTCGTCGAGCACTCCGGCCAAGGCCGGTCGCAGCAGCATCTCGTGTTCGCCGTGTTGCGACCGCTGCGCCACCACTGTGGGCAGCGACCTGCGCCGCTGCACCCTGGCCAGCTCGCGGCGGGTGATCCGCCCGCGGCGCAGCGGTTCGGCGAGGATCCGCGCGGCCGCGACGGCGTCTTGCACGGCGAGGTTGACGCCGACGCCGCCGACCGGCGACATCGCGTGGGCGGCGTCGCCGATGCACAACACACCGTCGCCGTACCAGCGGCGCAGCCGGTTCATCTCGACCCGCAAGAGCTTCACCTCGTCCCAGGATCGTATCGATTCCACTTGGCGTGGCGGCCAGTCGAACAGCGCGGCCAAGCGTGCGCGAAAGACGGCGATGTCCTCGGCGCGTAGTCGGGTGTCGGCGCCTTTTTCGATCAGGTAGGAGGTCTGGTAGTAGTCGCCCCGGTCCATGGTGACCGCGACCTGCCCGTCGCCGAACCGGCCGAACACCTCCCCGTCCCGGGCGCTGTCGCTCTTGGGAATGCGGACTTGCCACACGTCCATCGGTGTCTCGAACACGATGGTCGGGAGCCCTGCTTCGCGGCGGACGCGCGACCACCGGCCGTCGCAGCCGATGGTGAGTGTGGCCGTGAGTTCGCGGTCGGCGCCCGTGCCGTCGCGGTAGCGCACACCGACCGTGCGTCCCGCGTCGTCGGTCCGCAGCCCGGTGACCGTGCTGCCCATGCGCAGGGTGAACGAGGGCTCACGGCTCGCGGCGTCGGCGAGCAGATCGAGGAAGTCCCACTGGGGGACCATGGCGATGTATTTGTGTGGCCCGGGGATTCGGCGGAAGTCGGCCATCACCACGGTCGCATCGCCGATCTGGATGCGCATTTGCTCGAGCCGCCGGGCGGGGAGTTCGGCGAAGCGCTCACCCAACCCCAGTTCGTCGAGCAGACGCAGCGTCGCGGGGTGCACCGTGTCGCCACGGAAGTCCCGGAGGAAATCATGGTGCTTCTCCAGCACCGTCACCTCGATACCGGCGCGGGCCAGCAGCAGACCCATCATCATCCCGGCGGGACCGCCGCCGACGACGCAGCACTGTGTTACTTCGGCCATGCCGCGACCGTAGCAGAAAGTTAGACAGTATCTAAGTTTAGATGGTGTGTAACAATGGTCACCATGGGCAAGCAGCCAGGTTTGCGCGAACAGAAGAAGAGGCGCACGAAACAGGCCCTGGTGGAAGCGGCGCTGCGTTTGTTCGACGAGAAGGGCTACGACCAGACGACTGTCGCGGAGATCGCCGCCGCGGCCGAGGTGTCCTACGCGACATTCTTCAACTACTTCACCGCCAAAGACGAGGTGATCTTCGCTGACGACGACCTCTACGACGAGCTGTTGGACAGGGCGTTCGACAGCCGCACCCCACAGGAACGACCCGCCGACCTGCTGCTGCGGGTAATCCGCGAACTGAGCACCGCCCCCGCCTGGAGCTTTCCGCTCGACCACGAACTTTCCGGCATGCGGGCCCGTCTGATCGCCGACGTACCCGCGTTGCGCGCCGCGGCGCTGGTGCGCACCGCCGCTCTGCAACAGCGTTTGGCCGCCGCACTGCAGACGGCTTACCCCGACGACGTCGACGACCTGCACGCCGCCGCCCTCACCGGCGCTCTGCTCGGCGCGATCGACG
>NZ_BDBA01000028.1 GCF_001612745.1 Nocardia amamiensis NBRC 102102 | reverse complement strand
AGCCGAGCGCCAGCGAGGTGGAGTCGCGAGCGCGGCAGACCCGGGGAGGTACGGAACATGATGAGAACACTGCGGGTTTCGCGGGTCGCGGCGACCGTCGCCGCCGCGGCTCTGCTCGGCGGATCGATCGTCACCGGCCTCGCGAACGCCGCGCCGGGCGTCGTGTTCGGTGCGTGCCCCGATGGATCTGTCACCGCTGACCGTGGCGTGCAGTGCGCCGTCGTCCGCGTTCCGATGGATTACGCCGAGCCGAACGGGCCGACGATCGACCTGACCGTCAGCCGGATCGCGGCGACCGGCACGCGAGAAGGCGTCCTGTTCGCCAATCCCGGCGGTCCCGGCGCCGATGCGCTGGACTATTGGGCGCGAAGGTCGGAGGCATTCCCCGCGGAACTCGCCGCGCGCTATGACCGGATCGCCGTCCAGCCGCGCGGGCTGCGCTGGGCCACGCCGCTGGAATGTGCCGGGGACACGAAACCCGCGGAGGGCGAACAGGTCTCGTTGGGCGGCGGCAACCGCGACGCCATCAAGAAGGCCTGCGACGCCGCGCAGCCCGGCTATCTGGACACCATCACCACCGAGAACACCGCACGCGATCTCGACGCCGTGCGTGCCGCGCTCGGGCTGGAGCGGATCAGCTACTTCGGCACGTCCTACGGCACCTACCTCGGCGCGGTGTACGCGACCTTGTTCGGCGATCGGGTGGAGCGAATGATCCTGGACTCCAACGTCAACCCGGACTGGGTGTGGACCGAGGAGTTCGCCCAACAGCAGATCGCGGGCAAGCAGCGCCTGGACGATCTGTTCGCCTGGATCGCCGAACACAACGCCGAGTACCACCTCGGCGACACCGCCTTACAGGTCTACCGGACCTGGGTCCGGCTGGCGGCAGACCAGGGCGGCGGCTGGTACGCCAACCTCACCCCGCCGCCCGCGAGCCTGGCCGACCTGCCCGGCGCACTGCCCGAGCCGTTGGCCGAGATTGCCAGGGACGGCTACAACGGCGGCGTCGAGCAGCTGGGCAAACTGCAGAACTTGCTGCGCACCTTGGTGACCGGTGGTGTCTCCGCTCAGGTGCCGTTGCTCGGCGCGACCACTGTCGCCACCTACACCCGCGCGTTCTGGCCGACCTTCGCCCGCGCGATGGCCGATGCCGCCGCGGACCCGGCGAACGTGCAGCGACTGCGGGCCATCGAGGGCGCGACCTCCACCGACCCCACCGGGCGGTTCGTGTTCAGCGCGATCACCTGCAACGAGAATGCCGTGCCGGGCAGGCCGGAACTGCTCGGCACGGCGGTCGGCACCATCGTCTCCGGCGGCAACGCCATGGATGCCCGTGCCGACCTGGTCCGCTCCGGAATGGCCTGTGGTTCCTGGAAGCCCGTGACGAAGCCGGTGCCGATCACGGTGGCGGGTCTGCGCACCCCGCCGCTGGTGCTGCAGAGCCGTCACGACGCGCTGACCAAGTACGAAGGCGGCCCGGCCATGGCCAAGGCGCTCGGCGGGACGCTGGTCACCGTCGAGGGCGGCGACCACGGCACGTTCGGCCGGGGCAATCCGGCTGTGGACGAAGCCGTGCTCACCTACTTGCGGACCGGGAAGGTCACCATCACACAGGCTGACCAGGCTCCGCTGCCCGGTAGCTGAGCGCATCGGGCGGTCGACATCGGTATTGCTGCGAGGCCACTTCTAGTGGGCCGGTTGGACGGCTGCCTCGGCTTGGCTGGGGCGGGCTCAGGTTGCCGACGGACTTCGTCTCGGCTGCGCCTTTTCGGCGACTGCCTTTGGCTACGGTCGGCCCGGGGCGGGCAGGGCGGTCCGATGCCGATCCGTGTTGCGGCCGGGCCGTGCTGCGGCCGATCCGGCCGCGACCGAGAATGTCGGGATGACGCAGGTATCCGCTCCTCGGGTGATCCTCGCCCCGGATAAGTTCAAGGGATCGCTCGCCGCGCCGCAGGTGGCGGCCGCGCTGGCCGCGGGATTGACGCGGGGCGCGCCGGATGCCGACGTCCGGCTGGTTCCGGTGGCCGATGGCGGTGACGGCACGGTCGAGGCGTTTGTCGCCGCGGGTTGGACGCGCGTGCAGCTGACGGCGCCGGGACCGACCGGTGTGCCACGCCGGGCGGCCTATGCCCGGCACGGGACGCGGGCCGTCATCGAACTGGCTGCGGTGGTCGGTCTTTCGGCGCTGCTCGAGGGGCGGCTCGATCCGCTCGGCGCGAGCACATACGGGTTGGGCGTCGTTCTGGCCCATGCCATGGACCACGGTGTGACCGACATCGTGCTCGGTCTCGGCGGCAGCGCCTCCACCGATGGAGGCGCGGGCATGCTGCAGGCGCTGGGCGCGCGCATCCTGGACGCCGACGGGCGGGAATTGTCCACCGGGGGAGCAGTTTTGGCACACGCCGCCCAATTGGATCGTTCCGACCTGCACCCTGGAATCGCCGCAACGACGTTCACGCTGGCCTGCGACGTCGACAATCCGCTGCTCGGGCCACACGGCGCGGCGGCGGTATACGCGCCGCAGAAGGGCGCGGGTCCGGCGGAGTCGGGCGTGCTCGAATCCGCGCTCGCCATTTGGGCGTCCGTCGCCGGTCCCGAATTCGCGAGCCACCCCGGTGCGGGTGCCGCAGGCGGTACCGGTTTCGGAGCGCTCGCCGTGCTGGGCGCGCGGGTACGCAGTGGCATCGAGGTCGTGCTCGAACTCCTCGAATTCCGCGACCTGCTCGCTGCCGCCACCCTCGTCGTCACCGGCGAAGGCTCCCTTGATCGACAAAGCCTGCACGGCAAAGCTCCCGTGGGAGTGTGCGCGGTGGCTCGTGCGGCGGGTGTTCCGGTGATCGCCGTGGTCGGCCGCACCCTCCTCGAGCCTGACGAGATTCGGTCCGCAGGCTTCGTGGACTGCTATGCGCTGGCCGACCTGGAACCCGACCCGGCACGCTGTATGACCGACGCGGCGTCGCTGCTCGAACGCGTCGGCGCGCGTATCGCGGCCGAGCAGCTGACTTAACTCGCGGACGCCAACAGGTTCGCGGTCAATTCGTGGCGGTGCCGGTCTCCCCATTCCTCGAGCGGGCGCAGGGCGACGGCAAGCTCCTTGCCGAGGGGAGTGAGCGAATACTCGACCCGCGGTGGGACCTCCGGATAGACCTCACGATGCACCACGCCACTGGCTTCGAGCTGGCGCAGGTTCTCGGCGAGCACCTTCTCGCTGACCCCGGTGAGAAGCCGGCGAATCTGCCCGAATCGCTGCGGACCGACCCCGAGTACCCACATCAGGTGCAGTTTCCACTTTCCGCCGACGACATCGATGGCGACCGACATGCCGCACACATCGTGATCTGCGTCACTACTCATGTCCACCGCGCTCCTTTGACCTGTTTTCGAACCTCTAGGTAAGCAACCGCACCTCGACGTTCGGTCTTCCCGACTCTACCTGCGGGAACGACGATGAGTTCCGGTGCCGACAGCAATCCGAACGACAACCGAAGGGACACATCATGTCCGAGCAGACCACCGCCAGCGCCGTCTCCGTCATCGGGCTCGGTCCGATGGGTCAGGCGATGGTCCGGGCTTTCCTGGACGCAGGCGTAGAGGTGACGGTGTGGAACCGCAGCCCCGAGAAGGTCGATGCCATGGTCGAACTGGGCGCGAAGCGCGCCGCGACCGTCGCGGACGCGCTCGACGCCAACGAGGTGACCGTGGTCAGCCTCACCCACTACGCGGCCATGTACGACGTGCTCGGTCCGGCGACCGATCACCTGAATGGCAAAGTGATCGCGAACCTGTCCTCCGATTCGCCGGAGAAGGCGCGCAAGGGCGCCGAGTGGGTCCGCTCGCACGGCGCCCAGTTCCTCTCCGGTGGCGTCATGTCGGCCGGGGAGAACATCGCGCACCCGGCGTCGTACATCTTCTACAGCGGCCCGCGAGAGGTCTTCGACGCGCACGCCGAGCTGCTGCGCCCGTTGAGCCCACAGGAGTACCTCGGCGCAGACGACGGCATGGCGCAGGTCTTCTATCAGGGGCTGCTGACCCTCTTCCACCCCTGGCTGCTCGGCTTCGACCAGGCGACCGCGATGATCGATCGCTCCGGTCACGACATCGCCGCGTTCGTCCCGTTCGCGATCCGTTCGGCCGCCGCGTTCCCCTACTTCATGGAGGAGTTCTCGGTCGCCAACCAGAACGGCGGATGGGCCAGCCTGGCCAGCTTGAAGATGATGGACGCGGGCGCGCAGCACATCATCGACGCGAGCGAGGAGGTCGGCGTCGACGCGACGCTCTCGCACACCTCGCAGTCGTTCTGGCGCAAGGCCGTTGCCGCCAGCGAGCAGGCGGGAAAGCCGATCTCCACCTACGCGCTGATGCGCGGCGACGCCTGACGCACGCAGCGGCGTAGCCCGCCGCCGCTTGCGTCGCAGAGCCGGCCGCTCCTTCACTCATGCCAGGCACTTATGTGAAGAATCGGCTGGCTCTGCTGTGGAGCTCTATCGAATGGCTGGAGGCGGCCAACATGATCACCACCCGGCGCAGCAGCCGGGAAGGACCACCGGGTGCGCAGATCGTCGTTGTCAGTGGCTGCGTCGACCGTTGCTAACGATCGTCGATTCTCGATCGATGAAGTGTTCGTTCGTTAATTGTGTTGCGTCGGAAGGTAATCGGTATATGTTGCATCGGATCATCGGCACTGGCAGCGCGCGCCGCGCGATAACGGGCGCTGTGGTTGTCGGGGTATTGGCGTTCGCTCCTGCTACGACCGCCGCGCTCGCGTCCGCGACTCCGGACGCCCCGTCGGCTCCGGCATCCACGCCTACCCCGCCTCCCTCGATGCCGAGCGGCCACGGCCCCGATCGTTACGACCAATTCGGCTACGACCACTCGGGCTACGACCGATTCGGCTATGACCGATTCGGCTACGACCGATTCGGCTATGACCACAGTGGCCGCGACCGCAGCGGCTATGACCGGCTGGGCTACGACCTGTGGGGATACGACCGATGGGGTTACGACCGCAGCGGCCGGGACCGGCAAGGCAACGACAGGTACGGTCGCGGCCAAGGAGACCGGGAACCCGATACCCGGCCCCTTCCGGCTACCGGAAGCGCGGGCTGAGCTGCCGGGGTCATCCCTCGGCTCTAGGGCCGTGCTGGGTGACCCGCCTGCCGGTCCACCGTGTCCGGCGCACCGCCGCGGGGCCGGTGACGGCGATCCGGGTCGCTACGCGTGCTGACCAGTTCGATCGGCGACGCACGCCGGGCGCTCGATGGCGCAGCGAAAACGAGAGCACTGCTCTTGACTTCGCTGCGGCAAGCATGGAACACTTCTCGCTATAGAGAGCAGTGCTCACAATCGAGGAGTAGGACATGGACTACAGCACCCGCTACATCGGGCCCGCCGGATTGGATCGGCTCTTCAACCGGATCTTCGATCTGTTGCCCAAGCTGGGCATCAGCGTGATGGGCTCGCGGCTGCTCGCGGTGCGCGGGCGCAAGAGCGGTGCATGGCGGACCACGATGGTCAATCTGATGGTGCGCGAAGACGGCGAGCGCTTTCTGGTGGCGCCGCGTGGGCACACGCAGTGGGTGCGCAACCTGCGGGCCGCGGGCGGCGGCGAGCTGCGGCTCGGTCGCAAGGTCGAGGCGTTCACCGCCACCGAGGTGGCCGACGCCGACAAGGTGCCGCTGCTGCGGCTCTACCTGCAGAAGTGGGGCTGGGAGGTCGGACGGTTCTTCGAGGGCGTGAGCAAAGACGCCACCGACGCGGAACTCGCCGCCATCGCACCCGGGTTTCCGGTATTCCAGCTCGCCGGCGCCGGGAACTGATCGGCTCAGGCCGAGCGGCCCAGGAATTCGATGGCGGCGGCGTAGCCCTGGATCCCCATGCCCGCGACCACGGCGGTGGCGATCGGGGAGATGTAGGAGTGGTGCCGAAACTCCTCACGCGCGTGCACGTTGCTGATGTGCACCTCGACGATGGGGAGTTCCGGAATCACCAGCGCGTCCCGCAGCGCCACCGACGTATGGGTGAGTCCGCCGGGATTGATCACGATGCCCGACTCGGCGCCCCGGGCCTGATGGATGCGATCGATCAGCGCTCCCTCGGAATTGGACTGGAACGCGACGACTTCCCGGTCGAACTTCGCCGCCGTCCGCTTGCACAGTTCCACTACGTCGTCCAACGTCGCCGACCCGTACACCTCCGGTTGCCGGGTGCCGAGCATGTTCAGATTCGGGCCGTTGAGTACGAGGATCGGGCCCGGCGTCGCGCCGACGGTCTCAGCCATGCACGCAACAGTAGACCCGGTACAGCTACAGCCCCTGCGGTCCTTCCGAGCGCAGGTCGTCCACCTTGCGCATCGCGACGCGCAGTTCCTCCAGCCACGCTTCCGCGTGCTTGCCGGCCAGTTTCACCGTCCAGGCCAGCGCGTCGGCGCGGGAACGGGCGACGCCCGCGTCGACCAGGGTGTCGAGCACCTTGCGTTCCGGCTGACGCAGCCGGGTCATGACGGGTACGGCGAGGTGGGTGAACATGATCCGTTCCCCGTCCACCGATACGCCCCAGGCGACGCTGCGCTGGTAGCGGTGCTGCGCTTCGTTCGCGATCTGCATGCGAGCCGGGCGGGTGGACTCGCGGAACCGAGCCACGGCGCCCTCTTTGGTCGCGCGCGGCACCTCGTCGGTCTGCGTCTCGGCGTCGTCGGTCTGCCGCTGCTCCGGCTGCGGGATCGGCAGCTCACCGATGACGACGATCTCGTCCCGGTCCACTTCGATTACCGGCGGACCGGCGAACCAGTCGCTTGGCAACCTTCCGGCGAACCAGTCCGGCGCATCTGCTGGATCCGGCAGGTCGGCCTGCTGCCAGCCGCCAGGTCGTCCGAAACCGCGGCCGCGGTGTGTGTTTCTCATGGCCAGTCACCTACTTACTGTGGTGCGTGTCTTTCGTTGATTACAAGATTACTTCGCAATCGAGCAGGTGGGTTCCGCTCTGTGCGAACAGGAGTCCGCGCGCTTCGATCGGGGCGCGGATGGGTATTAATTGATTCGAAACGTCCGGTATGGCGGTAACCGCCCGGCTTTTTGTGAAGGCCGGTACGGTTGCGGCGCCGGTTTGCCTTCGAGCGGCCGGGCGATGATCATGAAAGGCCTCCCGAGATGCGAGATCTCGGGGCAGAATTGGGATGCTGAGCATGGGTAACGTCCGCGCTACGGAGGCATCGCGGTCTGGTCTTTTTCGGGTACGGTGGTCTTGTTACTGGAGTGACAAGAGTGAAGAGTGGGCGACATGGATGTGTGGGGATCCCGCCCCTTTCGCGTTCGGGGCGCAATGGCACTCATGGCGGTGGCATCGCTCGCGCTCGCGATCGGGTCGTGTGGGATGCACGAGAAGCAGAATGAAGCCGAGGCAGTCGTAGAGCGCTTCACGGATCTGCTCGACGATCAGGAATACGCCAAGGCGGCGGACCTGACGTCGTACCCCACTGCGGCTTCGGCAACGTTGAAGCAAATGTTCGACGGACTCCAGCCCGGCAAGGTCGACTACCGCAAGACCCAGGTCATCGGCCTGGACCCGCAGTCGGCGATCTTCAGCATGGACGTCGAGTGGAGCTTCGGCGAGAAGAAGACCTGGAACTACAGTCTGCAGGGCAACGTGCGCAAGCTGGCCATCGGCTGGCGGATCTCCTGGGAGCCCGCGGTCGTCATGCCGCAACTGGCGCACAACCGGACGGTGCGGTTGGTGCGGACCCTGCCGTCGCCCGCCCCTCGGGTCAACGACATCGTCGGCGAGCCGCTGATGACCGAGCAGACCATCAACGTCATCAAGCTCGACCCCGCGAAGATGCCCGACCCGGTGGCCTCGACCAATGCCATGGCCAAGGCCATCGAGCCGGTGGCGCCGCTGATCACCGGGCCCGCGCTGATGCAGCAGCTGGCCACCTCACAGGGCAAGCCGATCATCGCGGTGAACCTGCGCGAGGGTGACTTCGCCATTCTGGAGCCGCGCATGGCGCCGATTCCCGGCGTGGTCATGGAGAAGCAGCCGCGGCTGATCTCCGCCGACCGCAGGGTCTGGTCGCCGATGCTGGACGCGTTGCGCAAGGTGCAGCAGGAAAGTCAGGAGGCGCACTCGGGTTGGGGTGTCCAGCTGTTCGAGCGGGACGGCCGGTTCATCACGCAGCTCGCCGGCCAGCAGGGGCCGCCGGGACCGGATATCGCGGGCACCATGGACCAGCGCTTGCAACGCGCCGCCGAGGACGCGGTGGTCAGCGTGGGCGCGCCCGCCTCGATCGTGGCGATCCAGCCGTCCAGCGGGGCGGTGGTCGCGGTCGCGCAGAACAGTTACGCCAGCGAGCACGGCCCCGTGGCGTTCACCGGGTTGTATCCGGTCGGCGGCGCCATGGAACTGTTCCGCACGGTTGCGGCGGTGGCCAAAGGCAAGGCGCCGCACGAGGTTTCGGTGCAGGACGCAGCCCAGGCCGCGACCGCCCTCGGGGTCGGCATCGACTTCGACGTGCCCGGTTTGGACGAGGTGACCGGTCGCCTGGCTGTGGTCGGCCGCAGCGCCGAACAGGTCGTGCAGGGCGCCGGTTCCGACGCGGTGCTGGCCAGCCCGTTCGGCATGGCGATCGCCGCGGCCACGATCGCGCGCGGCTCGGTGCCGCCGCCGATGATCGAGGTCGCTCGGCCGAGCACCACCGACGCCAAGCTCGGCCCGCTGTCACCGGAGGCCACCGATCGGCTGCGCGGCCTGCTGCGCGACGCCACGAACGCGCCGGAGCTGGCGAGTGTGCGCCGCTACCGGGACGTCAACGCGTTCGCCGCGATCGCGGGCCGGGACGGGTGGTTGATCGGGGCCATGGGTGATCTGGTCTTCGCCCTGCACATCAAGGACGTGGACAGCAGGGACGCGACCGCACGAATGGCGGCCAGGATGCTACAGGCGCTGGCGACCCCGGAACCGTGATCGGCTCAGCACGCCGAACGCGGCGCGCCACCCGAGCAGGAACAGCGCGAGCACAGTGCCTGCGACCAGCACGAAGCTGACCGCCGTGCCCTGACCGCTGAGGACCCGCAGCAGCATGCCGCCGACCAAGGTGCTGATCCAGACCACGATGCCGGTCGGCCACAGCGCCGTACCGTCGAACTGCCCTTCGCCGGCTGTGCGCCACCATCGGCCGGACACGATGATGAGCCAGCCCGCGGCCAGCCCGGTGGCGAACGGCCAGAGGGTGCGCAGCAGCCCGGCGAGGACGGCTTCGTCGTGGCTGCGCCTGCCGATCGCGCAGAAGACGACGACGAGCAGCGCATCCGTGACCAGCGGCAGCAGTTTCCTCACGCGGGCAAGCGTAGTGCGGCCATCAGGCGACTCACAGCCGCCGCTGCTCGAATTCCTTCTCGAACTCCGCGTCCTCGGCCTGCCGGGTCCGGAACAGGAAAAGGAAGACGATCCAGCCGACGATGGCGACCAGGATGAAACTCACCATCCGGTAGACGAACGCCGCCGCGACCGCCTGCGCGGCGGGCAGGCCCGCGGCGGCGGTAAGACCGTAGATCAGCGTCGCGTCGACGTAGACGATGCCGCCGGGTGCGAACGGGATGGACCCGACCGCCTTGCCGAGGGCGAACGCGAGCAGCAGACCCGCGATCCGCGGATCGGCGCCGACCGCGTAACAGGCCGCGCCGAGGCAGGCCACATCGGCGAACCGATGGACCAGCGCCCACACCGCAACCAGGACGCCGTCGCGCTTGCCGAGGTCCACCGACTCCAGCTGCTCGAGCACGTCGGCGATCTTGTTCGCGCCCTGTCCTTGCGGGCGCTTGCGCAGCCGGTTGACCAGTGCGAGCTGCCTGCGCAGCAGCGCTTCGAGCGAACCGGGATTGCGCGAGACGTAATTCCCCGCCCACACCAGCGCCACGACGGCGGCCAGCGAGAGGATCAGGTTCAGCGGGCCGACATTCCCGCCCGCGAGCAGCGTGCCGCCGACGCCGAGCAGCGCCAGCCCCACGGCGGCGACCACACCGGAGAACACCAGCTGCCAGGAGGCGACGATCGGACTCGCGCCCCAGCGCCTGGTCTGCCGATAGGTGAACGCGGTGGAGAACACCTGGCCCGCGGGCAGGGTGACCGACATCGCGGTCGCGCCGTAGACAACCGCGACGGACTTCCGCTGACTCACCCCGACCCCGCCCGCGTTGAGCAGCTGTTTCTGCACTCTGGCGAAACCGCTCATGGACACCGCCTGCAGCCAGATCGCGGCCGCGAGCCAGCCCCAGTGGATCTCGGTGAGTTTGCGCCACGATTCGTGCAGACGTGGCCAGAGGTACACGCCCTCGGCGATCAGCAAGGCCAGCAGGGCGGCTCCGAGCACCCATTTCAGCCACCGGAACCTGCCACGGCGGGAATCCGCCGTGGGCGGCGGCGCAGGTTCTCCTGCCAGTTCCCCGTTGGCCGTCACGCCGTCAGCCTAACGAACGCGCCGTTTCGGCATCGGCACCCTCGGGCGCGTCGGTCCGTTCCCGCGGCCAGGCCAGCAGCGTTTTCCTGCGTCTGCCGCGCAGCTGTACCTCGTCGCCGGTTTCCCACTGCTCCTGCTCGCTTTCCTCGGCGAAATACAGCGCGCTGCCCGACGCCAGTGTCCGGCCGGGCCGTTCTTTGGCCAGTTCGGTCAGCCGGGATGCCTCGTTGACCGGGTCTCCGATCACCGTGTACTCGAAACGGTTCGCGGCACCGATATTTCCCGCGACGGCCAAGCCCGCCGAGACGCCGATTCCGATGTCGAGGCCGGGAACTTCCCGCAGGGTCTCGCGCAGTTCCCTGGCGGCGGCCAGTGCGGCGGTCGGCGCGTCCGGGCGGTCCAGCGGCGCGCCGAAGATGGCCAGCGCCGCGTCGCCGACGAATTTGTTCACGAAACCGTGGTGGCGGTCGATCACATCCACCACGATGCGGAAGAACTCGTTCAGCAGGCTCACCACCTCGGTGGGCGGGCGCTCGGCCGCGGTCGCGGTCGATCCGACCATATCGACGAACAGCACCGCGACGAACCGGGTCTCGCCGCCCAGTTCGGTGCCGTAGTCCAGCGCCCGCCGCGCCACGTCCTCGCCGACGTGCTGGCCGAACAGCTCTTGCAGTTCGCGGCGCTTGGCGGCCTCCTCCATCATCCGGTTGAAGCCGACCTGCAGCAGCCCGATGACGCTGCCGTCGAAAACCTCCACCTGAACGTCGCGCGCGCCGCCTTGCACCCGGTCGATCGCCTGGCTGAGCTGGCGCACCGGGTCGGAGATGCTGGAACCGGTGAGCATGGACAACGCGAGGGCCTGCATGATCACCACGCCGCACAGCAGCAGGATGGACAACGCCAGCGACTGGGCGGAGAACTTCACATCCGAGGAGATCTGGGTGACGCACAGCAGCACGATGGCGATGGTGGGTGCGAAGGTGCCCAGTCCCCAGGTCATCGCCATTCTGGTGCCGATGCCGGGCGTCAGGGTGTGGTCGAAGGTCCCCTCGGTGAGCGCCTGGGCCGCGACCGGCCGCAGGATGCGTTCGCCCAGCATGTAGGTGAACCCGAAGACGAAGGTCGCGGCCATGCACTCGGTGACAACGACCGCGCCCGCCAGCGCGGGGGTGTCCTTGATGATCAGCGCGGCGAGGACGGCTCCGCCGGTGAACCACAACGCGAGATGCAGGATCGCCTGACGCAGCGGGGCGTGCAGCGCGGCCATCTGCTCTTGCCGGCTGGGCGGTCCGCCGCGCATCTGCCAGCGCATCACCGGTCGCAGCATCAGGGCGGAGGCGGCCGTGCTGAGCAGGCCGCCGGTCAGGAAGACCAGGGCCGGGATCAGCAGGCCGGTGCGCCTGACGCCGGAGGGCTCACCCTCCGGGACGGGTAGCCCGTACAGGATGAACGCCCACACCAGAACCGCGCCGAAAGCGTTCGCCAGCAGCATCGAGGTCAGGTACAGCGGCCAGCGCGTTCGCATGGTCTGTTTGACCGCTTCCAAGGGCGCCGACACGAGGACCAATCTAGCGTTTCTACAAGTCGGCATGTCCGGGTGCCGATGGGCGCCGCCCTGGTGCAACCCGCTACTGATCGCGGACAGGGCACGGCCGCGCCGGTTGCGCGTACCTCCGTCGACGCTGCGGCCGTACGCGGCCTGACAACGAACTACGTCCGACTGCGCCCCTTTAAGCTCAGGTGGTGACCGAGCCGAAGTCGAGTCCCGAGCGGAAAATCAGTCTGTCGCGGCCCGCGGCGGAGACGGTGCATCCGGTCGTGCGCGTCGCCGCGGAGTGGGGCTGGCGGCTGCTGGTGTTATTCGCGCTGGCGATCGCGGTCACGGCGATCGTGCAGAAATTGGCCACGGTGGTCATTCCGCTCGCCATCGCGCTGCTCGCGGCGGCGCTGCTCGCACCGCTGGTGGACTGGATGCAGCGGATGGGGTTACCGCGCGCGCTGGGCGTCTTCGTCGCCTTGGTCGGGTCGCTCGGTTTGGTCGCCGGTGTCATGACGTTCGTCGTCGAGCAGTTCGTCGCCGGTGTGCCGCAGCTGTCCGCCAAGTTCACCGAGAGCATTCATCAGATCCAGGACTGGCTGATCAATGGACGGCTGCACCTGAGCAATGAGCAGATCCGCAACGCGGGCGACGCCATCGTCAAGGCCATCCAGTCCAATCAGGACAGTCTGACCAGCGGAGCGCTCACCACCGCGACCGTGATCGGCGAGTTGCTCACCGGCACTTTCCTGACTTTGTTCATCCTGATCTTCTTCCTCTACGGCGGGGATCAGATCTGGGAGTTCGTCACCCGGGTCGTGCCGACCCAGCACCGCGAGCGGGTGCGCACCGCGGGGCAACTCGGGTTCGGCACGCTGGTCGGGTTCGTCCGCGCCACCGTGGTGGTCGCCGCGGTGGACGCCATCGGCATCGGCGCCGGGTTGGCCATCCTCGGTGTGCCGTTGGCGCTTCCGCTGGCCTCGCTGGTGTTCATCGGCGCGTTCATCCCGATCATCGGCGCGTTTCTGGCCGGCTTCATCGCGGTGTTCATCGCGCTGGTGACCAAAGGTCTGGTCACCGCACTGATCGTGCTCGGCATCATCATCGCGGTGATGCAACTCGAGGGCCATGTGCTGCAACCGCTGCTGCTCGGCCGGGCGGTCAGCATCCATCCCCTGGCGGTGGTGCTGGCGATCACCGCGGGGCTGGTGATCGGCGGAATTGCCGGAGGTCTGCTCGCGGTGCCGTTCGTCGCGGTGATGAACACCGCGATCCGGTCGCTGCTGGAAGGTCCCGAGGAGCTGTTCGAGGAGCTGCGAACCGGCGACGACCATCGCAGGTTGTATTCGGCCGAACCGGACCGACCCGATCCCGGCCGGTTCGACGTGACGGCGACATTGATCGAGGCAGCGCACCGGCAGGCGGCGGAGCGGAAAGCCGCCGCCGGACGAGAAGCGGGGGAAACGGCCGGTGTGGAAACGGCGGGACCGGCAGGCGCGGCGTGGCAGCGGGCGGAGTCCGAGGAGGGCGGGGAATCCGATGACGGCGCGGCGCACACCTGAATTGCGCTCGGCCGACGTGGCGACCACGCCACTGTGGCGGGCCGCGCAGGCGCTGCGGTTGGTCACGCTGCTGTACGCGGTCGGTCAGCAGATCGCCTCGGCGCCGTACTACACCAACCAGCGGTTGAGCTGGGTGCTCATCGCGCTGATGGCCGTGTGGTCGGGTGCTTCGGCGATCATGTTGTCGCAGTGGCAGTTCCCCGGCGTCGCCCGGTTGCGCGTCTGGGTGGTGATCGGCGATCACGTGGTTGTGATCGGGCTGATGGCCGCCACCAGGCTGGTCGCCGACTACGGCTGGTACCACGGACACCAGACGCTGCCGACCACGCTGTGGGCCACCAATGCCGTGATCGGCGCGGCTATCCTGCGCGGACCGATCGCGGGCGTGCTCTCCGGCGCGCTGATCGCCGCGGTGTCGCTGACCGTGCGCGACCAGTGGGGCGAGGATGTGTGGACGGATGCGACGGTGCCGGTGCTCGTCTCGGTGGGCTTGGCCTTGGGGCTGGCCGCGAACACCGCGCGCCGCGCACAAGACCAACTCGAGCACGCGGTGCGCCTGACCGCGGCCGCCGAAGAGCGCGAACGTCTTTCCCGCGAGGTGCACGACGGCGTGTTGCAGGTGCTCAGCTACATCAAGCGCCGTGGCAGCGAGATCGGCGGCCCCACCGAGGAACTGGCGCTGCGCGCCGGTGAGCAAGAGGTGGCGCTGCGCGTGCTGATCTCCGAGCAGGCCGATCACCGAGACGAAGGCGGGACCGAGGTGGACCTGCGTCCGCTGCTGACCGCGCAGTCCACCCCGAAAGTGTCGGTGTCGACGCCCGGCGATCCGGTGCGGGTCGGGCGCTGGATGGCGAACGAGATCGCGGCCGCCGTGGCCACGGCCCTGTCGAATGTGGAGCTGCACGCCGGGCCGGATGCGAAAGCGTATGTGCTGCTGGAGGACACCGGAGACGAACTGGTGGTCAGTGTGCGCGACGATGGTGTCGGCATCCCGCCGGGCCGATTGGCCGAGGCGGAAGCCGAAGGGCGGATGGGGATATCGCGGTCGATCGTCGGGCGGATCGCGGCGCTCGGTGGCAGTGCGGACCTACTCACCGAGATCGATGGCGGCGTCGGTTTCGGCACCGAATGGGAATTCCGGGTGCCGCGATGAGTGCGGACGGGAGGCGCGGATGACCGACCAGGCGGCCGAGACCATTTCGGTGATGGTGGTGGACGATCACCCGATGTGGCGCGACGGCGTCTCCCGGGATCTCACCGAGGCCGGATTCCACGTGACGGCCACGGCCGACGGCGTCGGCACGGCGACCAGGCGGGCGGCGGCGGTCCGGCCGGACGTGGTGCTGATGGACATGCAGTTCCCCGACGGCAATGGGGCGCAGGCCACCGCGGAGGTGCTGCGCGTCTCTCCGCAGACCCGGGTGCTGGTGCTCTCGGCATCGGCCGAGCGCGACGACGTCCTCGACGCGATCAAGGCCGGGGCCTCGGGGTATCTGGTCAAGAGCGCGTCGGCGGCGGAGCTGATCGACGCCGTCCGCGCCACCGCGGCCGGTCAGGCGGTTTTCACGCCGGGCCTGGCGGGGCTGGTGCTCGGCGAGTACCGGCGTATGGCGACCGCACCCGCGCAGCCCGACGAGCCGCATCGCCCCGCCCTCACCGAACGGGAGACCGAGGTGCTGCGGATGGTGGCGAAAGGACTGTCGGCCAAGCAGATCGCGGCGCGGCTGGGCCTCAGCCATCGCACGGTGGAGAACCACGTGCAGGCGACGCTGCGCAAACTGCAGCTGGCGAACCGGGTCGAATTGACCCGCTATGCCATCGAGCAAGGGCTCGAGTAGCCCGGAAATAACGGCGGACGGAGGCTGGGAATCGGGGATCGCCCTGATGCGGTAGCGGCCGCGCGATCGGTACCCTCGACTGCATGGTCGGCCCCGAATCGGTATCCCATGCGGTCGGCTCCGATGGCGGCAACCCGGCGGCGTCCACGGTGGGTGACCGGGAACTGCGGGTGTCGGACGCGGAGCGCGAACACGTCGGACAGCTCTTGCAGCGCGCGGTCGGCTTGGGCATGCTCTCGCTCGGTGAGTTCACCGAGCGGATGGACACCGCGCTGGCCGCGAAGACCCGCGGAGAACTGAACGCGGTGCTCATCGACCTGCCCGGCGTCCGCCTGATCGGCAGGCCCGCCGCCCCGCCGTCGACCTTCGTGAACTCCTCGCCTGCCTTCGGCAAGCCGGTCCCGCCGGTTCCCGGCTCGAACACGGCGGGCAACGTGATCCGCTCGCGTATGTCCGCGGTCAATCGCCGCGGCCCGTGGCAGGTGGCATCCAGGCTGTATCTGAACAACTGGATGTCCGGGGTGACCCTGGACTTCACCGAGGCGATCATGTCGACCCAGGTGGTCGAGGTGCGCATCGACGACTACTGCGGTTCGGTCACCCTGATCGTGCCCGCCGAGGCCACCGTCGACCTGGACGCGCTGGAGCTGATCGGCTCTAGCGTGAACAACAAGGTCCGCACCGGCCCGCCGCTCGGCCCGCTGCACCTGGTGGTGCACGGTCGGATGCGGCTGGGATCGGTGACCGCCAAGCATCCGTTCATAGCGCACTGGCGCCGATTGTTGGGGCGCTGAGCGGAGTAGGGCGAATCCGGCCGCGATCGCATTTGTGAGACTCGAGCCGGAATGCGAAAGTCGAGGTGGCGGATGCGGATCGGGGAGCTTGCCGAGCGCACCGGCGTCAGTGAGCGGTCACTGCGCTACTACGAGCAGCAGGGGCTGTTGGCGTCCGATCGCACGCCCGGCGGCCATCGCGAGTATCCGGAGCGGGCAGTGGACCGGGTCATTCACATCCAAGAACTGCTCGCCGCGGGCCTGACCAGCAAGAAGATCGGGCGGATCCTGCCGTGCATGCGGGATGCGGACGGCGGCCCCAATGAGTACGCCACCCCGGCGCTCGTCGCGGAGCTGCGGACCGAGCGAGAGCGGATCACCCGCACCATCAATGACCTCGTCCGCTCGCGCGAGGTGCTGGACGAGGTGATCGACCGGGCGGCCGAGCGTTCGGGGAGTTAAGTGTTGACCCCGATGCGGCGGGCGAACGCGCGCAGCGGCACTCGCCGGTCGTGGTCGAGCAGTTCGGAGACGATATGCCGGGGCAGCGTCTGGTACTTCAGCCAGTCTGCTCCGCCCACCCGTTCCGCGGTCAGCAGCGTGTCCAGCGCGCGCTGGTGCTGGCCGGTGCGGGTCAGCGCGACGGCGGTGTCGGCCAGGTGGCGGGCCCGCGACGCCTGCGGGAGACTCCCGTTGACCGGCATGTCCTTGGCGGCGGCCAGCGCCTCCGGGTAGCGCTCGGAGGAGACGTTCACGTCGACGGTCTGCATGACCACCTGCGAAGGGCCGAAATAGGTCTCGTAATCCTGGCGATCCCCGCCGATCCGCAGCGCGACCTCGCCCGCGGTCTCGACCAGCGACAAAGCGCTGTGCACATCCTGCGCCCGGCCCGCGGCGGTCGCGCCCTGCAACACCAGCGAGCCGTAGGCGGACAGATGGGCGGGCGTGACGTCGCCGGAAGGCTCCAGATTCGCCGCCGCGTTCAACGCGACGCCGCGTGACTCGTCGTAGCGCCCCTGCACCAGCAGCTGCCAGGCGACCGAACCGCGGATGGTGGCCAGCAGCAGCGGGTCGTTGCCCAGTTCGGCGGCGCCGAGCGCTTGGCGGATCGCCAGGAACGCCGGATCGGTCTGGCCGAGATGCACCAGTGTGCAGCCGGTTACCCAGTACATCCTGGCCAGCAGCTCGTTGGCGGGCGCGACCGAACCGTTGCGAGCGGCGTGCACGGTGGCGCGCAGCTGGGTCAGCCCGGGCGGAAGGATGGAGGTCAGCAGCTCGTAGCGGCCCGACCAGTAAGCGCCCCAGGCATACTCGACCGAGCGGTGGCCGTCGTCGAGGCTGACCGCCGCTTCCTCCTTGGTTTCGCCGAGCAGATCGTCGACCGGCGTCAGCGCGCGGCGAATGGCGACGATGCCCGCGTCCGGGTCGGCGGACGGCACGCCATGACGTTTGCCGATGAGGTCGGCGATGTCCACGTCCAAGGCGCGCGCGATCTTCTGCAAGCTGGCGATCGAGGCGGTCTGGCGGCCGCCCTGCTCGAGCTTGCGCACCAGATCCACGCTGACCCCGGCCTGATCGGCGAGCTGGCGCTGGGTGAGCGCCTTCCCGCGGAACTGGCGGATCCGAACTCCGATCGACGATTCGTCCATGTACCCAAGTCCTTTTGTTAAATCTGGGTTTCAGGGTACGACGCTAGGTCATCGAACACGACCGAAGTGGGACATTGCGTACGACTAGTTGGCCGCTAGTTGGAATACCGTTGCCTTTCTGCAACTTTGACAGCAAAGGGCGGCGGCAATGATCACCATGCCGAACAACACAGTGCAGGCCGGACGCGCCGATCGCGCGTGCGGGCTCGATGCACAGACCACGCGACCGGCGCGCCACAGCACCACTCGATCGGCACGCCTCGTCAGCGCCCTACCCGCGTTCCCCAGGCGGCGGGTGCGCGACCAGCACGAGTTGCTATGCCGAACGTCCGCTGCCATGAGGGAGCGCAGCGAGCGAATCATCGGCATAGCGCGCACCGTGCATGACGGAGCCGAGCGCCAGCGAGGCGCAGTCATGGGCAAGTCCGGCTTCTTCGGGGCGGGTTAGGGGCATGTTCGAGCGCTGTCATTCTCCCAACGAAGTCGCCCACCTGCTGCGGCATACCTACGGGCTGCCGGTTCAGCTCCTCGCCGGACGCCCGATGATCACCACCGGTTCCATCATCGGCGCGATCGTCATGCCGCCGGAACTGGGCCGTAAGGTCCTGACCCAGCTGGAACGCCACCACACCGCACCCGTGGTCGCCGATCCAGGCGAACGCAACTGGACTTTCCTCGTCACGCCGCCGAGCCCCGCTCGGCCCGTGGAGGTCCCGATCCGGCGCTCCCTCGCCGGTCACCAGGTCACCGTGGTCCCGGGCGGCCGGATCCTCCTGCTGCCGAGTTCCGATTCACCGCTCGGCTGGCACTGGGCAGGGGAGCCCGCGCCCGGCGTCCTGCGGATGCCGCCGCGTTCCGCGGTGATCGAGGCGGTCCACGAGGTTATCGGCCTGCGCGCCTACTGACCATCTGGCGGGGACCGGCTCCCACTCGAGTGCCCGGGTGGGGGCCGGTCGTGTGTAGTGCGCTCCCGGCACCTGCGACCGACGACGGTCAGGTAGATCTCGGCTGTCTACAGGGGTTATTACTCATGCTCGCGCGCGCCGTGGGAACCAGCATGAAGTCATGACTACCTCTATCGATCCGGCGTTGCTCGCGCGGCTCTCCGGCGAGTTCACCACGCTGGGAACGCGTCTGGGTGTGCTCGGTCGTGATCTGGATCTGCTGCGCGAGCAGGTCGCCGCGGACTCCGCCGCAGGTCAGGAGGTTGACACGGAGCTGAGGCGCACGCCATCTGTTGTCCCGAGAACAACGGCGTCGGGGGTGGCGGGCGGTCTGGCTCAACGGGAGTCGGCGCGCGGGACCGGCGATCGCGCATCCGAACGAGTCAGCGGATCGATGCCCGGCTCGGCGGGGGATCCAGCATCTGGCGCGACCGGCGATCCGGCTGCCGATGCGGCAAGCGGTCGGGCCTCGGCGACGACCGGAGTGTCCGGCCAGGCTGCGGCTTCCGTGGCTGGTGGGTTCGCGGCAGCGGATCGCGCGGCTTCGGCGGCGCCTGGTGCGCCAATCGCGGGGGCACCAGCCACGCCGCCTTGGCCCGGTCCTTCGGTGGCTGGTGCGCCGATTCCCGCGCCGCAGCCCCACTACGTTTCGCGTTTCGCCCCGTCATCCAGCGGGGTGTGGGGCGGCGGCGCGCCTTGGCCGCCGAACACCTGGGGGCCGATGCCCGGAGCCGCGCCGCCGCGTCCGCCCGTCCCACCGCACGCGGCTGGTCCGCGGGTCCCGCACACGCCGTGGTGGCAGCGCGACGGCGTGATCAGCCGGATCCTGGCGTTGGCCGGTGTCGCGGTGACGCTGATCGGCGTCGCGATGTTGCTGGTGCTGGCCGCGCAGGCGGGCTTCTTCGGTCCGGTGCCCAGGGTCGTCGCCGGTGGTGTGTTCTCGGCGGCGCTGGTGGGCGCCGGTGTGCGGGTCTTCGGGCGGACCGGCGGGCGGGTCGGCGGAATCGCCTTGGCGGCCACCGGCATCGCCGGTGCCTACCTCGATGTGGTCGCCGTGACCGCGATCTACCACTGGCTGCATCCGGTGCTCGGACTCACGGTCGCCTTCGGTGTCGCCGCCACTGGAGTCGGCCTCGCGATGCGGTGGCGGTCGCAGCCGTTGGCCGTGGTCGTGGTGCTCTCCGTTGCCGCGCTGTCGCCGGTGCTGACCAGCCGCCTGGTGCTGCTCGGGTTCTTGATCGTGTTGCAAGTGGCTTGCATACCGGTTCAATTGCCGCGGAACTGGCCATATCTGCACGCGGCGCGAACGATGCCCGCGGTACTCGCGACCTTGGTATTCCTCGTTGGTGCCGTGCTCGGCACTCCTGCGGCAGGTGAGCGGGCCTGGTTGCTCGTCGCCGCGGCGGCGGTCGCGCTGATCGGGCTCGCCGGCACGATCGTCGTCGTCCGGCCTCGGCCCGCCGACCTCACCGCCTCGCTGACGATGGCGGCGGCGCTGGTCCCGATGCTGATCGCGCCCGCCATGTACGAGGACCGGCGCGCCGCCGTACTGGTGGCGTCGGTCGCCGCGGCGGTGCTCCTGTTCGTCGCCGCGCTGCCCATGCTGCCGAAACTGGGCGCGTACCTGCGGATTCCAGGCCATACCACCGTGGTCGCCGCCGTCGCGGGTTCGATCGCGTTGCTGGAGGCGTGCGTCGGCGTGTCCGAGACCGAGACGCTGCCGATCGCTCTGCTCGTGGTGGCGTTGGCGTTTCTCGGCGTGGCGGGCCAGCAGCGGTCCCGCGTCGCGGCCGGAATCGGGGCGGCATTCGCCGTATTCGGTGGATTCGCGCTGCTGAATGTCGCGGGCCCGGACGTTCTTGCCGCGCAGGCTCGTTCCGAGGCGAATCTGGGCTCGGCGACCGTGCTCGGCGCGGTGCTCGCTCTCGGGGTGGTCGCGGTGACGCTGTGGTGCGCGCGACGGCTGCCCGGTATGGCGGTAGGCGGCGAATTGCAGTGGATCGCCGCGAGCGTCGCGGGACTCTACGCGGTGACCACGGCGACGGTGTCCATCGGCGTCGCCACCGGCGCCAGGAGCGGGTTCCTCATCGGCCACAGCGCCGCGACCATCCTGTGGATGGCGGGCGCCACCGCGGCCCTCCTGTTCGGACTACGCAGGCTTGCCGGCGCACCCGCCGTGGCCAAGCTCGCCCTCGGCTCCGGGTTGCTGGTCACCGCAGCCGCTTTGGCCAAACTGTTCCTCTTCGACCTGGCCACCCTGGACGGACTCGTCCGCGTCGCCGCATTCCTGGTCGTCGGCATCCTGCTGCTCCTGGCCGGAACCCGCTACGCCCGCGCCTTCGCCGACGCGGGAGCGGAACGCGACGCCGCTGACCGGCCGTCGAGTTACCCCGAACGCAACACATAAGCAGTTGCCGACCGAATGCCTCGAAATCCACTGGGTGACGGGCATTGGTGTCCCGGCGGCCGGGAATAGGCCGAGCGATCCGGCGATGCGCATAACTCATCGACCTGGTCGGCCCGGATCAGGATGCAGCTGTGGCTGAGTCGGCGCATCGGCCGGGGCGCGAGGGCCTTCTCACCTGCGCGCTCGGTCGCTCACTCGCGTTCGCGGCGGCGCAGCAGTTCGTTCACGCTGACCGTGCGGCCTTCGCTGTCATGGTGACGCCCCTCGCTGTGCCGCACGCTCTGACGGCGCGAGGACCGGAGTTCGGCCATCCAATTCTCGATGCTGCTGCGGTTGGTGTCCGGGCCGTTGTCCGGCTCCGCAGTCGGCCCGGTCTCGGGCGCGCGATGCGCGGGACCGCCCGTTTCTCGCGAGTGCGGCCGTGGTTCGGGCGGCGTGGAGGCCTGGTGCTGCGGCTCCGGCGACTGGATCGGGCGCGGCGGGGGAGTGACGGACGGGACGTTGGGATGCGCGCTGTGCTCCGGCAGGGCCAGAGAAGGCGACCCGTTCGGATCCCGCGGCGTGCCTGCGGCCGGAGCCGGTCGTGGCCCAGTGGCGTTGTACGTCGTCGCGGACGTCGTCTGCGGTTGCGGATCGGCTTGGTCCGGCGCCGAGTGTGAAGCCACCGGGATCTGCGTAATCCGCCGCGGGCGGAGCGGATCACCCTGCCGTATTGCGGAATTCGTCGGCGGCGTAGGACGCCTCCTGGTCGGATCGTGCGGCGCTGGCGCTGGCGCTGGTGCGGTCTGCGGTGTAGGCGACGGCGGTGGCGTGCGGTCCAGACGCCGCGTGGGCGCGTCGGCCTCGATCTCCGCGACGGTGCGCGGCTTACGCCTGCGTGGCACCTTGTTGGCGGCCGTGATCGCGGGGATCTGCATGGTCACCGGGTCGGTGACCGGCGTGGTCTTGACCAGGTCGACGACATCGCCGCCGCCGGGGCGCTCGTCGTCGAGTATGGGTTCACCGAGGCCGATCTTCTGCTGAACCTTCTTCATCCAGGCGGGGGCCCACCAGCAGTCGTCGCCGAGCAGCTTCATGGTGGCGGGCACCAGCAGCATGCGCAGGATGGTGGCGTCGATGAACAGCGCCGCGATCAGGCCGTAGGCGATGTACTGCATCATCACCAGGTCCGAGAACCCGAACGCGCCGACCACGACGAGCAGGATGAGCGCGGCCGCGGTGATGATGCGGCCGGTGTGCGCGGTCCCCGCCCGCACCGCCTCGGTGGTGGAGGCGCCTTGGGTGCGCGCTTCGACCATGCGGGACAGCAGGAAGACCTCGTAGTCGGTGGACAGGCCGTAGATCACGGCGATGATCAGCACCAGCACCGGTGACATGATCGGCTGCGGCGTGAAGTTCAACAGGCTCGCACCGTTGCCATCGACGAAGATCCAGGTCAGGATGCCGAGCGTGGACCCGAGGCCGAGCGCGCTCATGAGCGCGGCCTTGATCGGCAGCACCAGCGAGCCGAAGGTGAGGAACATCAGCAGCGTGGTGACGAACATGACCAGCGCGATCATCGCAGGCATCCGATCGAGCAGCGCGTCGATGCTGTCCTTCTGGATCGTGGGCTGGCCGCCGACGAAGAGCTGGACGTTGTCGGGAACGTCGATCGAGCGCAGGTATTCGATGGTCGGATCGGCGTTTTCCGAATCCTCCAGCGTCGCGCTCGTCCGGTAGACATCGGGTTGGCTGTTGGAGCGGCTCGGCACCTCGAACTTGCCGGTGAGGCCGGGGGCTTCGCTGGCTTGCTTCCACACCTTGCCGACCGCGTTGCTGTCATCGGAGACCATGACCAGCTGGACCGGATCGGTCTTCTTCAGCGGGAAGACCTCGTAGAACTCCTCCAGTGCCACGCGGGTCTTGTTGTCCGGCGGCAGGTACCGCTCGTTGATGCCACCAAAGGCCAGGTTCTTCACCGGGATGATGAGCAGCAGTAGGCCGATGCAGATCGGCACGGCGATCTTGAGCGGGTGCTTCATCACCCACTGCGTGATCCTGCCCCAGAAGCCGTTCTCGACTTCCTCCGCGGTCTTGTTCTTGCGGAATGCCTTCAGGCCCAGCATGTCCACGCGTGGGCCGAGCACGCCGAGCATCGCGGGCAGGATGGTGATGGCGGTCAGTGCGGCCAGCGAGACCGTCGCGATGGTGCCGTAGGCCACCGATTTCAGGAAGCCCTGCGGGAACAGCAGCATGCCGCCGAGGCTGGCGATGATCATGGTCGCGGAGAACACCACGGTGCGGCCCGCCGTCATCACCGAGCGCCGGACCGCGGCGCGGGTGTCGTAGCCCTCGGCCAGTTCCTCGCGGAAACGGCTGACGATGAACAGGCCGTAGTCGATGGCGAGGCCGAGCCCGATCATCGAAACAACGCCGGAGACGAACGAGTTCACCTCGGTGAACTTCGTCAGGAACATGATGATGCCGTTGGCGCCGATGACTGTGAGACCGCCGACGACCAGCGGCAGACCGGCGGCGACCAGGCCGCCGAAGATGAAGAAGAGCAGCACCGCGACCGCCGGGATGGCGAGCATCTCCATGCGCTTTTGGTCGGCGGCCATGGTGTCGTTGAGCGTGCCTGCCACCGCCTGCAAGCCGGTAACCTGGACGTCGACGCCCGGAATGTAGAAGACGTCCTTCACTTTCCGGAAGTTGCGGACCATCTCGGTGTCGTTGTCGCCGACGATGGCGATCGAGGCGAAGGTGTACTTCTTATCCTTTGAACCAAAGAGCGAAGGCGACGCCGGTCCGGTCTCCGTCTGCCAGTAGGCGCCGTTCACCTTGGCGATCTCGTCCGGGTGCTCCTTGGGCAGCCGGTTGAGGCTGTCGACGATCTGCTGCCGGAACGCCGGGTCGTCGATCGTCTTGCCCTCGGGCGCGGTGTAGAGCACGATCACGTCGCTGCTGTGGTCGCGTCCGAACGCCGCGTCCGAGATCCGCGCCGCCTCCGCCGATTCCGATGTCGGATCGTCCCATCCGCTGGAGCTGAGGTGGTGTTCGAGGCCGAAGCCGTATCCGCCCAATGCCAAGAGGGCCGCGGCCACGATTCCGATAACGGCGAAGCGCAGCCGGTAGGCCAGATCGCCCCAGCGTGTGAACACTAAGCGACTCCTTGCGCAGGGCGAGAGGTGAGCAGTGCCGACAGCGGCCGGAACGGCTGCAGCCAGGCACCCTCGTCGGGCAGCGAGTCGAGGCTCACCCGGGGCAGTGGTTCACGGAATACGCCCGGAATGTCCTCGAGGTCGATGAATTCGAGAGTATCGGATGTGACGGCCCAACTCGCGTGCTCGCGGAAGCCGAGCACTTGCACCGGTACACCGTTGGCGGCGAGTTCCTCCAGCGGTTCGCGAAACGCCTGGCCATCGGCCGACGCGACCATGATCCCGGCCAAACCGGCGCCGCGGCTGCGTAACGCGATGTGCGCCAGCATGTCGGCGTCGACATCGGAGTCGTCGTCGATCTTGGGTTTGGCGAAGACCGCGTAGCCGACGTTGCGCAGCGCCTCCACCCATGGCCGCACCACGTCGGCGGTGCCCGGCGCGATGTTGGTGAAGACGGTCGCCTCGGGTTCGACGCGATGCACGCTGCCCACCGACAACTCGGCGGTTCTGGCCAGCAGCCAGCGGCCGAGGGCATCGAAACGCGGGCGGTAGGCGGCGGTCGGCCGCCCGCCCAGGATGGCGCCGAGGCCCATGTCGAGGTTCGGGGCGTCCCAGACCAGCAGGACCCGGCGCACGTCCGGCGCCGCGCCGCCAAGGCCTTCGGCTCCGCCTCCGTGCACCTCCCCCGCAACATCGACTACCTCGTGGGCCATCTCACTGACGCTCATTGGTCGATCTTCCCCCATATGAGCTCGGTGATGGCGCTACCGGCGCGATGCGCCTTGCCTTCGAATTTCGTCACGGGCCTTTCGAACCCGATCGGCGCGGTCGCGCGATGCTGTGCGCTGTCTCCGCCCGTGGCCTCGTTCAGCCCTCTGAGCAGCGGTTCCGCCATGCCGACCTGATGAATGTGCTCGGCGTAGCCGGCGTGGTCGGTGGCGACGTGCAAAACACCGCCCGGCTTCAGGCGGCTGGCGATCAACGCGACCGTCGCGGGTTGCAGCAGCCGCCGCTTGTGGTGGCGCGCCTTGGGCCACGGATCAGGAAAGAACACTCGGACGCCGGTCAGCGACTCTTCGGCAATCATGTGCTCCAGCACGTCGACCGCGTCGCCGCGCAGCAGCCGGATATTCTCGATCCCTTCGCGCTCGATGCGCTGCACCAGCTGCGCGAGGCCCGGCTGGTAGACCTCGATGCCGATCAGGTTCAGATGCGGCTCGGCCTGTGCCATGGCGGCAGTCGCGGTGCCCGTGCCGCAGCCGATCTCGATGACCAGCGGCGCCTTGCGACCGAACCAGGCGGTCGCGTCCAGCGGCTCGTCGGCCACCTCGCGACCGATCGTCGGCCACATCCGGTCCCAGGATTGCTGTTGGGTCGCGGTCAGCGCGCCCCTGCGCGACCGGAAGCTGGTGACCCGGGGGTACAGGCGGGAGCCGGTCTTGTGCCGGGGCCCGCCTTCGGCCGAGGCCGAAACTGTGGACGGCGGGCCCGGAACTGATTCGGCAGTGTGGTTCACGGCGTCGTTCACGGCGTCCATTGTCCAGCATCCGGCGATCCGTGCGGCAGGCGGTTGTGCACGGACCGCTGAGCGGGAGGTCAGGCGGCGCGCGCGGGCGCGATCCTGGCCGCGGTCGGTTGCTGCTGGCGCAGCGGGCGGCCGAGCGCGACCTTGGCCGCGGTCACCGCCATTTCCAGCAGGCCACGCACCCCCGACGGCGAGGCGGCGACCGACCACACGGTCGTGTCGCCGACGTCGCTCACCGGTTGCCCGGCGAACCGATCGGCCAGCCAGTCCAGGCTCACCGGAGTGGACAGCGGCAGCAGCGACAGGTGCTCGCTGAGCCGGTCGCGCACGTAGGTGACCATGGCTCCGCCCCGGCGGTACCGCTCCACTTGGCCGTCCACGGCCGCCACGTGGATGACCTGATCGTGCACGGGTTGCAGCACGAGCAGCGGGCAGGCCGGTGTCGCGTTGCCGAGGCGCAGATCATCGAACATCGCCGTCAGTTCCGGCGTGTCGAGTACCTCGGCGAGGGGGCGGCTGAGAAAGTCGTCCACTTTCTTGTGGGCGAGGCCGAGGACCGCGCCGACCGGTGTCGCGTTCTCCGCGTGGACGACGAACCGATGGCCCTCGGGGCTGAGCTCGTGATCGATCAGCCTGCTCAGGGCGGGATAGAGCCTGCGGAGCGCGGCGATCACGATGGCGGGCAGGCCCGCGTAGGCGGTGCCGTTGAGCCGGTCGAAGATCTGGCGCGGGTCGCCGACCGGGGCGCCGAGCACCGCGCCGACGATGTCGAGTTCGGGGGCGTACGTCGGCGCCATCTCGACCGTCCACGAGCTGGCCATGCCGCCGCCGGAGTAGCCCCACACCGCGACCCGGGTGTCGGGGGCGAGACCGAGCGGCGCGAACCGCAGGGCGGCGCGGATGCCGTCGAGCGCACGGTAGCCGGGCTCGCGCGGGGCGCCGAAGTTTCCGTGCGGGCCCTCGTGGTCGGCGATGGTGACCGCCCAGCCGCGCCGCAGCGCGTTCGCGACCAGCAGCCATTCGAGCTGGGTGATGGAGCCGAGTGCACGGGCTCCGTAGCGCAACGCGTACGACGGCGAACACTTCTCGGTCACCGCGTCCATCGCGGTCTGGAACGCCAGCAGCGGTCGGTCCTCGTCCGGTTCGGCGTCCAGCGGCAGCAGGACCGTGGTGATCGCCGCCTCCGGGGCGCCGTGCAGGTCAGAGCTGCGATAGAGCAGCTGCCAGGCGGCGACCTGCTGTGGGATGACGCCGAACAGCGCCAGGTCGATCTTCCTGCTGCGCAGGATGGTTCCCGGCGGCTTGGTCGCGAAGCCCTTGGGCGGCCGGTGGAACGGGTCGACGCTCGGGAGCAAGGGCCCGTGATCCGGGGCGGGAACAGGCTCAGGATCGACAACGCAGGTGAATTCCGCGGTCATCGCAACCTCCGCATCGTTGTGGTCGTTGCCGATTCGAGACCTAACATTGCGTTTTGATAACGGTGCTGACCTCAAAGAGAGGGTAAATGACCAACCACAGGTCTGTGAACCCCCTGTTACCAGGACTATCGGTACTAGACTCCGCCGCATGAACAGACCGACCGTGTTCATCACCGGTGCGGCAGCCGGGATCGGTCGGGCCACCGCACTTCTTTTCGCCGCGCAGGGCTATCACGTCGGCGCTTATGACCTCGACGAGGTCGGTCTGACCAGGCTGGCCGCCGACATCACCGGCAAGGGCGGCAGCGTGCGCACCGGCGTGCTGGATGTGACGAACGACACGCACTGGGCGCAGCGGCTCGCGGAGTTCGATGCCGAGAACGGGCGGCTGGACATCCTGGTGAACAACGCGGGCATCCTGCGCGCCGGGCCGTTCGAGTCCATCGATCTGTCCGCGCACCGGGCGATCGTCGAGGTCAACCTGGTCGGCGTGCTCGCGGGGACGCACAGCGCGTTCCGCTACCTGCGCGCCACCCCCGGCGCCCAGGTGGTCAACCTCTGTTCGGCCTCGGCGATCTACGGCCAAGCCGAGCTCGCGAGCTACGGCGCGACCAAGGCGGCGGTCAAAAGCTTGACCGAGGCCCTCGATCTCGAGTGGGAACCCCACGACATCCGGGTGATCGCCATCTGGCCGCTGTTCGTCGCCACCGCGATGGTGGAGGGTGTGACCACCGGGACGACGAAGTCGCTCGGTGTGCGGTTGACCGCCGATGACGTCGCCGCCGGAATCTGGGCGGCCACCCGCAAGCGCGGCAGGCTGCCGAAGGTGCACTACGAGATCGGCGTGCAGGCGAAGGTGCTGGCCACCGTCGCGAAATACGCCCCGAACTGGGCAGTGCGGACCGCGAACAAGTTCTTCAGCGGCAGCTGAACGGTCGAGCCGGTCCGGCGGCGCGACTTCTGACAGAATTGCGCACCGAACAAGGGGGTGCAGCATGCCGACAGCCACTGAATCCGACGGGCCACTGCGCGGGCGGGGCGTTCCGTCGCCCGACCACGATCAGCTCGACAAGCTGCTCGCCGAACTGCGTTTCGGAGCGGGACCCGACCCGCAGATCGGCTATGCCGCCGCGGCAGCCGTCAGCGCTTGGCGCAAACCGCCGCGTATCCAGGTGACCGGGCGTGCCCACGCGGGACGGACAACGGTGCTGCACGCGCTCGCGCTGCTGTCCGCGGTGGAGACCGATCCGGTGGACGAGCCGGGGGCGCCCGATCCGGAACTCGACGCCGACATCGTTGTCTACGTGTTGTCCGTCGCGCCGACGCCCGCCGACCGCAGAGTCTTGGCCACCCTGCCGCCGCAACGCACGGTCGTGGTGCTGAACAAGGCCGACGCGATCGGCTCCCGCTGGGGCGACGCGGTGGCCGCGGCCGAACAATACGGCCGGGAACTGCGGGTTCCAGTCGTTCCGGTCGTCGCGTCGCTGGCGGTGCGCACCAGGGCGGGCGCGATGACCACCGACGACCTGGTCCTGTTGCGCAAGCTCGCGACCGAGGCGGACCCCGCGCTGGTGTTGTCGCCGGATCTGTTCGTCGCGCCGGGGCCGGATGTCGCCGAGCGCGAGCAGTTGTTGCAACGCTGGGACCTCTACGGCGTGGTCTGCGCCTGCACCGCCCTGCGCCACGATCCGGAGCTCGCGCCGCAGGCGCTGGTGCAGATCCTGCACGCCGCCAGCGGCATCGACGCGCTACACCGGCTGCTACACCGCCGCTACGAGCAGGTCTCCGCGCTGCGCGGCGGTGAGCTGCTCGACGAACTGGCCCGGTTGGCCGCCAGCGCGGTTCCCGAGCAGGGCGGCCGTGCTCGCGACCTGCTGGAGGCCTATCTCTACGGTGACGACGCCCTCTGGCTCGGGCTCTGCGCGGGCTTGGCCCGGCCCGAGGTGGCTCACCTCGCCGCGGGCTATCCCGCTCCGGCGCCCTCGGACGCCGATGACGCGATGTCCCGCGCCGTCCGGTGGCGCGCCGTCGTCACCAGCGACATGCCCCCCGCGGCCCGCCGCGCCGCCTTACGCGTGCACAACGGGTACGTCCGACTATGGGAACGGATGAGCAGTGCCGGTCTCTGAGCCCTCGGATGTACCGGCGGAGGCTGCCGAGGCGGCTGGTTCGGCGCCGGGCACCGGAACCACCGACCCAGGCTCACCGGCTGACGGTGGGCACGCCGTGGACCCCGACAGCGTGCGCGCCCTCTCTCCCGAGGTCGAGGCGGTGGTCGCGCGGTGGAATCCGCAGGGTTTGGCGCTGCTGCGTGCGGTGCACGGCTCCGGTGCTGCGAGGACGGTCACGGTGATCGGTCCCGCCGATGTCAACACCACGCTGCTGCGGACCGAGCTGGCCCGTTTCGAGCCGCGCATCACGTTGTCCGAGCCGATTCCCGACGCGCGGGCGGCTGTGGAGACGACATCGCCGTCCATCGGATCGCCGCC
>NZ_BDBA01000027.1 GCF_001612745.1 Nocardia amamiensis NBRC 102102 | reverse complement strand
ATCGCCGCCGCTGGCGCTGATTCTGCTCGACGCGGGCACCACCATCGGCGCGGACCTGCTGGAGATGATCGGCAGGATGCGCGCGGACGGGACGCGCGTTCTGCTCGCCATGAACGGCATCCACGCCTACCAGGACTGGCGTGCGGTGCAGGCCAGGAATCTGGAGCTGCTGGCCGCCCAGGGCGCTGCCGACCTGGCCATCGTGCCGGTCTCGGCGCGGCTGGCCGCCGCGGCCCGCACGGCGGGGGACGCCGGGCTGCTGGATCGCTCCGGCCTCGGCGCCCTGCATGCCCAGCTGGCCGCGGCGGCCTCGGGCGCCGCCGCGGCGACCGGCGACCGGTTGGCCGCGGTCACCGGCCGAGTTCTGGGCGATACGCGTCAGCGAGTGATCGAGCAGGTGGCCGCGCTGCGTTCCGGCGCCGAACTGGCACGGCTGCGTGAGGAACGCGCGGTGCTGCTCGCGGGGCGGGACGGCGGACGCGCCACTGCCATGTCCACCCTGCGCGGGCAGTTGCACCTGGCCCGAGTCGACCTGATGACCGATATCGGCGCGCGGATTCGCACCCTGCACACCGCGGCTCGCGCCGAGTTGGATCGGTTGCGTCCCGCCCAGCTCCGCGGCTATCCCGACCGGCTCCAGCAGGCCGTGACCGAGCTGACCGGCGATGTCGACCGCACCATCGACCACCGCTTGGCCCAACTCGGGGACCGGATCGACGACGGGGACCGCGCTGTGCCACAGCGACGGCGTGATCCGGCGCCGCGGGTGGGCCCGGATCCGGAGCCGAGACACCGGGGTGTCGAAGATCACCTTATGATCGCGCTCGGCGCGTCGGCGGGTGTCGGGCTCGGTCGCCTGTTGGTTGCTCCGCTGTCGCTGGTGCCCGCGCTCGATGTCGCGACCGTCCCAGTCACCCTGCTACTCGGCGGTAGCGTCGCAGCGTGGGTGGTCCGCGCCCGCGGGCAGCTGGCGGATCGAGCGCACATCCGGCAATGGGTGGGCGACGCGTTGGTCAATGTGAAAGCCCAGCTCGAGCAGCGAGTGGCGACCGCGCTGGTGGAAACCGAGACCGTACTGGCCGGTAACGTGGTCCAGGCAAGCACAGCGCGAATGGTGGAAACCGATCGCCGCGTCGCCGAACTGGAGGCAAAGCTGCGCCGGATGGCGGCCGAACAGCCCGGTCAGCTCGCGGCGTGCGAGCGGGATATCCGGATCCTCGACCGCTGGATCTCCCCTGTTGAAACGAACGACCAATTGGGTACACAGTGATGAACCCGATGCCGTACGGGTCGTCACATGGCGTTAACCTCTATTCAGGAACTTGGGCGTTCCGCTGAGTCCTGATCTGCCGCCCGGTGAGGGTGTGCTGACGACCGGTCGGAGCGGGCGCCTTCCCGCCAACGGTGGCGCTGGGTGCATTCGCGCTGGTCATGGGCCTTGCCGTAGCGACTGCTTGCAGGTCGCTCGAAATGGTCAACCCAGGCGGCGAAGCATCGAGTGGCCGCCCATCTCAGGAGAGTTTTCATGACGTCAGCGACCATTCCTGGTCTTCGTGGATCCGACGGCAAGGCGCCGACCGAGCACAGCGAACTACTCGCCTGGGTACAAGAAGTCGCCGAACTCACCCAGCCGGATCGAGTGGTGTGGGCGGACGGCTCGGACGAGGAATGGGACCGGCTGACCGAGCAGCTCGTCGCGGCGGGAACCTTCAAGCGCTTGGACGAGAAGAAGAAGCCGAACTCCTTCCTCGCCCTCTCCGACCCGTCCGACGTGGCCCGGGTGGAGTCCCGCACGTACATCTGTTCCAAGACCGAGGCCGACGCGGGCCCGACCAACAACTGGGTCGACCCCGCCGAGATGCGCGCCACGATGACCGAGCTGTACCGCGGATCGATGAAGGGCCGCACCATGTACGTGGTGCCGTTCTGCATGGGCCCGCTTGGCGCCGATGACCCGAAGCTGGGCGTGGAGATCACCGACTCCGAGTACGTCGTCGTGTCGATGCGCGTGATGACCCGCATGGGCGCCGCCGCGCTGGAGAAGCTGGGCGACGACCGGCCGTTCGTGAAGGCGCTGCACTCCGTGGGCGCGCCGCTGGCCGACGGCCAGGCCGACGTGCCGTGGCCGTGCAACGACACCAAATACATCACCCACTTCCCCGAAGACCGGGAGATCTGGAGCTACGGCTCCGGCTACGGCGGCAACGCGCTGCTCGGCAAGAAGTGCTACTCGCTGCGTATCGCCTCGGCGATGGCCCACGATGAGGGCTGGCTGGCCGAGCACATGCTGATCCTGAAGCTGATCTCCCCGGAGAACAAGGCCTACTACATCGCCGCCGCGTTCCCGAGCGCCTGCGGCAAGACCAACCTCGCGATGATCCAGCCGACTGTGCCGGGCTGGCGCGCGGAGACCCTGGGCGACGACATCGCCTGGATGCGCTTCGGGAAGGACGGCCGCCTGTACGCGGTGAACCCGGAGTACGGCTTCTTCGGCGTCGCACCGGGCACCAACAGCAGCTCCAACCCGAACGCCATGGCCACCATGGAGGCGGGCAACACCGTTTACACCAACGTCGCGATGACCGACAACGGCGACGTGTGGTGGGAGGGCCTGGAGGGCGAGCCCGATCATTTGATCGACTGGAAGGGCAACGACTGGTACCACCGGGAGACCGAGACGCTCGCCGCCCATCCGAACTCGCGGTACTGCACGCCGATGGCGCAGTGCCCGATCCTGGCCCCCGAGTGGGACGACCCGCAGGGCGTGCCGATCTCGGCGATCCTGTTCGGCGGTCGCCGCAAGACCACGGTTCCGCTGGTCACCGAGTCCTTCGACTGGCAGCACGGCGTGTTCATGGGCGCGACGCTGTCCTCCGAGCAGACCGCGGCCGCCGAGGGCAAGGTCGGCACGGTGCGCCGCGACCCGATGGCCATGCTCCCGTTCATGGGCTACCACGTCGGTGACTACCTGGGCCACTGGATCAACGTCGGCAAGAACGCCGACGCCGCCAAGCTGCCGAAGATCTTCTACGTCAACTGGTTCCGCCGCGGCGACGACGGCCGCTTCCTGTGGCCCGGCTTCGGGGAGAACTCCCGCGTGCTGGAGTGGATCATCGGGCGTATCGAGGGTTCCGCCGAGGCGGAGGCGACCGCGATCGGCAACGTGCCGACCGCCGCGCAGCTCGACTTGGAAGGGCTGGACGCCGATCCCAAGGATGTCGACGAGGCGCTCGCGGTGAACGCCGACGAGTGGCGCAAAGAGATCCCGCTGATCGAAGAGTGGTTCGAGTTCGTCGGTGACAAGCTGCCTTCCGGCGTGCGCGACGAGTTCGAGGCGCTGAAGCAGCGTCTGGGCTGACACTCCACCAAAAGTAGCACCGCCCGCACTATCTGGCCGATGGTGCGGGCGTTTTGCTTGTGCGCCAAGCCTTTTCTCGCTTCCGAAGGCTGCGCTCGGGCGGCGCTATTCGTCGAACGGCGCCATCCGGATCATCGTCAGGAAGCCTGCGCTGTTGAGCCAGCGCACCCTGCCCTCCGGCACGGCCTTCGCCTCCGCTTCGAAAGCGGCGATCACGTGCCGTTTGAGGTGCTGACGCGGATGCCGTCGCAGCAGGTCGGCGACCCAGTCCCGGTCCAGTTCCGCCAGCCTCGCACCGATCACGTCCACGGAGGCGCCCGCGGAGACGAAGCCGCCCGGGTCGTTGAGATCGTCGGCGACGCCGGGCGTGATGTGGGCGGCGATGGCCGCGCCGATCGCTTCGGCGCGTGCGGGGTCGGCGCCCGCTTCCCGGGCGAACGCGGCGGCACGCTCTGCGCCGGTCACCGCGAAACACCGTCCCGGCGTGGGGTGTTCGAGCTGGAGGTCGTGCAGCAAGCACGAGACATAGACGAGTTCGTCGTCGTAGGTGGCGCCCTCGAGGTCGGCCAGGACCCGCCCGAAGTAGTAGGTGCGCAGCGAATGATGCAGTACGTGGGGGGAAAGCGATTCGCGCGCTTCGGTTTCCGCCGCCACGGCCAGCGCGGAGTCGGGCAGCCGCAGACCGGCGAAGTCCAGTTTGCCGCGTCCGCGCCGACCCAGCGCGAGCCGGACCCGGTTGGGCACCGTGGCGGGCAGTGTTCGCGCGGTCTCGACGGCCAGCCTGCGGCGTTGCTCCTTGGTCAGCGCGCCACCGGTGCGGGTGGCCCATTCCCAGTCGATGCCCGTCGGTGCGGCCACGGCGTTCTCCTTCGTCGTCGAAACTCGCTGCGCGCTTCAGTCAAGCGCGCGCCAGGGCCCGCGACGAGTGGCGGAAATGACAGTAATGCTCGGATTCATGTCAAACTGGTCCGTGATGAAGAACGTGGTCGCGCTCGCGCTGGACGGCGTCATGGCCTTCGACCTGGCCTCCGCCGTGCAGGCGTTCCGGCATGGACCGGGTAAGACCGGCGAGCCGCGCGGATTCCAGATGCGCACGTGCGGGCTGCGCCCGGGGCCGGTGTGGACGCCCAACGGCTTCGAATTGCGGGTGGAGCACGGGCTCGAGGTGCTCGCGGAGGCCGAGATCGTCGTCGTCCCCGGGATCGGCATTCCGACACTGCCGACGCCACGGGAGGCGCTCACCGCGCTGCGCGAGGCGGCGGAACGCGGCGCGACGCTGGTGAGCATCTGCGTCGGCGCGTTCATCCTCGCCGAGGCGGGCCTGCTGGACGGGCGGCCCGCCACGACGCACTGGGCCTATTGCGACGAGTTCGCCGAGCTGTATCCCGCGGTGAAGTTGGATCCGACGGCGCTGTATGTGGACGACGGTGACGTGCTCACGTCGGCGGGCCTCTCGGCAGGCCTCGACCTGTGTCTGCATATCGTCCGCAGGGAGCTCGGCGCGCATGCGGCCGCTGAGCTGGCCAGGTGGAACGTCACTCCGCCGCACCGGGAAGGTGGTCAGGCGCAATACATTCCGGATGGGCCCGGCGTTCGCGGTGGCGATGGCGGCCTCGCCGCCACGCTGGCCTGGGCCGTCGCCGAACCGGCTGCGGCAGTGGATGTTTCGGCGCTTGCCGCGCACGCGCTGATGAGCGAGCGCACGTTCATCCGCCGGTTCAAGGCGGAGGTGGGCACCACGCCGCGACGCTGGCTCGATGCGCAGCGCACCGCGCGTGCTCGCGAGCTACTGGAAACTACTCGTTTGCCGGTCGAAGTCGTCGCGGCCAAGGCGGGATTCGGCAGCGTCACCGCCCTGCGGGTGCATCTGCGCGCGGCGACGGGAGCCGCCCCGGCCGCGTATCGCCGATCGCTGGGTCGGTGATCAGCGTCCACGTCGCGGCTATGCGTGAATAACGTTGTGGCCCAGTCGTATCAGACAGCCACATGGAAAAGGCGTTGGCGCGCAATATGTCACCGCCGGACGTAGGACGCTGAATTCACACGTCCCAGTGCGTTTATCTACCGGCGCAATGGGGTATAAGTCTTGTCGAGAGATCTTATGTCGTCATAGCTTATGCTGGACGTGTTGTTCCCGCTACCTGCACCAGTCTGATTACTGGCGGTTAACTGATCGACTGACCTACTTCCCTATCGACAAACGGACCCGCGATCCCCGCGGTGCACGGCGAGATCGAGGCGCGAGAGGCGGTTGGAGCATGGCCGATCTGGAAACGACGGCGTCCATTCCCCGGATGGGTGCCGAATTCGCGTTCGCGACCGCGAGCACCCCGCTGCGCCGCGCCGCGGGACGGCTGCGGTCGGTGCTGCCGCCAGGATGGCGCGTCGAGGTCGTCGACGCGCCGACCAGGCTGTACGGCGACCGAGCGCCCATTCTCCGGGTGGTCATGCCACCGGACTGATCACCCGGTCCAGCCGAGCGGCATGAGCAGCGACTTCTGCTCGCAGAACGAGTCGAGGCCCTCCGGGCCGTTCTCCCGTCCGAGCCCGGAGGCCTTGTAGCCGCCGAACGGCGAGGTCGGGTCGAATGCGTACCAATTGATTGCGTAGGTGCCGGTGCGCACCCGCGCCGCGATCTCGGCACCGTGCTCGATGTCGGTGGTCCAGACCGAACCCGCGAGGCCGTAGACCGAGTCGTTGGCGATCGCCACGGCCTCGTCCTCGGTCTCGTACGGGATGACCGACAGTACGGGGCCGAAGATCTCCTCCTGGGCGATGGTGGACTTGTTGTCCACGTCGGCGAAGATCGTCGGCTCGACGAACCAGCCGCGATCCAGCCCCTCCGGCCGGCCGCCGCCGAGCACCAGCCGCGCGCCCTCGGCCTTGCCTTTGGCGATGTATCCCTCCACCCGGTCGCGCTGGCGTTCGGAGATCAGCGGGCCCAACTGCACGGTGGGGTCGCTCGGGTCGCCGACTTTCATCGTCCGCACATGGTCGACCAGCGCGTCGAGGATTTCGTCGTACCGGCTGCGCGGGGCGAGAATGCGCGTCTGCGCGACGCAGCCCTGGCCGCTGTTCATCAGGCCGGAGAACGCGAGCACCGGGATGCCGGCCGCGAGGTCCATGTCGGGCAAGAGAATTGCCGCGGACTTGCCGCCCAGCTCGAGCGAGACGCTCTTGAGCTGTCCGGTGGCGATCGCGCCGATCTTCCTGCCGACCGCGGTGCTCCCGGTGAAGGTCAGCTTGTCCACGCCGGGGTGGGAGACCAGGTACTCGGCCACGTCGGGCTCGGCGGGCAGCACCGAGAGCACGCCTTCGGGCAGCCCGGCCTCAGTGCAGATATCCGCGACCAGATTGGCCGTGATCGGCGTCAGCGGGGCGGGCTTCAGCACCACGGTGCAACCGGCCAACAGGGCCGGAGCGAGCTTGTTGGCAGCGAGGAACAGCGGGACGTTCCATGCGGTGATCGCCGCGACGACGCCGCGCGGCTCGCGGGTTACCCGCGTGGTGCCGAACCCGCCGACCCGCGTTTCCCGCCAGGGGAAGGACTCGGCCAGGGCGGCGTAGGCGTCCAGTGCGGCGACCGCGGGGATCTGGTTGAGCGTCATTGCGATCATCTGCGGCGCGCCGACCTCGGCGGTCAGCGCGGCGAGCAGGTCTGCGGAACGCTGCTCGATCAGCCGTGCGGCCCTGGTGAGCACCGCGGCACGTTCCTGCGGCGGCGTGGCGGGCCACGGGCCGTGGTCGAACGCGTGCCTCGCCGCGGCGACCGCGGCGTCGACGTCGGCCCGGCTCACCGCGGGTACGCTGCCCACCGGCTCGACCGTGGCCGGCGAGATGACCTGGACGCGCTCGGCGGTGGCTGGCGCGGTCCAGCGGCCGCCGATGAACAAGCTGTCGTAATGCATGAGAACACGTTACAGTTTTGCCTCGGTTTTGTCTGTAACCTGTTCTAATTTCACCGCGGCTCGCCACCCTTGTGAGTGTGAATTCCGACCTCTCGGTTCGCTTTTCGCCGAACGCACTATTGCGTTCTGTTGCTGGAGCGGTCATGCTGTAGCGACAGATCAGCTCGCTCCATTCACCCAACCGTTACCGCAAATTGGGGAGTCCGAGTCATGGCGGTGCAAGTGATCGGCCGGTCGCTGATGACCAGTGATCAAACCGAGCATCAGGCGAAGAGCGTCGGCAGCGGAGGGTGGGTGGTCTCCTTCCTACCCGGCCGCACCTTGACAATCGAGCAGGCTACCGCGGCTATGCAGGCCGCAGAGGCTGTCGCCGCAGTCGGGATGCTAGCCGACCTGGTCGGTCTGACCACGCTGGAGACCGTCGGATTGGCGATCCGGGAATCGCCGTGGAGCGAGCCCGTGCACGCGCCGTGCGGCAGGCGGCACTGGCGTCGCGGATGGCTCGAGGCTTAGTTCAGCTAACTCTTAGTTGCCACAACGACCAGATTGCTCACAAGTAACTCCCGCACCAATGGTATCCGCACCAGCCACCAGGCCCAGCGCGGGTGGTACCGCGGGAAGACCGTCCGTACTTCGGCCGGAGTGCCTGCCGCCCAGCGCAATCCATCCGCGGCGCGCACCGCGAACAGCGACCTGCCGAACCGGTTCTTGGGTTCCCGCCCGTGCTTGCGCCGATACCGGCGCGCGGCGTATTCACCACCGAGGTAGTGCCACGGCCCGGTCTCATGCCCGCCGAACGGGCCGTGCCACACCGTGTACGAGAGCACGATGAGTCCGCCTGGCCTGGTCACCCGCACCATCTCGTCGGCCATCACCCACGGCTTTGCGACGTGCTCGGCGACGTTCGACGAGAAGCAGATGTCGACCGCGCCGTCGCGGAACGGCAGCGCCATCCCCGACCCGCGGACGGCACCGGCCACCGAAAGGCCCGCCGCGTGCATTTCCGACGGGTCCGGCTCCACCGGAATGTAGCGCGCGCCGGTGCGGAGGAACTCGTCCGCGAAGTAGCCCGGTCCGCCGCCCACGTCGAGAATCGTCGCGCCGTCCAGCGACCGGCCCGTGAGGTCGGCATAGAAGTCGGCGATCATGGCCGCGCTGTCGGCGGCCAGGCCGCCGTAGAACAGCGCTGGATCGGTCTGCTCGAACCGGAAACTGCCGAGCAGCCGCAGCGACCGGCGGAACGTCGCCCGCCTGGCGAACCGGGGCGAGCTGCTTCGTACGGGCGGGTTCTCGGCTTTGAGCACGGCGCCGAGTTTTCCATAGCCCCGATGCCGGGCATGCTCGACGGGTGCTCGGTTAGGGTGTAGCGCGATATCCGACGTTCCCACCGGGACCACCGACCGAGAGAAGCTCCACGTGCGCGAAGTCCTCCTGCTCTGCTGGCGCGACACCGGGCACCCGCAGGGGGGCGGCAGCGAGCGGTACCTCGAGCAGGTCGGCGCACAGTTGACCGCCCGCGGGATCAAGGTCACCTTGCGCACGGCGGGCTACCCGGGGGCGCCGCGGCGGGAACGAATCGACGGCATCGACGTCAGCCGGGCCGGCGGACGCTACACGGTGTATCCGCGGGCGCTGGCCGCCCTCCTGCTCGCGCGGATCGGCCTCGGCCCGCTGCGCGGCGTGCGCCCGGACGCGGTGATCGATACCCAGAACGGCATTCCCTTCTTCGCCGGCGTCGTCACCCGGGCGCCGTCGGTGGTGCTGGTGCACCACGGCCACCGCGAGCAGTGGCCGGTTGCCGGTCGGCTGGTCGGCCGGATCGGCTGGTGGATCGAGTCCCGGCTGTCGCCGCGCGTGCACCGGGACAATCAGTATCTGACCGTGTCCCTGCCTTCGGCCGAGGAGCTGGCCGCGCTCGGTGTGGACAATTCGCGAATCGCGGTGGTTCGCAATGGAGCTGAACCGGTTCCAGCCGACGCCCCGACGGGGGCCGCGGAAACGCGGACCGACGAGCCCACCGTCGTGGTGCTCTCCCGCCTGGTGCCGCACAAGCAGATCGAGGACGCGCTCGCCGCCGTCGCCCGGCTGCGCGACCGCATTCCGCGGCTGCGCCTCGACGTGATCGGCGACGGCTGGTGGGCGGACAATTTGAAGGACAATGCCCGCGAGCTCGGCATCGCCGACGCCGTCACCTTCCACGGCCACGTGGACGAACGCCGCAAACACGAACTGCTCGCCAGAGCGTGGGTGCACGTGCTGCCTTCGCGCAAGGAGGGGTGGGGACTCGCGGTGATCGAGGCGGCCCAGCACGGTGTGCCGACCGTCGGCTACCGGAGTTCGCGCGGTCTGACCGATTCCATCGTCGACGGAGCCACCGGCGTCCTGGTGGACGATGTCGCGCAATTGGCCGACGCCGTCGGCGAGCTGCTGGACGATCCTGCGGCGCGGACCGTCATGGGCGAGAAGGCCCGCTCCCGTGCCCGCGAATTCTCCTGGGAGCAAACCGGAAACGGAGTCTACGAGGTGCTGGCGGCCGCTGCCCGTGGTGAACACACGGCAGGTTTGATCGCGCCGCGGCCGGTCGACTGATCCCGTTCTTCCAGCTGAGCGCTGGGTAGGCCAGCCACCACCGCAAGGTTCCCGGGCTCCGAGTAGAGGTGCCGACCGCGGTTACCGCCGCATTCTCGCCCGGGATCGTGCACGCACACCGAGAACGACGAGTGGTCCGGCGACAAGCATTGCGCCCCAGAGCGAATGGGCTGCATAGGCGAATGCGCGCTGTTGTGTCGTCGACCCGCGTCGCTCGATGACGCCGGGAACGCGATAGAGCGCGAGATCGGCGTCCTCGTAGGTCGGCTCGAGCTGGGCGAGCGTGGCCGCCGATCGGCCGAGTGGGCCGGGGGTTGTTCGTTCGACGAGCACCCAGCCGACGCCGAGGCGCGCCAGATCCACGGCCGGACCGCCGTGCAGCAGAAGGGTTTCGACCTGCCTGGCGCGGGCTCCTTCACCGGACACGGTACGGCCGCGCACCGGGAGCTCACCGGTTTGCAAGACGTCGCCGGGCAGTATGCGCGGCGCCGGGTCCAGTACCGGCGCAGCGCCGCTGTAGGGAAACTTGCGGAACATCCCGCCCGGCAGTACCGCGATGTCGGTGGAATCGTCGACGCGTTCCGCGACCCGCTGCCACCCGTCCGGATACCGCACGGCTCGAACCGCTCCGCCGACTCCCCATGCGAGGTCGTAGAGCGGCAGCACGAGGAGGACGACGAATAGTGCTGCGACAGTGGATGTTACGGCTCGAGAAGTCGAGACGGGTTGGTCTGCTGCCGCGGGCTGCCGGGGCGCGGAGAAACGCCGGGCCAGGACGCCGCATCCGGCCGCGGCGCACAGCGCATAGGCGGGCATGGCCAACGCCACGTACTTCTGCGTGTCGCGCAGCAGACCCGCGCCGGGCATGTGAGCGACCAGCCACTCCAGCGCCTGCATGCCCCACGGCGTCGCGCCGAGCGCGGGAAACAGGACCGCGACCGCTGCGAGTAGCAGCAACACGCGGCGGATGTGGCGACCGTCCGGGTCGCCATTGCCCGTCGCGACAGCACGCACACCCAGCGCGACGATCGCGAGCAGCGCGACGGTGCTGATCGCGGCGAGCGGCGTGGTGCGCGAGTCCGGCACGGCCGCGGCGTTCCAGATCCCGCCCAGCCCGGCCAAGCTGCCCAGCGTGCCGAGCCCTGGTTCGGCACGCGCGGCGAAGGCGGCGATACCTGCGGGGTCGGAGGGTTCGCCGCCCGCGCCGGATAGCGCGGTTGCGGTCAGCCACGGCGCCGACGCGGCCACCCAGAGGGCGACTGTCGCGGGCAGTTGCCGTACCCGGACGAGGGCGAGTGCGGTGCAGCCCGCCAAGAGCGCGCCGGTCGGTGTGAGGCCGGCGGCGGCCAGGGATCCCGCCAGCGCCGCCCACGCGGACGCCGTTCGGCTATGTGCGGCCGCGATCTGCCGAAGACCTCGGCGTTGTCCCGCCGCGCGGATTGACGTGGTGCCGCGCAGACGCCCGGTTCCGGCTGATCGAGCACTGCCCGGAAGCTCTGGTCTATCGGGTGTCGAGGTGGGTTCCGGCGACTCCAGAGTGTCGGCTGGTTGCTGCACCACGACAGCGCATCGGAGGCGATAGGCAGCCAGCACCGTCCACAGTAGGGCGGCATAGCCAGTGAGCAGGCTCCAGTGGCCCTGCAAAAGGCGCTCGGCCACGTAGGGGTTCCACAGCGCGACCGTGGCGGCGACCAGCTGTGCGCCGAGCGGCGCACGCAGCAGTTCACGTACGAGCACCACGCCCCCGTACGCTGCGGCCCACAGCGCGAGGACCAGGATCGCCTTGACGATCAGACCGCCGTCCACGAGCGCCGACGCCGCGGCGAGCAATGCGTCCTGCGGCACCGCCCGCGGCGCCGCATCGCCCAACCCGAGCGCCGAGTCGGTCGGGTAGCTGCGCGGCGTGCTCACCGCGTCCCGCAAGAGCAGATACCCGGGCCTCAGCAGCGGTCCGGCCACGAGCAGCGCCATCGCCGCGCTGTATCCCGCGGCCACCACTCGATCCCGACGGCTCACATCCACGCCTGAGCACTGTACGTCCCGAACACCGCAGGGGCGGAGCCGAGAGGAGACGAGGATGCTCGAGTTGTCAGTCAGGCGGATCCTCGCGCGGGTCCGCCTTGTAAGTACTCAGGCCGTACCGGCCGGGAGTGGTGCGTTCACGTTGTCGCCTCGCACATGCGGGAGTTTCGTTGGCTGCACAGCGTCGAGCCGCGCGCTCGACGCCGGACACGCGATAGGGATCGGAGTCCTCGCACGTCGGCTCTAGCTGGCGTACTAGGCCCCCGACCTCACACTGTATTGTGTGCCGAGCGTCATCTGGAGCGGTGCGGTGAACGACAGTGCAACCAGCCGCCCTCGCGCTACGAGTGGCTTGCGACAACATGACAACTGATTTCGTGAGCACACGGGTAATTCACCGGGTACGCCCAGAACAAGAGCGGAACCCGACGTAGGACCTGAACGCAAATCTTGCGTGACCCGACTGGTACGGCCTGGAGACTCGGAGAGGCGGGGGAGCGTGTCTGCTGTCCGTCGGTTTCTCGTGGTAGCGGATCTGACGTGGGTGACGGCCGGGGCGATGACCGCCAACGTGGCCGGGTACCTGCTGCAGCTGCTCGCCGGACGGTGGCTGGGCGTTACCGGGTACAGCGAGTTCGCGAGTCTGCTTGCGGTGCAGTTGCTGTGCGCGGTGCCGGCGCTGGCATTGCAGAACGTGGTGGCCCGCGAGCTGGTCCGGGGTGCCGGTGTAGCGGCGCTGCGCGGGTTGCAATGGCGGTGCGCGCTGATCGTCGCCGTGGTGGCGGCGGTGTTGGTGCCGCTGGTCTCTCTCACGCTGAACGTCGGGATAGCCGCCACCGCGGCGGCACTGGGTGCCGCGCCGGCGCTGGTGCTCTTGTCCGGCGAGCAGGGGGTCCTGCAAGGCAGTAAGCGGTTCCGGGCGTTGGGTGTGGTGCTCGGCGCGGCGGGAATCGCCCGGGTCGCGCCCGCGCTGGTGGTTCTGGCGCTGAGCGGCGGTGCGACGCTCGCACTGTGGGCTGCTGCCTGCGGGATCGCGGCGGCGGCGCTGCTGGCCAGGATGGTGGCCGGTTCGCCGTCCGAGCCGGTCCGGACCGGAATCGAGCCGGGCGAGATCGCGGCGGCCACGGGAGTGCTGCCGGTTCTGCGGGCCGCCCAGGTGCAAGCGGCGCTGATGGCGCTGCAGTCGGCGGACTTGATCGTGGTGCGGATCGTGCTCGACGACGTAGATGCCAGCCGCTACGCCCTCGGCACCATCGCCACCAAGATCGCGTTCTGGCTGCCGCAAGCGGTCGGCGTCGTGCTGTATCCGCGGATGGCCCAGCCGACGCAGTCGGCGGGCGCGATCCGGGCCGCGCTGGCGGTGCTCAGCGGAATCGGTCTCGTCGCGGTGCTCGGGGCCGTGCTCGCCGCCCCGCTGGCCCCGCTGCTCGCGGGCGAGGACTATGCCCCGATTCAAGGCCTGCTGTGGCTGTTCGCGCTGCACGGAGCACTGCTGGCCGTACTGCAAGGAGCAGTTCTCTCGGCCATCGCCGTCGACCGCACCTCGCTCGCGCTGGTCACCTGGCTGGGACTGGCCATCGAAGTCACGTTGATGCTGACTCTGGCTCGCACAGTCCCGGCCCTGATCACCACGGCCGTGTCCGTCGCGGCCACTACCACTCTGCTGGTCGCCGTCATCGTCCTGCGGGCGGCCACGAGCGCGACACGCCCGGAGCCACTGCGCCCGGTTGGTTGACGCACCAGCGCCCACGACGTGCCCTCGACCCCTTCTGGTCATCGTCATTCTGTTGCGCACGGCCGCCCGCACGACACGCCCCGAGGCGCTGCGCTCGGTCGGTTGACGGGCACCTACCTGGGACCGAGCCATGATCACCGCGGCACACATCCTGGTCTATGCGGATGATCCAGACGCGGCCCGCGCGTTCTTCCGCGATGTCCTCAGGTGGCCGAACGTCGACGCCAACGGCGGCTGGGCCCGACCCTGCGAACGAATTCGGCTCCCCAGCCGGAAGGCGGGGGAGCCGAATTCAGTGGTGCGCAGCCGGATCAGGGTTGTTTGTTGATCCGGATCTGCTCAGTGGGGGCGTCCTCGCCGCCGCGACCGACCGCACCCCGAGGGGCGGGGCCGCCCGGCCGCTGACCCGGGGCGCCGCCGGAGCGTGCGCGCGCCGGGGCGGGCCCGCCGCGGACACCGAGGAACACGCCTGCGATCAGCGCGATCACACCGAGGACGCCGAGGACGATCGGCATGACCCGGCCGTACAGCGCCAGCTTGTCGATGTTCTCCTTCGCCACCGAGGCCTGCGACTCGACGGTGTTCTCGTCGAACACCAGGTGCGACTTCAGTGCGGTGACCTCGGGCTTGTCCGCGGTGCGCGAGTAGTACAGGTGCAGCGCCTCGCCGCCCTTGACCACCGTGCCGGTCTGCGGCTCGACCCACAGGTCACGGGTGTTGGTGTAGTACCGGTACATGGTCACCGGCTCCTCGCCGCCCTCGACGCCCCACTTGGCGGCGGGCAGGCTGAGCCGGTTGGTCGGCGACTGGACCACCTCGTTCAAGTTGGTGGCGGGCACCGACATCTGGAAGTGGTAGACCTTCAGGTTGTTGATCTCGGTCTCTTCGACGAAGTTGGCGTCGAAGGTCTTGCGCACGTTGAGATCGAAGTACGGGTAGGTCTTCTTCTCGGTGCCGATCGGGAACCGGTACTGCAGGCCGGTGTGCTGCACCGGGTCGGCGATGCTCTCGCCTTCCTTGGTGGTGGTGACCGCGATGGAGCCGTTGGGCTCGGTGGAGACCGGCATGCCGGTCACCCGGTCGATGGTCACCCGGTCGATGACCGCGGTCAGCAGGCCGGTGTCGCCCTGCTTGTCGATGCGCCGCAGCGTCTGGCCCGCCTGCACCGTCATCTGCTCGGCATCGGCCGGGTCCTCGACGGTGAGGAACCGCTGCGAGACGAGCGGGACGTTGGTGTCGACTTTGGCGGAACCCTCCGGCGCGGTCAGCGACCTGGAGTCCAGCACTAGACTGTCCTCACCCGGCTGATTCGTCGCGATCGTGGTGATCTCCAGATCGAGGGGAGTCTTCGCCACCTTGTCGACGGTGTAGGTCGGGATCATCAGTGCGGCGACGATCAGCAGCGCGCCGAGACCCACCAGCAGGCAGGCCACCGTCCTTCTGGTACCGGCACTCAGTGCCATGCAAACTCTCCTCGTCGTAGAACACAGGCCGTTCCGGCGAGCACTGCGGGCAGCCCGCGGCACTCGTGAGCCCCGACACTAACAGCACGATGTCGTACCATGCGGCGTCGAGGCCGGAAACGGCCGAGAAATCGCCCGAGTTTAGCGCGAAATCTGAAACGTCGGGTTATCAACTGTGAATTCGCGAGGCAGACTGGAGCCTGATGACCGCGACGCTGCCCACTACCGCACCGGCCACCGAACGGGTGCGCCCACGGGCGTTCGTTTCCGCGCTGGAAGGCATGCGCGGAATGGCCGCTCTCGGCGTGCTGCTGACCCATGTCGCCTTCCAGACCGGAGCCTCGGGCACGCCGGTCATCGGGCGGGTGTGGGGACGGTTCGACATGGCGGTCGCGGTGTTCTTCGCGCTGTCCGGATTCCTGCTCTGGCGTCCGCACGCCGCGGCTGCGCGCGGGCTCGACACCGCACCGCCAACCGGCTACTACCTGCGACATCGCGCCGCACGCATCTTGCCCGCCTACTGGGTCGTGGTGTGTGTGGTCCTGGTGCTGCTGCCCAGTGCGGCGGGGACCGCGGGACTGCGGGTGTGGGTGTCGAACCTGGCGCTGCTGCAGGTGTTCGTGCCGCTGACGCTGACCGACGGGCTGACTCAGATGTGGAGTCTCTCGGTCGAGGTGGCCTTCTATCTGGTGTTGCCGTTGCTGGCCTTCGCGCTGGTTCGATTGCGCGGCCCTGCGGCGCGCTGGCGGATCCCCGTGCTGCTCGCCACCGCCCTGATCAGTCTCGGTTGGAACTTCATTCCGGTGCCGACGCCGGACGCCATCCATTCCGACAACTGGCTGCCCGGATATTTGCCGTGGTTCGCCGCGGGCATGCTGCTCGCCGAACTCGCCGACCATAGCATTCGGCTATCACGGTGGTGGAAGGTCGCCGGGAACCAGCCGTTGATGTGGACGGTCGCGACCGTCGCCTTTCTGCTCGCCGCGACCGATCTCGCCGGACCGGCCGGGCTGACCAGAGCCGAACCCTGGCAGTACGTGGTGAAGATGGGCTTGGGCGCGATCCTCGGCTTCACCTTGCTCGCGCCGCTGGTGCTGCGGGACCCGGCGGCGCGGCCGCACCGCTGGCTGGAGTCGCCGGTGGCCGCGACGCTCGGACGCTGGTCCTACGGCATCTTCATCTGGCACCTGGCGGTGCTGACGATCGTGTTCCCGGTGTTCGGCATCCTGCCCTTCTCCGGAGACTTCCTCTACGTCCTCGTGCTCACCATCGGCATCACCCTTCCGGTGGCTGCCGCCAGCTACGCCCTGGTCGAGGAGCCGGTGCGGCGCTGGGTCCGCAAGCGGGACCGGGTGAAGCGCGACGAACAGCCGCAGCCCGCGCCCTGATCCGCGGCTGTGTCAGCCGTCCAGTTGCCGGTGCATGTCCAGCAGGTGGTGGCGCAGTTCGTGCAAGGTGTGCAGCGCGAGCCAACGCAGCGAGCGATCCGCGGGCTCGGGATAGGGGAAGCTCAGGGTGCGTTCCCAGTCCTCGTCGCCGAGTCGCTCGAGCACATTGGCGAACAGCAGCGCGGCGTCGCGGATCTGGCGGGCCACGTCCGCGGGAGCCTGCTCCGCGTAGCCTTCGTGCTCGACCCGCTCCTCCCGGCCCATCGGCGTGGCGACCGGATTGTCCGAGCGGCGCGCGGCGAGCACACGCTCACGCTGGGCCAGTAGCACATCCCGCACGTGGCAGGCGTATTCCAGCGGCGACCACATCTCGGGTTTGCCGCGCTGCCGCAACTTGCCGATATCCGCGCCGAGCAGGTCCGCGTACTCCACTGCGTGTTCCCGCGCCAGCGACGGCACCTCAGCCGCCGAAGCCAAGTCGTAGACGAAACCGCATTCGGCACAGGTGTTCACGCGTGGTCACGTTAGCAACGACTGGTGTTGCGGCGCACGGTGAATCGGCGCCTTCGCCAGCGGAGGCCCGCCATTGAGCCTGCGGCAATGGCAGTGGCTTCCATCGCGGTGCGGTGCGATCTCGACCGGAGTCCGCGACACGCGGCAGGCGTCCGCCAGCGGCGCGTGGTTGCCCCGCGCCGAACGCCAGGGGCG
>NZ_BDBA01000026.1 GCF_001612745.1 Nocardia amamiensis NBRC 102102 | reverse complement strand
GCCGAACGCCAGGGGCGAGCCGCGCCCGCTGAGCGCGGTGACCGCGCCGAGGTGGCCGGTCGCGGAACGGTCAATCGGAGGCCGGTCGGCCGGTCTCGTCCCCGGACTCAGCCGACCCTTTGGTGTCCGGCCGGTCTTCGCGCTGCGGCAGCGCCGCGATTCCCACCGCGATGATCGCGATCAGTGCGGGCAACTGCACCAGCAGCGACCCGCCCATATAGCCGTCGGGCGAGCGCCATGGGCCGGTGGACAGCGCGGCGGCGGACAACGCTGTACCCACACCCGCCACGACGACGAGTGCTCGGGGGGCCAGGCGCGGCCTGAAACGAGTCGCGCCCAAGGCGATCACCGTGACGACCGCCCCTACCGGCCCCGCGATCAACGTGGTCGCACCGGCGAGTCCGGTCGCGCCCATCCACTTCCGACCCCAGGTGCCCGGGGGTGCACCCGCCGGCGAGTCCGGTTGGGTGGCAAGTGCATCCGAGACCCTGCGAGTGTGGTCGGCCGCGGCGCCATCCAGTCGCTTTGTCGTGCGCTCGCGACGTGGAATGGCGAGAACGGCGAGCGGGATGAGCAGCAGCAGACCGCCGAAGATGCCCAGGCGGTACCAGCGGTCGACCGGAAACGAGACGGTGACCGGGCCGGTGGCATCGGCGGGCAGCAGCCAGGCTTGCTGCCAGCCATCGACCACCACCGGCTCGAGCACCCGCCCGTCCGCGGTGGTCGCATGCCAACCGACGTTGGTACTCAGGGGCAGCACGAGCAACCGTGTGCCCGCGTCGGACCCGTGCGCGGGGGAAGGTCCAGTCCCGGTGCGGTCCAAGCGCAGACGGTCCACGAAGAACAGATCGGTCGGCCCGACCGACACGTCGACCCGGCCCTGCGACAGCGACAACTCGCCCGGCGCCTCGGCCGCATCGGTGCAGACACGAGCGGGAACGGGTGCGCCGGAGCGCAATTCGGCGGCGGTCGCGGTGACCGTGGTGGCCAGGGTCCGGCCGCCGACCTCGATCGTCGGTCCCAGCGCGCACGGGACGGTGAGTGCACGATCCAGCGGCGCGGGCTCGGGGTACTCCGGTCCGAGCACCGTCACCTCCGCCAGGCCGGAGGGTTGGGTCTGGGCGAATCCGAGCGCGGTCTTGTCCAGCACGGGTCGCCAGGTGCGCATGCTGAGTTCGATCCGGTCGGTCACAGTGGGGTGCACAGCGACGCGCACCGGCGTGCCCGGTTCGGCTTCCTTCAGCTCGCGCACCTGCGGGCCGTCGCCCAGATTCACCGTCACCGAGGTCGGCGCCGCGGGCAGGCCGCCGAGCGAGGGGGTCAGCTCCAAGCCGGTCACCAGCGCGGGTTCGGGCAGCTCGATCGTGAGTGTCGGCCTGCCGCCGGTCGGATTGCGGACCGAGTCCTCCGGTGCGGTCCAGCTGGTGCGCGGATCGCCGTCGGTCGCGGCGAATGCGGCCCCGCGCAGGTCACCGACATCGGCCTTGCCCCTGGCCACCGGGCGGCCGCGGTCGGTCAGCAGCGCTTCCAGCGCGGGCCCCTGCCTGGTCCGGACGGTCAGCTCCGGAGTGACCGTCATCGGTTCCGGGACCTCGAGCGTGCGCTGGAACGTTCCCGGTTCCTCCGGCGCCAACGCGAGGCCCTTGCTGCACCGCACGCGGTCGGGCGCGTCGAAACAGGCGCTGCGGCCGGGGAATTCCTGGCCCAGATCCCACGCGCGCACCTGCGCGCCCACCGGGGTGGGCGGCAGCACCGTCCGATGCCTGATGTCGACGCGGACCGGCGCGTCACGCTCGGAGTAGTCGTCCAGGGTCAGTTCGCTGATACCGAATTGCCCACCGCGCGAGCCGCCTTCGGTACGAATGGCGGTGATGGTGAGCCAGTCGGTCTTGCCCGCGGGCAGCGAAACCGATACCGGCGCACCGGGTTCGGGCACGCGGGCGGAGACGGTGCCGTTGGCGGTGCGCACCTCGATCCACTTGACCGGATCGCCGATGGCGGCCGAGCTGGTGGTCAGGCTCAGCTGCCCGGTCGCGAGCGGGCGATCGAGGTCCAGCCGCAGCCACTGTCCCAGCGCACGTTCGATGCCGCTGCTGATCCAGGCGGTGGCGGGATCGCCGTCCACGACGGCCGCGGTCGAGCTTCCTGGCGCCGCACCGCCGAGTTGGGTGGCGTCCGCTGCCGAACTGGACGCGGTGATCGTCGCGCCGGACCATTCGCCGCGCACCAGCTCCGCGCCGGGCACCGGATAGTCCGGGACCAGGTTGTGCGTGCGGCGCGCGTCATCGGGAGCCCGCAGCGCGGAATTGTGGTTGTCCACCCGGCCGAAATCGGCTTCCCGGTCCATCGGGGTGTCGGTGACGGTCACCGGGCCGATGGGCAGCCCGGCTCGGGTCGCGTCGGCGGCCAGCATGGTGGGAGTCTCGGCGGCAGCGGGGTCGCGGTGCAGTCGTTCGAGCACTTCCGGCCCGCCCTGCACGACCGGAATGTCGCCGAGCGGCACGGTGTACGCCCCGGGGAACGCCTTCGGTGCGCCGGTGCCGCCGCGCACCTCGGCGGGCGTTCCCGGACCGCGCGCGTCCACCCGGTAGATCTCGATCGCCGGGTACGGCGGGCGCAGATCGCCATCGGCCACCAGGCCGTCGGCGATCACCAGCGATTCGATCGGGTTGCCGAACTCGGCGACCCTGGTCAGCCCGGGCGAGCCGTCCAGAGCTTGGTGGGCCAGCATCGGCCGCGTGGATCGGGAAGTTTCCGGGTCCAGGTCGTTGCGCAGCACCACGATGCCGATGCCCTGGGCGGCCAGCGTCGGGGCCAGCCCCGTCGAGGGCCTGCCGTCGGCGATCAGCCGCTGCACCGAATCCATGGCGCGGATGGTGCCGGGCGGGTTCAGTGGGACCGCGTCGCGAATCGCCCACGGCGTGCCGGCCAGCGCTTGCAGGGGTTCGTCGCGGGTCAGTCCCCAGACCTGGCTGCCGAACGGAGCGCCGGGCACCACCAGGGCGCGGGTGTCGGCGGCATTGTCCCGCAGCCAGTCTGCGGTCTGCTGCCAGTAGGCGGGCACTCGGTCGTAGGCGCCGCGCGGCGCGAGCTTGCCGGTCCAGGCCAGCGAGGTGGACAGGGCCAGCGCGGTGAGGATCAGCGCCGCGACCGCGACCGCGCGGTCGCGCTCCGGATGGGCGAACGCGCCGCGCCAGACCGGCAGCGGCACCGAGCCAGGCAGCGGCACCCGCGCCAGCAGCTGAGCCAAACCGAGCACGAGCGGGATGCGGATCAGTGGCTCCAGCTTGTGCACATTGCGCAGCGGAGCGCCGCCGGAATCCAGGAAGACGCGCACCGACTCGGCGAACGGCCCGCCAAGCTCGCCGACGAACCCCGCGCAGATGCCGACCAGCCCGACGCACAGGATCAGCGTGAGCCTGCCGCGGTACGGCATGGACCGCAGGGCCAAGCCCGCCATGCCCGCCGCGGCCACCAGGCCGGTCGCCAGGACCGCCGCAGGCTGGGTCACCAGCACCGCGCCCGCGATGCGTTCCGGCGAGACGAACGGCGTCCAGCTGTCGGTGCCGCGCAGCACCTCGCCGAGCGAGGCCCACTGCGTGGTCACGCCCGAGGATTCGATGTAGTCCAGGAACGGTGGACTCACCTTGCCGAGCAGCAGCAGCGGCACCGCCCACCAGAACGTGGCGAGCACGAGCAGCGGAATCCAGGCCGCGGTGAAGCGCCACCAGCGCCGGTTCGGCCGGTAGGAAGCCCACCAGAGCAGTGCGGGCAGAAAAGCTGCCGCCGTCGCCACCGCGTTGACCGAGCCCATCAGGGCCAAGGCCAGCGCGCTGCCCGCGGGCGAGGTGGCTCCACCGCGCCGCCGGTTCCGGTGGGCGATGCCGAGGGCGGCCGGCGCGAGCAGCACCCATGGGGCCAGCATCATCGGCAGCGTCTCCGAGGAGATCGAGCCGAGCGTGGTCAGTACCCGCGGCGACAGCGCGAACGCGATCGCCGCGACGACGCGCGACCCGCGCGTGCCGATGCCGAGCGTCTCGCACAGCCGGACGATCCCCCAGAATCCGGCGAGCAGCAGCAGCGCCCACCAGATCCGCTGGGTCACCCAGGCGGGGACGCCGAGCACATCGCCCAGCGAGAAGAACGCGCCGTGCGGAAAGAAGTATCCGTAGGCCTGGTTCTGCACCTGGCCCATCGGCGCCTGGCTGCTCCACAGATGGCTCGCGCGTTCCAGGAAGCCGAGCGGATTCTGCGCCAGGTCGTACTTCGTGTCGGCGACCGTTTGTCCGGGCGCCTGCGCGAAGGTCAGCAGGAACGCCGCGACGACGGTCGCGGCGAACCAGCGTCTACCGAGCGGCGCGGTGCTGTGCTGCCCCGGCGCCGCGGAAGATCCGAGCGAGTCGGCAGGTGAAGGGGAGGTCAGCGGGTCAGCGGCTGCCGTACTCAACGTTGTTCAGCAGCGAGGAGTCCTTGTCGCCGCTGCGGTCGATTTCCGGTCGCGTGTTCTGCTGCACGGCCATGGTGATGAGGAGAACACCGATCACGCCCAGCACGGCGCCCGCGACCGCACTCGCAACACCAGGGACAGCAAACTTCATCGGGGCACTCCAATACGTCGATGCAGGCACGTTCCCGGTCAACCTAGCAGGACGTCCGGTATTTGTATGCGTTCAGCCCGCGGAATTCCGATCGACTTGTCCCGCGGATCTGCGCTGCCGACACGCTGACCTGCATGTGACCGGCCACACAGGCCCGCACCGGCATTCGGAGTATCACTTCGAGTGGAGCGTGCAGTGCAGCGCGCCGAGCAGGGTGCGCAACTTCGCGGTGGTCTCGTCCAGCTCCGCGTGTGGGTCGGAGGCCGCGACGATGCCGCCGCCCGCGTACGCGTGCACCGTGCGCCCGTCGGCCGATAGTTCCGCACTGCGGATCGCGACCATCCACGCCCCGTCGCCGTCCGCGTCGCACCAGCCGACGGCTCCGCCGTAGAACCCGCGGTCTTCCTCGACGTGCGCGATGGTGTCCAGGGCGAGGTCGGTCGGGGTGCCGCAGACCGCGGGCGTCGGGTGCAGCAGCATCGCCAGGTCGAGCGCGGTGATCGAGGTGTCGCGCAGGCGTCCGTTGATCGGCGTAGCGAGGTGCCATACGTCCGATGTGCTGATCAGCTCCGGGCTGTCCGGTATGGACAGTTCGGCGCAGATCGGTCCCAGCCGATCCCTGATCCAGTCGATCACGAACGCGTGCTCATCCCGATTCTTGGTGCTGGCCAGCAGTTCTCGCGCCTGCGCTGCGTCCGCGTCCGGGTCGGGCAGCCGCGGCAGCGTGCCCGCCAGCGGACGCAGCGTGACCGCGTCACCGTGCCGGGCGATCAGCACTTCCGGCGTGGCCCCTACCAGGCTCGCCCCGGTGCGTCCCGCGGGCGTCAGGTCGACTGCGAAGACGTTCGCGTGCGGGTGCCTGGTGAGCAGGTGACCGGCGACGACCTCCGGGTCGAGCGCGAACTGCGCCTCCAGCAGCACCGAGCGCGCCGCGACGACCTTGCGCAGTGGTTGCGCCGGATCACCCAGTTGCTCGACCAATTTCGTCACCCGCGCGACATGCTCTGCCGGGCTGGGTATTTCGGCGACCACCCGGACCGCGGGCAGGTCGGGCAGCGCGGCGGGCCGCCACGGGCCTGCCGTGTGCTCGGTGCGTTCGGGCACAGTCAGGGCGGCGGGCCTGCGCGGATCGAAGGGCAGCGCGCCGACCACGAACTCCGCGCTGCCCTTCCGCAGCGCCGCGGCCGCCTGCTGCGCGTCATCGAAGACGACCCGGCTCCCGTATCCCCGGACAACCCCGTCGGCGCGAGCAAGCAGGAACCCATCCATGGGACCAAACTAACCCCGGCATCGGTGTCCTATCGCCCTCGAGCGACCCAAGTCTCACCAGCCGCGCGGCTCAGGATTCTTTCCGGGCGGGACGAGCAGGACGGGGCGGTGGCAGTGTTTGAGGACGGCATCGGCCACGCTGCTGTGCAGGAGCGCACGGATACCGGTGGCGCCGCGAGTGCCCGCGACGACGATGTCGACGTCCAGTTCGTCGGCGCAGTCGACGATGGCGTTCCAGATCGTCGAGGTGCATTCCGCGGTGCGTGCCTCGGCGTTCAGGCCGGCCAGCTCGGCAAGCCGCACGCCCTCGGCGTTGACGGCGCGTGCGTCGACGTACGCGATGTCCTCGATCTGGTCGTCGGGCACCCATTCCGGTTGCATGACACCCGACAGCCCGGAGAGACGGGCGGCTTGACGCACCATCGGTTCCCACGCGGTCAGCACGATGGCTCGATTCGCGGTGAGGAACCGCCCGGCGTATTCGATGGCGCGCTTGGCGTTCTCGGAACCGTCGTAGGCGATGAGCATCAGATCGCAGGGCACGCTGACCTCCTGAGGGAGACGCACGGCGATACCAAGAGACTACCCCGCCGGGCCGTCCCGAACCGGCTCGCGTCACCGTCCCCACCTGCATGAATTCGGTCGAGTCACACCGACTCGCCGCTCGGATGGACCGCACGATCGACAGCGTGGTGAGTGTGCGTCGGTGAGCGAGTTGCCCGCCCGGTAAGCACCCAGCGGCTGCGGTCACCCACGCCGCGGCGAGTACGGTTGACCTCTATGCGGAAGACGCCTTTGCTCGTCCTCGCCATTCTCGCCGCCGTCGCGACCGCCTGCTCGAACGGCGGTTCCTCCGATTCGGCGTCGCCGGGCAGCCCCACCCCGGATGCGACGACCGCCGTGGTCCCGGTCACGACCGCGGCGCCGCCGGACTGCAATGCCGGGTACCTCGCGCAGTTCAGCACCCGCGAGAAGCTGGCCCAGCTGCTGACGGTCGGCGTCACCGGCGCGGCCGATGCCACGAACGTGGTGCGCACCGAGCAGGTCGGCGGCATCTTCGTGGGCGGATGGACCGATCAGTCGCTACTCGGGTCGGGCGAGATCACACAGGTCAAGGAGGCGGCCAAGGTTCCGCTGATGGTGACCATCGACGAGGAGGGCGGCCGCGTCTCCCGCGTTCGCGACCTGATCGGCCCCGCGCCGTCCGCGCGGGTCACGGCGCAGACCATGAGCCCAGAGGAGTTCCACAGCGCGACGCTGGCCAGGGGGCAGGCACTGAAGGACGTCGGCGTGACGGTGAATTTCGCCCCTGACATCGACGTCAGCTCCCAGCCCGACGACACCGTCATCGGCGACCGCTCCTTCTCCGATGATCCCGCCGTGGTCACCCGCTACGCGGATGCGTACATCCGGGCGATGCGCGAGGTCGGTGTCGGCACGGTGATGAAGCACTTCCCTGGTCACGGGTCCGGCTCCGGCGACTCGCACACCGGCGCGGTGCGCACACCGCCGCTGGCGCAGCTGCAGACCGTGGACCTGGTGCCGTTCCGCGACCTGATCGGCTCGGGTGCGGCGGTGATGGTCGGCCACCTGGACGTGCCCGGCCTGACCACCCCTGATGTCCCGGCCAGCATCAGTCCTGAGGCGATGACGCTGCTGCGCGAGGGCCGGGGGTACGGTGCCGCGCCGTTCCAGGGACCGATCTTCACCGACGACCTGGGCGGGATGGCGGCCATCACCGCGAGGATGTCGATCGAGGACGCCGTCGAGGCCGCACTCGTCGCCGGTGCCGACAACGCCCTGTGGATCACCACCGACGCGGTGCCGCAGGTGCTCGACCGGCTGGAGCAGGCGGTGTCGAGTGGACGCCTGCCGATGGCGCAGGTGGATGCCTCGGTGCTGCGGATGGGCGCTTTCAAGGGTACGTTGCCGCGCTGCTGAGGCAGCCGCGTCAGGACTCTGCCGGCCGACGCCCGCCTACAGCCCGCGCCGGGCCGAGCGAAGGCGAGGCAGCCGGTGATGCGCCGGGCCGAGCGAAGGCTCTCGAGGCAGCCGCTTATGCGCCGGGCCGAGCGAAGAAGAGGCAGCCGCACGGCCGAGTCGGGCGACCGGTGAGCAAATCGGACCGCCGGAACTTACCTTGGAGTAATATATGAGGTTCACCTGTGGTAGGAGAGTGGATGGCAGGCGGAACGAAGCGACTTCCGCGGGCGGTGCGCGAGCAGCAGATGCTCGACGCCGCGGTGGAGGTTTTCTCGCGTAAAGGCTTCCACGACACCTCGATGGACGCGATCGCCGCCGAGGCGAAGATCTCGAAGCCGATGCTGTATTTGTACTACGGCTCCAAGGACGAACTGTTCCGCGCCTGCATCCAGCGCGAGGGGATGCGCTTCATCGAATCCGTCGCACCGGCGGGCAACCCGTTGCTGTCACCGCACGAGCAGGTCCGCACCGCGCTGGAGGGTTTCCTCGGCTTCGTCGACCGCAATCGCCGCTCCTGGCAGGTGCTCTACCGGCAGGCCATCGGTCAGCAAGCGTTCGCGTCGGAGATCGAGAACGCCCGCGAGCGCGTCATCGAACTGACCGCCAAACTGCTGGAGTCCAGCGCCAAGCACGCCGAGCCCGGAACGAATTTCGATGTCGTCGCGGTCGCTGTGATCGGCGCGGGCGAGGCCATCGCCGACCGGTTGGCCAGTGGCCGGATCGAGGTCGCCGAAGCCGTCGACCTCCTCGACGACCTCGCCTGGCGCGGTCTGGCGGGCCGCAAGAAGACCGAGTAGCCCGGCTTTTGCCCAGTCCGGTTGCTTCCGCGCCGCCCTCCTGCCAGAGTGCGTGAGTTCGACAAATGCGGACCGGCTCATTCGGGCGAGCCGGGAGAACGGGGCGGAAGTGTTCGGGTTGCTCAGGCCGTGCGCGCACGGCGCTCAGAAGTATGGGATCGATAGCACGGAATGGCGTGCGCATCTGTGCGGGTTGTGTCTCGGGTTGCGGGACGGGCACGGTCAGCTCGCCCGCGCCACGACCAACAAGGACGCGCTGGTGCTGAGCATGCTCACCGAGGCGCAGTCCGGTTCGGCGTCGCGCACCACGGCCGCGCCGTGCCCCCTGCGCGGAATGCGGCGGGCGTCGGTGGTCACCGCGGACGCGCCCGGCGTGCAGCTCGCCACCACAGCATCATTGTTGTTGGCGGCTGCGAAGATTCGGGATCACGTGGATGACGGTGAGGTGGTCGCGCTCGCGCGCAGGCCGCTGGCGAAAGCGGCGGCGCGGTGGGCGGGGGAGGCACGCGCGGGCGCCGCGCGGATCGGTCTCGACGTCGAGCCTCTGGTCGCCGCGCTCGACGCCCAGGTGCGACTGGAGCTGGAGGCGAAAGAGCTAGCCGCCGTGGGTGCTTCGCGTGCCGCCGGGCCGCATATGGGCGGGTTCATGCCGGAATCGCTTGTCAGCTCCCCACATTGGCAATCGGCGATGGCGCCATCGGCCGATCCGCTGGAGCGGCTCACCGCACCCACTCAGTTGTGCGCGTCGGCGTTCTTCGCCCACACCGCCGTGCTGGCCGATCGTCCGGACAATGTCGAAGCCCTGCGCGAGGCGGGGTGGCAGTTCGGACGGATCGCGCATCTGGCCGACGCCGTCACGGACTATGACGAGGACTCGGCTCGGGACAACTTCAACCCCCTCGCGGCCACCGGAACAACCTTGTCCGAGGCGTATGACCTGCTGCGGCAGTCCAATTCGCGCCTGCGCACCGCTGTCGCGGCGGCCGAGCTGAGCCGGGTGCCGACCGTACGCTGGATGCTGCTCGACCCGCTGACCTCGGTGCTGCGGAGGATCGGCGGCGGCCTCGGGACGTTGGCCGCGCACACCTGCTCGATCTCGCATGACACCGCAGGACTGCGGGCGAAAGAGCTGACCCCCGGCCAGCTGCCGCACGCCGAAGTCCGTCCGCGCATGCACCGCACCGGTCATCGTCCACCGACCCGCCGCCCCGGAATAGGTGAATCCCTCGCACTCATCCTGGGCGGTTACTGCACCGGTTATGCCTGCTGCGCCGACCATACGCAACCCTGCACCGGCGAACGCAAAGACGCCTGGATCAAGAACTGCGATTGCGGCGATTGCGGCGAGTGTGATTGCGGCTGTTGCAATTGCGGCGACTGTGGCTGCTGCAACTGCGATTGTGGCTGCGACTGCTGAACGCGGGCCGAAGGCAAGCGCCGTGAAATAGGCGAAGCCGCTGCCGGATTCGCCTGAATCCGGCAGCGGCTTCGGTCGCTCAGCGAAGGGTCGCCGTCAGGTGCGGGTAGCCCTTCTTCGGGTGGCGCAGCGCCAGATCCCAGCCGCCTTCGGCCTGGTCTGCGTACACGTTCACGGTGGAGGGCAGCAGAATCGGCTTGCCGAACTTGACCACGTACGTGGTCTTCTCCGGAATGCGGCCCTCGACCGAGCCGAGAACGGCGGCCGCCGACCACATGCCGTGCGCAATCGACTTCGGGAATCCGAATGCCTTGGCGGCCAACGCCGACGTGTGAATCGGGTTGTGGTCACCGGACGCCGCGGCGTATCGGGTGATCGTCTTCTGGTCCACCCGCAACGTGCGCAGCGGCGGGGGCGGGACCTCCTCCGGCTTCGGCTCCGGCTTCGGCCCGCCCGACAGCGAAGTGCGCTGCTGGTGCAGGAACGTGGTGACCTGGTGCCACACCAGCTCCCGTCCCACCTTCACGTCACTGATCGCGTCGACGAGCAGGCCCTTCGGGTGCTCGCGTAGATTCTCGATGTGCGTGTGGATGTCCAGCGGCTCGCTCACCGAGATGTCGCGAGTGCGCTCGATGACATTCTCCGCGTGCACCGCACCTACCGCGACGAACGGGAAGTCCCGCGCCACCACCAATTGCATGGCAAGCGGGAAGGTGAGGATGAACGGATAGGTCAGCGGCAGCGCGTCGCCGAACCGCAGACCGGTCGCCCGGCAGTAGGCGGCCAGGTGCTCCGGGGCGACCCGCAGGCCCTCCAGCCGAACAGCTCGGTCCGGCAGCGTCGGCTTGCGCGCCGACAGCAGCGGCACGGCGCCGAGCGCCGCCTTGGCGAACAGCCTGCTGTTCTTCGGCGGTTCGCTGAGCGTGATGACCTGTGTCTGTTCCCCCGCTGCTGCGCCGTGGGCCATCATGCTCCGATCAGGCTCTGCCCGCAGACCCGAACGACGTTGCCGGTCACCGCGTTCGAGGCCGGACTCGCGAAGTAGGCGATCGTCTCGGCGACGTCGACGGTCTGGCCGCCCTGCTGCAACGAGCTCATCAACCGGCCCGCCTCACGGGTGCCCAGCGGGATGGCGGCGGTCATCGCGGTCTCGATGAAGCCGGGGGCGACGGCGTTGATGGTGATGTCCTTCTCCGCCAGCTTCGGCGCCTCGGCGGCGACCATGCCGATGACACCTGCCTTGGACGCGCCATAGTTGGTCTGGCCGCGGTTGCCCGCGATGCCGGCGATGGAGGACACGTCGATCACGCGACCGCCCTCCTTCAGCGCGCCCCGGGCCACCAAGCCCTCGGTAATGCGATGCGGCGCGGCGAGATTCACGCTGATGACCGAGTTCCAGCGGCCCTCGTCCATGTTCGCCAGCAGTTTGTCGCGAGTGATGCCCGCGTTGTGCACCACGATATCGATGCCGCCGAAGCGCTCGGTGGCGAAATCAGCCAGCTTCTCCGCGGCGTCGGGGGCGGTCACGTCGAGCGCCAGCGCGGTGCCGCCGACCTTGTTCGCGGTCTGCGACAGCGCCTCGCCCGCTGCCGGGATGTCGGCCACGATCACCTGGGCGCCATCGCGGGCGAACACCTCGGCGATGGTCGCGCCGATCCCGCGCGCCGCGCCGGTGACCACGGCGACCTTGCCCTCCAGCGGGCGGTCCCAGTCGGCGGGTGCGCTCGCGTCGTCCTTGCCGACGCGGATGACCTGGCCGTCGACGAACGCCGACTTGGCCGAGAGCAGGAAGCGCAGGGTCGACTCCAGACCGGTCGCGGCGGCCTGCGCCTCGGGGTGCAAATACACCAGCTGGGCGGTCGCCCCGCGCCGCAGCTCCTTGGCCACCGAGCGGGTGAAGCCCTCCAGCGCGCGCTGCGCGATCTGCTCGTCCACGCTGGAGGCCAGCTCGGGCGTGGTGCCGATGACCACGACGCGGCCGGACGGGCCGATGCTGCGCATGGTGGGCTGGAAGAACTCGAACAGCTGCGAGAGGTCCTCGATGGTGCCGATGCCGGTGGCGTCGAACACCATGGCGCCGTACTTGGTTTCGGGGCTGGGCGCGTCGGCGAAGGTGTAGTCCGACAGCAGCGCGCGGACCGGTTCGGCGACCCGGCCCTTGCCGCCGAGCAGCACCGGACCGGGCAGCGGCGACTGCCCCTTGACGTAGCGGCGCAGGGTCTCCGGCTGCGGCAGGCCGAGCTTGCTGGCCAGGAACGCGCCGGGAGCGGAGTGTACGAACGATCCGTAGAGGTTGGGAGCACCCTTGTTCTTGCTGGCTGCCACTATTCCTACCTTTTCTGAGTTCGGTTTGGAGGTCGCCCCGGCGTGGTCTGCTAGCGCACTTTTGCGGGGTACGTGTCGACATTGAACTTACTCCAGAGTAAGTTTGTTGTAAACAACCGCGACGGTGCGCCGATCTGCGTGGAGTCCGCCACGCCGGGCCGGGCCGCCGGGACATCCATCCACGAGACCTTGGAGACTCGAGTGACTAGCAAAGCCCGTTCGGCGAAGAGCACCGCCAAGACCGGTAAGACGCCCCGCCCGGTCGCCATCGTTGGCGGCAACCGGATTCCGTTCGCTCGCTCCGACAAGGCGTACGCGCACGCCTCCAACCAGGACATGTTCACCGCCGCGCTGGACGGGCTGGTCAGCCGTTTCGGCCTGCAGGGCGAGCGGCTCGGCATGGTCGTCGGCGGTGCGGTACTGAAGCGGGTCGGCGAGCACGGCCTGATCCGGGAGAGCGTGCTCGGCAGCAAGCTGAGCCCCTACACCCCCGCCCACGATCTGCAGCTGGCGTGTGGCACCGGCCTGCAGGCGATCGCCACCGTCGGTGACGCGATCGCCGCGGGTCGTATCGAGGCGGGTGTCGGCGGCGGCACCGACACCACGTCGGATGCCCCGATCGGCGTGAGCGAGGGCCTGCGCGAGTGGATGCTGGACGCCAACCGGGCCAAGACCAACAAAGACCGTCTCAAGTTGGTCGGCCAGCTGCGCCCGAGCATGCTGGGCATCGAGATCCCGCGCAACGCCGAACCGCGTACCGGGTTGTCCATGGGTGAGCACGCCGCCATCACCGCCAAGGAATTCGGCATCGCGCGCGAGGCGCAGGACGAGCTGGCCTACCTCTCGCACACGAATATGGCGGCCGCCTACGACCGCGGTTTCTTCGACGACCTGATCACGCCGTTCCTGGGCCTGACCCGCGACGACAACCTGCGGCCGAACTCCACGATCGAGAAGCTGGCCACGCTGAAGCCGGTCTTCGGGGTGAAGGCAGGCGACGCGACCATGACCGCGGGCAACTCCACCCCGCTGACCGACGGCGCGTCGGCCGTGCTGCTGTCGAGCGAGGAGTGGGCCGCCGAGCACAAGCTGCCGGTGCTGGCACACCTGGTCGACAGCGAGGTCGCCGCGGTCGACTACATCCACGGCCCCGACGGCCTGCTGATGGCGCCGACCTACGCGGTGCCGCGCCTGCTCGCCCGCAACGGCCTGACCCTGCAGGACTTCGACTACTACGAGATCCACGAGGCATTCGCCTCCGTGGTGCTGGCCACGCTGGCCGCGTGGGAGTCCGACGCCTACTGCAAGGAGCGCCTCGGCCTGGACGGCGCGCTCGGCTCGATCGATCGGAGCAAGCTCAACGTCAACGGCTCGTCGCTGGCCGCGGGCCACCCCTTCGCCGCGACCGGCGGCCGCATCGTCGCCTCCACCGCGAAGCTGCTCGCCGAAAAGGGCTCCGGGCGCGCGCTCATCTCCATCTGCGCCGCGGGCGGCCAAGGCGTCGTCGCCATCCTGGAGCGCTGATCGCCCCGAGCGCCGGGAAATAATTGCCGCACAACGAAACCGGCCCCCGATCGGAATTCCCGATCGGGGGCCGCGTTGTGATCGCCTACTCGCCGGGAAGCTCGTCGTGGCCGCCGAATGCCTTCCGCATCGCCGAGAGCACCTTGTCCGCGTAGAGAGCCTCGCCCCGGGACGAGAACCGCGTGAACAAGGCGGACGACAGCACCGGCACGGGCACGCCGGTATCGATGGCGGCATCGATCGTCCAGCGCCCTTCGCCGGAATCGGACACCCGGCCGCTGTAGGACGCCAGGTCCGGGTCGGCGTGCAGTGCCGCCGCGGTCAGGTCGAGCAGCCAGGAGGCGACCACCGAACCCCGCCGCCACACCTCGGTGACCTCGGGCACGTCGAGGTCGTACCGGTAGTACTCGGGGTGCTCGAGCGGCGCCTCCTCCGCGGAGAACTCGCCCGCGTGCTCGGCGCCGTAGTTGGCCTTGTGCAGGATGTTCAAGCCTTCGGCGTAGGCCGCCATCGCGCCGTACTCGATGCCGTTGTGCACCATCTTCACGAAGTGGCCTGCGCCCGCCGGTCCGCAGTGCAGGTAGCCGAGCTCGGCCGTGGACGGCTCGCCGGTGCGCCCGGGCGTCCGTTCGGCCGCCGCCAGACCCGGGGCGATGGATTTCAGCAGCGGGTCCAGGTACTTCACCTGTTCCGCCTCGCCGCCGATCATCAGGCAGAAGCCGCGCGTGCGGCCGAACACCCCACCCGAGGTGCCGATATCCAGGTAGTGGATGCCCTTGGGCCGCAGCCGCTCGGCCCGCCTGATGTCCTCGTGGTAGCGGCTGTTGCCGCCGTCGATGACGATGTCCCCTGGCTCGAGCAGTTCGGCAACCTGGTCGATCACCGCGCCCGTGGCGCCGGCCGGGATCATCACCCAGACCACGCGCGGCGTCTCGAGCATGCGCACGAACTCGGCAAGGTCGGTGCTGCCTTGGAAGCCGTCCCCGAGCTCGGCGCGCAGTTCCTCGATGTGCTGTGCCCGGCGCTCGTACCCGACGGCGGTGTGCCCGTCGGCGACGATCCGGCGCACGATGTTGGCGCCCATTCGGCCGAGGCCGATCATTCCAAGCTGCATGCCATCCATCTCCCTCGTGTGCGAAGTCTTGCGGCGTCCAGCGCGAGCCACCCCAGGGGCGGTCTCTCTCGATTCTCCCGCGTGGGTTCGATCACGGTCGTGCGGCGCTGTAACGCCGCGTGCGGTCCGCCGATAAACAGGACGGCTCCGCGCAGTTGCCAGACCCCCGACCCGGCAACTGCGCGGCGCCTCTTTGCGTGCTGTACCCGGCTCTTTTGCGCGGGATTTGCTGCTGATCCGTGCTGTGCCGACCCCGGTCGGCAGGGGCCACTATCGTTGGTGGGGACTCGTGTCGTTGCGGGTCCACAATTCAATCGAACGTGGAGGACGGTTCGTGACGAGCCAGCCGAGCACCGGAGACCGCGGCCCTAGAGCGGGTGGCGAGGTCGGATGGCGCCAGCTCCTCGGGGCGGATCGACCCCAGGAATCAGACCAAACGGTCGGGTGGCATGGCGATGCAATGCCCACCCAGCCCATGCACACCGGCCCGCGGCGGCCTCCGCCGCCGCGCCGTGCGCCAGGCCGCCGTCCGATTTCGGGCCCGCCGCCGAACCGCCCGGATATCGCCGTGCTGCGCCGCGTCGGCATCGCGGTCGGCGCCGTGCTCGCCCTCGCGGGCCTCGGGTACGCCGTGGACTGGGCGCTGTCCTCGGGCGAGGTGCCCCGCGGCACGGTCGTCGCGGGTGTCGACATCGGCGGCATGGACAAGTCCGCGGCCGATGCCCGCTTGCGGGCCGAACTCGAGCCGAGAGCGAGCCGGGAACTGCCGCTGCGCATCGGCGACGTGCAGACCGCCATCGTGCCCGGCTCCGCCGGACTCGCCGTGAATTGGGATGCCACCTGGTCGCGGATCGGCTCCCAGCCGCTCAATCCGCTCACCCGGCTCACCTCGTTCTTCACCACTCGCGACGTCGCGATCGTCAGCTCGGTCGACGAATCCGCGTTGGAACGCCAATTGTCCGAATTGCGGGTGCACGACCGTCCCACGGTCGAGGGCACCATCGTCTTCGACAACGCCAAACCCGTTGCGGTGCCGCCGGTCCCGGGGCGCGTGCTCGATCCGGTGCCCGCACGCGCCGAACTGGTCGGCAACTGGATCACCGGTGGACCACTGGATCTTCCGGTCGTGCCCGCGCCGCAGAGCGTGCGTCCCGAGGCGGTGGACCAGGCGCTGCGCGAGATCGCGCAGCCCGCGGTGCAGGCGCCGATCACGTTCGCGGGCAAGGGTGCCGCCGCCAGACTCGATCCCGCACAGATCGCGTCCGTGCTCACCTTCGCGCCGGACGGACAGGGCGGTCTGGCCCTGTCGGTGAACCAGGATGCCGCGATCGGTCTGCTCGCCCCGCAACTCGCGCCAACGGAAGTCGAGCCGAAGGACGCTACCTTCGCGCTCTCCGGCGGTAGACCCGCGGTCGTTCCCGCGGTGGTCGGCGACAAGATCAACTGGCCGAAGACCTTCGAACAGTTCAACGCGCTGCTGGTGGCCCAAGGCGAGCGGACCGGCCAGGCGGTCTACGAGCGAATCGAACCGAAGGTGACCACCGAGGCCGCGCAGGGCCTCGGCATCGCCGAAACCGTGGGTTCGTTCACCACCAGCGGTTTCAGTGGACCCTCCGGCGTCAATATCCGCACCGTGGCCAGGAAGGTCAACGGCGCGATCGTGAAGCCAGGAGAAACGTTCTCGCTCAACGAATTCACGGGCCCGCGCGGTACGGCGGAAGGATATGTCGAGTCCGGCATCATCGACCACGGCCGCCCCAGCACGGCTGTTGGCGGCGGCATCAGCCAGTTCGCCACCACGCTGTACAACGCCGCGTACTTCGCCGGTATGGAGGACGCGGGCCATACCGAGCACAGCTATTACATCTCCCGCTACCCGGCCGCCCGCGAGGCCACCGTCTTCGATGGCGCGATCGACCTCAAATTCCGCAACAACAGCCAAACCGGCGTTTACATCGAAGCTTTCGTCACCGACTCGGAGGTGACCGTTCGCCTGTGGGGCACCAAGACGGTGGACGTCGAATCCATCACCGGCGAGAAGACCAAACCGACCGAGCCCAAGACCATCACTTTGCCCAAGGGCAAGGACTGCATCGCCTCCGAAGGCGCTCCCGGCTTCACCATCTCCGACACCCGCGTCATTACCGACCGCAAAACCGGACGTGAAGTCTCCCGCGCCACGCGCACGGTGAAGTACGACCCGATTCCTGTCGTCAAGTGTGAGTGAGAGGGCCCCGGCGCATTCCTCGCAGTGCCACGCCGCAGCGCGGAAGTCGCCGTCCTGAAATGGTGCGAATCGGACAGCTGTCGCGAACTTTCAGCTAACGGACGACGAGGGTACCGCAGAACGCCTCACCTGCGAAACATTGTGTAGCAGGCAAACTTTGGCGCGCCTGGTGGGCGGCGATGGGATATAACTACCGTGATTCTGGGACGGGAGTTCGACTCCGTTTCGGAGTCACGCTCGAGGTCAGAGCACTGATATGAAGGGGAACTGTGGTCGTGGACCGTATCGGCTCGGTAACGGAGTTAGTGGCAGTGCGAGGCATGGGAGCCGCGGCAGCGCTGGGGGTGGCAATCGGTGACGATGCGGCAGACCGAATCCTGCACGGCACTGCGACATTGTGCGATGTAGTCCTGACTTCCTGGGCTATGGGGGTGGACACTGTGCAGGCCGTCGTCGAATACGCCGAAGTGGCGATCGAATCCGCGGTCAAGGGTGCGGCCGGTTCGCGCTGCGCGTGAGTCACCGGTCGCGGGTCTGCCGGAAACCGTTCGCTGGGTAGAGCAGCTGTCCGGGACGTCGGGCTCGGCACGGTCGATCGCATCGACCGTGCCGAGCTGCTCAGTCCTCCGGCCGCTCGATATCTTTCAAGGCCAGGGTGACGAACTCCCGCATGGGAATCTCCAGCGCCTGGCACAGCGCATGCAGCTGCTGCATATCCGGTGACCGTTCACCGTTCTCGAAGCGCTGGATCGTGCTGACGGCCAGGCCGGTCAGTCCCGCCAGCTGCTGACGGGTCAGATCCCGTCGCGCTCGAGCGGCCCGCAGCTCGTTGCCGACCGCACGGTTGATGCCCGAAGCCGTCTCTTTCGCACCCATATGGACCATTCTGAGGTCCGAACGGCTACCTGGCAAACGACATGCCGAGTGTCGGTTTTGGCGACGCGCTGGGTCACCCCCGGCGTGGGCAGCACTCCAATCGGGGTTGGCAAAGGTCCGTACGGACCTTAGAGTACTCCGTATGGATCATTTGGACTTAGTGGTTGCGGAGCGTGTGCGATGCGCTCTCGCACGAGGGGGTATCGGCCTAGATGACCTGGTCAAACACACTGGAATACCGGCAGCAACCCTGCGACGCCGGTTAGCTGCGCGAAGTTCGTTCACTCTCTACGAACTGGCTCGCATCGCGTCACTGGTCGGCTGCCACACCGTCGACCTGCTCCCGCGGGCGGGGGAGCGATGACGACATCATGGGGATGGTCGCCGCGGGCGGCCGCCGAGGGGTTCGCGGACGGTCCGTCTCAAACTTTTTGTGACAGAAATCATATCTATTCCGCGGTCGGGACCGTGAGCTCGGGCGATCGATCAGCTACCGCGGCGTCGGTATCGAAGTCGGCGCGCAGCCCGGAGCGCATCGACGTCCTGATCGTCGGCGGAACCTGGAATCCCCACGGCGACAACGTCACCGCCGCCTTCGCCGCGGAACTGGATCAAGATCGATTCACCTCGCGTCTGGTTCCGTATCCGGCGGACTACGGCAGGAGTGTTCCGTACGCCGAGAGCCTCGCCGCGGGTGGACGGGCACTGATCGCCGCCGTCGAAGCGACGCCGAACCGTGTGGTGCTGGTGGGGTATTCCCAAGGCGCGGCCATCGCGGGTGACGTCGCCGCCGCGATCGGGCGCGGCGAACTACCGCACCTCGAGGTGATCGCATGCGCGCTCATCGCCGATCCCCTGCGCCCGGCCGGACAATGCCTCGGGCCGGATCCGGGCGGGTACGGTATCGCGGGCGAGCGGAATGTCAAGGGTGTTCCGACGTATTGGGTCGCGGCGCCGGGCGATCCGATCACCGCGCTGCCCGCTGGAAACCCGCTCCGCTCGATCGCCGACCTGAGTGCCTACTTCTGCGTCGCCTCCCCGCAGGCCATGCTGCGATGGGGAGAGAGCCTGGTCGAGGTGGCGGTGCACCGTCGGTTGCAACGATGGTGGTCGCCGCAGCACTGGCGAAGCTGGGGTTCGGCCGCGGCCTTCGCTCGGGGCTACCTGGTGGACGGGCGGCATACCGACGACTACATCCGGCACGGACATGCCCGCCGCCTCGCCGAGGCGATCAACCGCGACTGCTCTGCCACCAGGGCGGCCATCCGGTGACCGAGCACCGCGACCACCTCTTCCTCGATCGCTCTCAACTCCGCGCCCTCGCCGAACTTCTCCGCGAGATACCCGGCATCGCCGACGATCTCGAGCTGACACGCACCCGTCAATCACGGCTGAGCACTCGCGGCGACTACCGGATGGATCGCAGGGCGAGCGAACAGCCGTTGCCCTTCAACCCCGCCGCGGCCGCCGCGGCCGACGAACTCCACGCGGTACTGGTCACCTGGGCCCGCCTGGTCTGCGAAGAGCGGGGACTCGACTACGACGGTTCGCCCTCCACCGCCGGCCTGGCCCGATGGCTCGATCGGAATCTCGTCGCACTCGCTATGACCGCAGGCGCCGAGACGGCGCTCGACGAGATCCAGTCGGTGGTTCAGGCCGCACTGCGGATCATCTGCCCGCCCGCCCCGCCGATCGTATGGGACGAAGTGAAGGTGAAGCAGGCCCGCGAGCATCGACTCAACGCGTCCGGGATCGCCACATTGGCAAAGGAACTGGGCGAGGAATACCGAAATCTCACCGTCCGGCGGATCCGGACGCTCAGGGATGCCGGAAAGATCGCTCCGATACCGGGGCCGTGGGCGCCAGGGTGGCCGGAAATGTTCGTGGTCGGCGAGGTAGTGGACGCACACCGGGCATATCCGACGCGAGGGCGGGTGCCTGCCGACAACAAGAAGCGAAGGTAAAGGCTGCGACGCAGTGTGTCACTACATATTTGGCTCGGACGCTGATCGCCCCATCTCTGTCGAGATGGGGCGATCTTCGTTTGCATGGGTCGAATAGCCGCTCTACCTGGTATTTCCATGCATTTCGGTATTCGGGGGTTGACATTGTTCGCGCTTTAGGCGAAGCTTTGTGCAGCGCCAGAGCTGCGCCCTCATCCCGGGAATGACCGGAATTCCCGCTCTCCCAAATCTTCTCGATATCACTCGTCGTGGCCCTGTGCGTCCGAACTCGGACGCACAGGGCCACAGTCGTTCCAACCGGAGTTCCTCAGCTCCCACGAACATGCGGCACGCCCCCGAAACCCTTCCGATGTCGATTGACAAGCGGGGCAGAGCTTGCCGCATCAGCCCGGACCCGCCGCCCGTCTCCCGCCACCTCGGTGCGCGGCGCAGACGCGCCGATCTCCGGGCTGCCGCCCCACCCCGGCCTGCCCCTCCAGGCCGAGGGTGGGGCCTCCATCCCACCCGGCCGTGCTCCGGTCGGCCATCCGCGAGGAGGCAGCCATGAACGACGCCGTGCGTGAACTGCTGGAGTTGAACGCTCACGGCGCACTACCGACGACGCCCACCATCGACCTGGCCCACCAGATCATGCGCGTACACCGCGAATGCGCCACCGACTACTGCCGCCGCAAGGACCAAGCGTTGCGAACTCTGATCAGCCTAGGCCGCATCGTCCCCGACTCCTCACGCAGCCACTGAGCCCACCAGACCCGCCCCGCGCGGCTCCTTTCTCCCGCAACGCAATCGCGGTCGCAGAGGGTCCGAGCCGCGGGGCGCCCGCCCCACCCCCGGTTTTGCTACGAGCCGGGGGTGGGGCATCCCATCCACGGAGAGGAGGTGAACCCCGATGCTCGCTCTCGCCTTCGACCTACTCGAACTGGTCTGCCACCTCGTGCCACTGATCCGGCCTTTCGTCGGCATCTGATCCAGCCGGTGGCGCCACGCCGGAAACATTTCCGCCAGCCTCTCGGTACCCCGCCAGAACGCTCTCGGCATGGCCGCACTCTACGCCGCGTCCTGCACGGTCCAACTCTCGGAATGCCGACGTTCCATCCAACGGCATCGCGGGATCTGAACGGGTTCTCGTTTCACCGGCTTCGGTCCGGGCGGCATTGCCGCCTCCGGACTCTAATTCAACTGATAGATGAGGTGATTTCGCATGGCGAAATTCGCATCCAGCTCGGAACGGTCTGTCGCCGGACCGCGCTGCGCGACAGGTCCGGCGGTGTGAGGTGGATCTGTCTTGGGTTCGCGACAACGCGGGCTGGTTCGCGAGGCTGATTCCGAAAGTGAATACCGGTTCGGGTTCTTCGAGTCAGGCTTCCGCCTCACCGGGCCGGGTCGAGAACTTTCACGGAATGACGCCGGAGAGTGCGGCTCGGATGGTCGGGCGGATTTTCAATGTGCAGGACATGGTGCGGGCCATCGAGCAACAGATCGATCCTAAGTCCGATGTGCCGCAGGTGAAGCCGATTGTAGACCCGCAGGCGTTCACGGACTTGGACGAGAACGGCAAACGGATTCCGAAGCCCGATACGGTGCCGAATCCGCAGGGTCCGCGGTGGGCGCCGACCGATCCGGTGTTGACGGATCTGCCTCCGGCGATCACGACGGTGGATCCGAAGGTGACGCCGACGGATCCACCGTACTACTCCGATAGCCCTGGTCTTGCGCCTGCGAAGCCGGAGCCGCCGCGGTTCAGCTATGTGGATCCGGATACCGGCGAAGTCAAGCCGATGAAGCTGCCTTCCACCGAGCCGGAGCCCGGTGTGGTGCGGTCACCGGGTGGCACGGTGGGCGTGGACAACTTCGACGGCAGCACGTGGGAGCTCCAGCCGATCAATCCGGATTCCGCGAGCGCCAATACGACTCGGCATCTGATTTACAACGGTGCCGATGGTGAGCAGAAGACGTTCACGGCGTCCTATGACGAGAACGGCAAGCTCATCGGCATTTTCGATCCGCAGACGAGTGCCTACGTCAGTTTCGGTTACCAAGATGACGAGCTCATCGTCACCGGAACCGGGCGGCTCGATCCGGGCAGCGTCGTGGCGACCACCGATGAAGTGGAAGCCTTCTTTTCGCTGGTCGTCCCGCCGCTCAAGGGTGCCCGGCCCGCAATCCAAGGCGGAAAGGGTCTCTACAACCTTCTCAAAGACGACCCGCCCCCCGCAGCTCCTGCCAAGCCCGATATCAACCGGCCACCCGTCGTCAGGCCGCCCTATCCGGATGGTCCGGAGATCCCCGACGTCCCGGACCTCCCCGAGATCCCCGGATTGCCCAGTGGGCCCGAGCTTCCCGGCATCCCGGACAAGCCCGAGATCCCCACCGCCCCGAAGAAACCCGAGATCCCCAATCCCTCTGGCACGGGGGGAGATACGAGTCCGGGCGCACCCACTGTCGAGCCCGTGCCGAACCATCCGCCGGCCACCGCGCCGCCCAAGGAGCTGCCCACGCCGCCCGAATTCGGCCCGGTCGATCCGGGAGAACCCGGTGGGCACGATCCGACGACGCCACCGGAGATCGAGGGTGACGAGGAGGCGGGGCCGCGTCTTCCGTCGGATACGGGACCTGTCGATGAATCCGGTGATGAGGGACCGCCTCAGGACGAGGACGACTGGGCGAGATACGAACGGGAAGAGGCCGAGAGACAACGCCGCGAACAAGAGGAGGCGTGGGGTGATCAGCAGGAGGAGGAGCGCGAGCCGGAAAGGCAGCCGCCCCCTGTCCGTAGACCGAATCAATGGGATCGGACCGAAGATGGAACCAAAGATTTCGGCCCAGATGACATCGACGGCCTTACCCAGGCCGGTCTAGTACACATCCTCCGGGGCGACTCCAACGCTGATGAAGATGACGAGAATGGGATCGGAGGCGGGCACGGCTTCGGCAGCGGTGTCCCAGGCAAGACCGTGTTTCCCGAGAGCTGGGGCGACCCCGAGGATGTGGATAATCCCAGTACGCAGATTCTCGATGCCATCGAAGATATTGCCAGAAACCCGGATACTGTGCCAATTTGGCAGGATGGCAGGAAGACATGGAAGGTTGAGGGAGTGCGTAATGGCGTTCGTATCCAAGTCATCGTTGATCGGAACGGACATATTGTCACTGCCATTCCCAAGGATGGTCCCGGTGTGATGCGCAATGATGAGAACGGGGTACCGCGACCGCTCCGATAGTATGGTGGAGTCGTCGGCGATTATTCGTCACGTGGCAGTGAAAGAGGAGGGTCCTGCTGTGGCTCGAAGTAAGACCGGATTGCACGAGAGATCGACCGCTCTGCTGGAGAAGCTGGTCGATCGACTGCCCGCCTATGAGGTCGAAGAGGGCAAGGCAATGTTGTTCGGTGGGGAGACGGGCTTATTCGTCGACGGGCTTGCGGCTTTTCTTGTAAATCGGAGAATACCGCTCACGCCTGACGAGTATTCTGAACTGTGCGGCATACTGTCCAGATTCAAGATCCCGCTGCGGTATGTCGAATTCATCAACAATCGCGACGAGGTTATCGCGGACCTGGTTGTCCGCGATCGTTTGGTCGAGGGCCCGGTATTCGCGGTCATTGCAAGTGAACTGCCGGGTTTCGATGCCTTCCAGGCGGTGAGCGATGACGAACTGCGCCAACTCGAATCGATCGAACATCGAGTAATCGGATTGCCGGTGAAGACGTTCGACTGGGTTCTGCTGGAATGGGCCACAGGTGTTCTTAAATTGGAAAGCGATTCGACGAGGAAGAGTGATTCATGGAATGCCTGGATAGTTCGTGACCTGTTATACAAATTGCGAATTCGAGACGCTATCGAAGCCATTCTTCCCGAGTTAGGTGAGGCACTTCGTCCGGCGGTCGAGAGATGGGTTTCCGAATATGATCGGATGTATTTGTCATTCACCGTAGAGGATTCTCGGCGGTGGATAGCGTGGAAGGCGGGGCGTTCGAAGCTCGAGTTGGCTTGGTGGTGGTATCGCATTCCGGAATATGGGCCGGTGGCGGTGGAGTACGAGAGTTTCATCACGGGCTTCGAGGATTGGAAGCGCAAGCGTGCAGCCGCAGGCGGTGCGGCCGAGCAATGATTGGGCTGAATGGGGTCGGAGGCGGGCACGGCTTCGGCAGCGGTGTCCCGGGCAAGACCGTGTTTCCCGAGCGCTGGGGCGACCCCGAGGATGTGGATAATCCCAGTACGCAGATCCTCGATGCCATCGAAGATATTGCCAGAAACCCGGACAGCCCGCCGACGTGGCAGCCTCAGAATAAGACGTGGTTGGCCGAAGGAGTGCGTGATGGCGTCCGTATCCACGTCGTCGTCGATCCGAGCGGTCATATTGTTACGGCTATCCCCAAGGATGGTCCCGGGGTCATGCGCAACGATGAGAACGGGGTACCGCGACCGCTCCGATAGTATGGTCGAATGCCGTCGGCGATTACTCGTCACGTGGCAGTGAAAGAGGAGGGGCCTGCTGTGGCTCGAAGTAAGATCGGATTGCACGATAGATCGACAGCTCTGCTGGAGAAGCTGGTCAATCGACTGCCCGCCGGGGATGTCGAATACGCCGAAATAATGTCGTTCGGCGGGGAGACGGGCTTACTCGTCGACGTACTAGCGGGTTCCCTTTTCAATCAGAGGATACCGATAACGCCCGACGAGTATGCTGAACTGTGCGATATACTTTCCAAGTTCAAGATCCCGGTACGGCATGGCAGATTCATCAATAATCGTGACGAGGTGATCGCGGACCTGGTTGTGCGCGATCGTTTGGTCGAGGGCCCGGTATTCGCGGTCGTTGCGAGTGAACTGCCGGGTTTCGATGCCTTCGAGGCGTTGGGCCATGACGAACTGCGCCATCTCGAATCGATCGAGCATCGAGTAACCGGATTGCCGGTGAAGACGTTCGACTGGGTTCTGCTGGAATGGGCCACCAGTGTTCTGAGACTGGAAAGCGATTCGACGCGGAAGAGTGACGAGTGGAATGCTTGGACGGTTGACGATCTGCTAGACGAGTTGCGAATTAGAGACGCTATCGAAGCCATTCTTCCAGAGTTGGACGAGCCTCTTCGCCTGGCGGTCGAGAGATGGGTTTCCGAATATGATCGGATATATTTATCATTCACCGTGGAGGATTCTCGGCGCTGGATAGTGTGGAAGGCGAAACGCTCGAAGCTCGAGCTGGCGTGGTGGTGGTATCGCATTCCGGAATATGGGCCGGTGGCGGTGGAGTACGAGAGTTTCATCACGGGCTTCGAGGAATGGAAGCGCAAGCGCGCAGCCGCGGGCGGTACTGCCGAGTAATGATCGGCCTGAGTGCTCCCGGCACCTTGACTATTCGACTTCGTCGTGTCCCGCTGACCGGATATCGACGGCCGGTCCTGGTCCGAGCAGGAAAAGTCCGATTCCAAGCCGAATCGGAACCTTTGCTCGTGGCGTAAGGCCGACGAAGTGTGGGCGGAGCAGGTTCCTCAGCGGCGGAACGACGAGTAGGCCACTCGCACAACATTTTCGATCCTCATCGAGACGGAGCCTCGAACCGTAACGGTTCGAGGCTTCTCGCATTCCCGGATCGAAATTCGCTTCTCCTCGGACCGCTTCGGCGTGTCCGGCGATGCGAGATACGACAACCATCACTACCAACCCAATAGAGCGGCACGCGAAAAACTATGTCTGACAGAGAAATCGTTCGGTCCGTACGGTTCGGTAACCATCAGCCACCGTCGGGCTACACCAAAACCGATACCGGGCAGCTGGTTACGCCGGAGTTCATGGCTTTGATTCAGCATGCGCTGTCCGGCAAGCTCGCCGAATCCGAGGCGACCGCGGAACTCGATCCGCAGGTGCGCGCGCTTGCGGAGGAGTTGTCCGTGATCCACCTGCCGGAATGGCGCGACAGTGTGGGACGCAAGCGCGCCGAACCCGCTGTCACGAGTATCAAACAGGCCACCCGGGTCGCGGACTACCTCGTCAAGCGTGGCGTGCGAGTGCATCCCGAACTGGAGGAGATCCGTTGGACGCCGACTCCGGGTGGAATGCCGGGTGCGTTCGATATCGGGTTACACGTCACCAAGGACGAGGACGGGCAGTGGCCCGCACCCGACCCGGAATCGTTCTACGACTTCGACGATATCGAGGTCGAGCAGACCGATGAGGGGCTGTGGTGCGCAACCCATCCGCGTGGACTCGCCGTCGAGGCCACGACCAAGACCGAAGCCTACGCCGGGATCGTCGATCGACTGCGGGAGCGGATCGAGCGGGCCCGAAAAGCCGATGAAAGGCGGCCGCACGATGAGTGAACGAATCATGTTCGCCGATATAGAGAAGACGCTTGTCGACTACCTGACCACCGAACTGGCCGCGCTGTCGGATACCGCGCAGGTCGTGACACGGGTTCCCGACCCGCGACCGACGCGGATGGTGCGCGTCCTCCGGAACGACCGCAAACGTCGTAACGACCGTGAGGATCGCGAGGGCATACGCGGACCCAACCTGATCTTGGACCGACCGCGGGTAATCCTCGAGTGCTCCGATGATGCCGGAGCCGCAGGCGGTTTGGCCGCGACGGTGCGCGCCATACTGTCGGTCGCGTCGCCCGGTTACCTCGGCACGGTGTGGTGCGACTACATCGATGACGTCGGCGTGGAGAACGATACCGACCCCGCGACGAACGCCCCGCGGCAGCTGATCATCGTCGATCTGTGCGTACGAGGGAAGCTTCTCGCCTGACTTCGGCACTGGCATGTGCCGACACAATTGTGCAGAGCATCGCTCTCACATGACTCCCGTCCGGGAGTCGCACAACTGAAAACCGAATCCCTAGGGCCTGCGCAACAATCCCGAAGGGAAAATCGAAATGGCACTGCCTTCCAGCAAGTACATCGGCGCCGGCACCCCGGACATCGCCGTGACCGGCGGCGTTCTGGTGGCCCCCCTGGCCACCGCGCTGCCGACCTCGGCCTCGGACGCACCGAATGCCGCGTTCAAGGCGCTCGGCTACGTCTCCGAGGACGGTATCGAGTCCAAGGGCGAGCGCAAGATCGAGACGATCAAGGACTGGAACGCCGACATCATCGCGCAGCTGCAGACCGAACACTCGGTGCGCTTCGCACTGACCCTGTACGCGGTCTGGGACCAGGACGTCCTGAACGAAGTGTTCGGCTCGAACAATGTGACGGCCACCGCGGCCACGTCCACTTCGGGCAAGCTGATCAAGGTCGAGGAGACCGGTTCGGTGCTGCCGCACCGCGCCTGGATCTTCGACATGAAGAACGAGGACAAGAAGCTCCGCATTGTCCTCCCGAACGCCAAGATCACCGCGGCGACCGAGAAGAAGTTCGTCTCGAAGGAGCTGGCCGGCTTCAACATCACCATCGAGGCGTTCAAGAACGACGCCGGTGTGAAGGCCTACCGCTACCTCGACGACGGTAACCGCACCGCCTGATAAGCCCCCAGTTGGCGGCGGGAATCGAACCTATGCGCAGGCCCGCCCGCCGCCACTGGGCCCCGTCCATCGAATCCTGCGCACACAAATGATATGAAAGGGTCTGCGAACCAATGACTTCCCCGAAAGAGCCGAACACCATCGACGAGATCACCAGGGTCAAGGAGGACTTCGTACATCGCATCGGCGACGTCGAGGTTCGTCTTCCCTCGCTGTCCTACCTGAAGCCCGGCTTCATTCGCCGTATCCGGCGTATGAACAGTGTCGATGCGATGTATACCCTGATCGAGATGAGCGCATCGCCTGCCGCGCTTGCGGTACTGGACGACATGGATCCCACCGAATACCAGGCATTGCTGGATGAATGGCGCGCGCATTCGGGGGTCGGCCTGGGGGAATCCTGAGCCTCGATGCTCTGGTCGAAGAGCACACCGAGGCAATCGAATACGACCTGATCGCACTTGGACTCAGATTGCGCCAGCTGGGGTCGGAGGAACTCAGCTGGCGTGACCTCAAAGCCATCGTCAGACTGGCGCCGGTCGGCTCGGCGCTGTCCCGGGCTATGCGGCCCGACGACTATCGGTGGCAACTCAACGAGCACCTGCTCGCCTCGATGGCCGACTCGCTCCGGTGGCTGGTGTGGTCCAAAACCACAGCGGCCCAGCAGAATCGCGACCGGCCCGAGCCGATACCCCGGCCCGGGTTGAAATCGACCACCGAGCGTATCGGGACTTCAGTCGGTGTCGGTGAACTGAACAAGTTTCTCGGCTGGGCTGATCGCCAAGAGTGAAGTATCAGCTCGATCGAGCGCGATAAATTCGCGCCATCTCCTTCCGATCCTCCCAAGAGGGCGGTGTGAGCATGGACTTCAATTCGGAGGTCGATATGGTGCGAAGTTTCTCCGGTTGATTCTGAAAGTATCGAAGAGTGGATAAGAGTGAATTTGCATTGTCCACCCAGAGCGTAGTTGGTACTCGCCAGGGGCCACTGTCAGAGGAATTAGGCGGTAGCCATTTCGACAGAGGCCTGGACGGCGCGGGGCGCGAAATCATTGCTCCCGTGGAGCATTGTAGTGTGATAAAGGCTTCGGACGAGCCGACGTCACCACCTATTTCGGTCAATGATATCCACGGAAACTCCCAGTCGCACCTATGTGTGGAGATGCGCAGACTGTGCGGTGTCAAAATCAGACGACCGGTACGGATGTATCTGATATCGTGCCAACCGATGTAAATTGTTATCGAGAACATTATGGCCCCTGCGGCGATCAGCAAGGCACTTCGCTCGATGAATCCGGATAGTGTGGCACCGAGGCTCAAAGTCGTCAATCCGCCGAAGAGCACTAGAGTTCTGACCGGCCGGAACCTGCGCCGCAATGAGAATGTTTGCAATTCTCGGCCTGATTCTATGGATGGGGAACGCGTGCTACGCGCAGCGGCATCCAGGACGATTCCGAACGCCACCCCAGATACGCCGATCAGGGCAATCGCCAGCGGCACCGGATCGCGCCGCTGAATGGCGACGGCAGTGACCAGAACGGCCAGCAAGGCAAATGGCGACATCAGCAAGAGCCAGCTGATTCCTCGGCCTTCCGGCCAGACATACTGCCATCGATAGTCGGGTGGCGAGCCTGCCGTGCCGGGCATGCTGGGTGCATCCATGGAACCCCTCCGTGTAACTAAATCGTCAATCGTCATGCCTGGTCGGATCGGTCGTCGCAACCATGACGGGTCGATTGTCGCACAAGGGTGAGGGATTTGCAGTACATATTTCATCAATAATTGTCGACAGGAGTGTGGTCATGTCGGATGACGAATTCAGCGGCAGCCTTCTCGATGTGTTGAAGACAGTGAAAGAAGGCAAGAATCGGTCGGAGAATCCGAGTTCTCAGACGGGGGGCCCGTCGGCAAACGCCGCGCCAACCACGACCGGCAGTAGCAGCGAGGTCATGAACATCCTTGTGCCCCAGGCGCGGCCCCCGGCTGCTCCGGCGCCGGCGCAGAACCTTCCCTACCCCGTCGGTGGTGGTCCAAAGTTGGATCCCGGTCAGAGTGTGACGCCGCCGGGTGGCACGACTATACACAACGGCGGCGTGGGCGATATCGGTGCTTCCCCTGCGACGCCATCCGTGTTGGGCCTTATCGATGTTCTGGCGATTGTCAAAAATGATGACATCGCCGCGCATACCGGCGCGAAGATCGATCTCTCTGATGCGAATCGAACAAACCCGAGGCCAGTGACGGTTACGCTGCCCTCAGGAGGCAAGTTCTCGATCCGGACGAGTATGGGCGACGATTTCTATACGCGATCCGTGGTAATGACCGGGCCGGACGGTCAGCCATACGTAGATTTCGATTCGACGACCCGCCGATTCAATGAGCCGATACTCGGCTTCGGTACACATTTCGATATGGAAGAGGATGCCGACGGAAATCCGAAGCGGGCAATCATATATGGGTCTTCGTCCGCTAAGGAGATACTATTCGGACCTGAGGGGCTGACGATCGTTCCGCTGGATCCGAAGCAGCGGGAATTCAAATTGCTTCCAGGTCCGCTCGATACCGGGATCATTGCTGTCAATGGTACCCAAGTAGGTTCGCTAGAGGGGGTGCGGGTTGTTTCTAACACGACAGCGTCGGAAATGCAGACAGGCGCCAATTGGCTGGATAGATACGCGTATCGTCTATTTCCTGGAGCGATCGATAACGTTGAGCTTGCGACACGTGACCTGACCGTCACAGCTCCGGGGGGAAAGTCTGTTCCGCTAGGCGTCGGAAGGCTTAGTGGTGCGATCGGAGCAACAACACTGCCGCTGGCGATCTGGGGTGATATGCAGGGTGGTGATTCCTTTCAGCGGGCATCAGTCCGTGAGGGTACTGGACTGTTGACCGGATTGGCACTCAGTGCCGCCACGGGTGCTGGGCTCGGATTTTTCGCGGGCGGCGTCGGAGCCGTTCCTGGTTTCTTTGCAGGTCTGATTGCTGGGATGGCGGGCTCGTACGCCGGATCGAAGGCGATGGACTACGTTCTTCCTCCGGATTTCGGCGGACCGGACGGCAGGGTCGAGAATCCGCCGCCCACGTGGTTGCTGCCCGACGATCCGGCATCTCTGCGGGAATATATCGGTGCTCTCGAGCAGTCGGAGCCTGAGAAACCGACGAACCACGGATATGTCGGCCGCGGTCCGGCGAACTATGATTCGTACAATACCAAGAAATATCTGCACGACGAGTGGCAAACACAAATCGATGCCGCACGCGAGAAACTCGGTCAGGTCGAGAATCCGAAGGCGGAACATCGTGCGGCCGGTGGGTACATCTCGGGCCCGGGCGGGTCTACCGACGATTTGATCCCCGCCTGGTTGTCCAACGGTGAATATGTAGTCAATGCTTCGGCAACAGCCGATAATCTCCCGATCCTGCAGGCGATCAACTCGGGGTGGGTGCCTTCCGCCGATCTGCTGCACGGCCTGGTTCCGGGATTCTCGCCAGTGGGGTGGACCGGCGTGTACACAACTCCGAAACGAACACTGGATCCTGCGGAATGGTCATCGATCATGCCGCCGCAGCCCGAGAGTGGGGGCAGCGGGATAGATCTGGAGGCGCTGATCGAATCGTCGCGAATCCAGCCGATCAAGACACTGGAGTCCCCCGGTCCCAGTCCGTGGAAGCTGAAGACGCTGGAATTGCCCGGTCCGAGTTTGAGTGTGCCAGATGATTCGCGGCAACGGCCGGCAACCTCCGATGAGAATGCGGGCCCGTTCGGACTGGACCAGAATGTCCTGGCCCGGGGCTTCCTCGAGGGTGCGATCGCCGGAGCGAAGGGCGGACCGTTCGGCATGCTCGAGGGCGGCGTTTCCGGACTTGCCGTCACTGCGGGGGGCGCGATCGGCAGCGCCATCGGTACGGCGCTGATGCCCGCCCTGGGCCCCGCGGCACCGCTCGGCCCGGTTATCGGCGAGGCTCTCGGCTCCACTATCGGCCAGATGGGCGCGGAGGCGCTGCTCGAACCGGTCGAGCAGGTTGTCGGCTACGCGGCCGATACCGCGAAGGAGGTTATCGGTAGCGGTTTCGGCCTCGTCGATCTGGCGGAAGGCCCAGGCGGTTACACACCGCGACAAGACATTTACAACTTCAACGGTATGGATCCGAAGAGCGCCGCGATTGCGGTCGAGCGGGTCCGCCGGCGCCGTTCATTGGCGCAGCAACGTGGAGGAGGGCTCGGGCGATGACCTACCAGCTCTTGGATAGACACGATACGAAGATCGTCGTCTGGGACGTCAACGGACGGGTCTGGCACCTGTCCGGGGCGAACGGCGGTCGTGAGGGCGTGCGATTGTCGAAGCAGACCGGCAATATGTTCGCACCGGTGAAGCTGCTGGTCTCCGAAGGGGCGCGGCAGGACGGGGCGACCTTCCTGCGATCGGTGCGGTCGAAGAAGGAGTGGGATTTCGTCGTCATGATCTCTGCCGCCGCGAAAAACGGCAGCAACAACACGGTGCGGGATTTCTACGCCGTGCACGACGCCTGGTTCCGCGGTTGGTCCACCGACAAACCGGTCACTGTCGGGTATTACACCCGCCATCAGGGGTGGCGATTCCAGCAGGCGCAGGTCGATGCGCCGCCCGAGGCGATCGGCGATGTCGATCCCGCGCGGAATGCTCTCGCGATCTACAAGATGTCGGCAGTCGCGATGGACCCGCTGGAGCGGCACTTCGACGAGACCGCGGTGTGGACCAACTCCAGCGGCATCGGCGAAGGCATCGTGCGGGCCCGCAACGCCGCCGATCAGCCCGCTTGGCCGCGGTACACGATGAACGGACCGGGCCGCTGGTCGATTCTCGACCCGGTGGGCGGCGATCTGCTGCGGATGGTGCAGACCCCGACGCTGCCCGAAGGCGCGACACTGCGCATCGACACCCATCCGCGTCATCGCACAGCGCGCATATACACCTCGGGTGACAGTGATCCCGTCAACGTATGGGGACAGCTGGCCGGCCGGCGCTGGCTGGCCGCCCTGCCGCCGTGGAGCGCGACCGATATCACGGTCAAGGTCGAGGGCGGCAACACGCAGTCCAGCCTGATCGTGGCGGTCACCCCGCGATCCTCCAGGCCGTTCTGATGAGTACGCAAACCTGGGACCCGCACGCCGAATCGCGGCGGATGGACAAGGCGCACCGCGACGAACAGGAACAGTGGCGCAATCCCGATGTGCTGGTCCGCTATTGGGACAAGTTCATGCGCGAGATCGGCGAGGAGCACAGCTACCTCTCGCTGGAGTTCACCTATCCGCGCAACGCCGCCGGTGGGCTCAAGATGATCTGCCCGCGTGACATGGTGCACTTCGACCATCTGTTCAACAACGCGGACGAGGAAGACGCGACCATCCCGATCACGGTGAACACCAAAGGGTTCCGCTGGGACGGCTACATCACCAAGGCATCGATCGTGCGCGACGAGCACGGCGTGGAGACGGTCGACATCGAGGCTATCCACTGCTGGAACCACATCGCGACGATCTGCTGCTGGGCGAGCCCGTTCGCGCCGATCCTGGCGCAGTTCCCGCGCCATCACATCCTGTTCGGCCCCGCCCGCAGCCTCATCACCACCTACCTCACTACCAATCTGATGCGCTTGCAGGCGCCGGGCTGGGCGCCGCCGGGTACCGGTGACGACCCGGACTGGGCTGGCGTGGGCAACACGCTGTTCCCGATCGCGGTGGTGCCGGTGAACCCGCTGACCGACACCAGCCGATGGAATGCCGCCTCGGCGCGATTCGACATGGCGGACAAGCTGTTCGGGCCGATTTTGGAAGACTCCGGCGTCAACCTGACCGCGCGGTTCTTCCTGCCCGGCGAGGACGAGCAGCCCGCGCCCGAATGGTTCTATCTCGAACGGCCGACGGTGGTACTGGAGACGGTCGACAAGTCGGGCGTTACCGGTCCCACGGGCACGCTGATCGACGGAATCGTCTCGTGGATCGAGGAATTCACCGACGACGGCACCACGCCGGTCCGGTACCCCAATTTCGACTCCACCACCGAGTACGAGGCGGTTTACGGACATCGGGGCAGGCTCGGCACGACCAGGAACTTCCCCTGGGTGTGGTACTTCGAGGGCGAATACTCCGGTATCGGGCCTTCGGAGGTAGCACTGCACAAGCCGACAGCCACCGATGTGATCATTGGTGGCCGGTCGCCGGGCTGGGTGAACGCGGGCATCGAGATCGCGATCAAGAGCCTGCTCGGGCTCTTCGGCCTGGACTGGCTGTATCGGGGTCAGCTCAACGACGTATTCCTCGCGTGGATGGTCTACCGGGACATGCGACGGGTGGAGCGCGCAGGGCCGTATGCCTTCCGCGAGCTGTACATCACGGGCAGCGACAAAGCGTTCACGCTCGACGGCCTCGTCGCGGGCCTGCAAGGGCTGCATCTGACGCGCGGCTACACGAGCAAGCGCGTCACGGTGGAGGACAACGCACCGTACATCCTCGGCAAGGACTTCGAACTCGGCGACCAGATCGGCTTCGCGCTCGGCAAGCACATCTTCACCGACTACGTCACCGAGCTGACCTTCCTCGACGACCGCGAGACCTCCGCGAAATGGCAGATCGTGGTCGGCGACGGTTCCGACGAAGAGGACTCGACCGTCAAGGCGTGGCAGCGCCTCGGCCGCGTCGCCGCCGCGATCAAGGATCTGGCCACCGACGTCGGCGCCGATCTCGACCTGCTCATCTTCTGAGCCTTCGAACAGGAGAATCCATGGCGGACATAACCTTTCCCGCCCATATCACGATGCGCCGGGAGACCGACGTCGACGGTCTGCCCGTGCTGACCGCGCAAATCTCACTCACCGACGACGTGGCTGCACTGCCACTGCCCCCTGGCCCGGCGGGTGAACCCGGCCCGCGTGGTCGCCCGCGTTCCACGTTCCGCAAGATGGGCGCGATCGCAGACGCGGCCGCCCGCCCCTCCGGCCTCGGCGCCGAGGACCGCGGCAAGTGGTGGCACCGGCTCGACGACAACGGGATGGACGTGTGGACCGGCGCCGAATGGCGGCATTCGCCGGCCGCCGTCGGGCCGCAAGGCCCGGTCGCCGTGGCGAACTCCATCACGGTGACTTCGACGGTGCACGACGAGGACCTGACCGTGCCCGCCATCGAATTCACCGGCCAGGGCGCCGATCAGCAACTCGAAGTCACCGTGCCCGCGGGTGAGCGCGGCCCGAAGGGGCCGCCGGGTGCGTCCGGCGCGATCAGCGACTCGCCCGACTACGATTCGACGACCGTGCCTGGCCGGGGTTCGGTCTTCGCCTACCACCGGGCAGGGCGGAAGTTCCGCGCGGCGCCCGCACCGCTCGGCACCGGCCCCTGGTCCTGGTATCAGGAGGATTTCGCCGCCGAACAGGTGGCGTCTGCCAGCCGGATCGAGGCGGGCACGTTCCTGATTCCGGCGCAGCCGTTCGACTGGCAGCCGGTCGTGTATGGGCACGGCTATTCGTATTCGGTCAACAACGGCTCGCAAGGTGCGGAGCTCGTGGTGCGGCTGCACCACGCGCAGGGCCCGATCGTCGGGACGGCAGCGGCGGCCTCGGGCGGCTGGATGTACCTGCCGATCCTCCCGTGCTTTCGGGACGGGAGCACGACGAAGGCGATGTCGCCCACGTCGGATTTCGCGATCGTGCCGGCCGGACAACCCGCCAACTTGGTGGTCTCGGCCGAGCGCACCGGAAACGGCACCACCGACATCGGATTCAGCAACACGCGAGCATCGCTGGTCGTGTTCGCCCGACCCATCGAATGAGGTGACATGTCCACCGTAGGCGATTACTTCGCGTCGACCGCGATCCGCGGACTCGACGAGGGCGTCGGAACGCGAGGCGTGGTGCAGGCGATGCACGGCACGCCGAGCGACGGCTCTCTCGAACTGATGACCGGAACCCCTGGCCCGCAAGGTGAGCAGGGAGAAGCCGCACGGCCGTTTCGCTGGGAAGGCGACATCGCCGACCATACGGCGCTGACGGCGTTGGCGGCCGAACTGACGACAGCGCATGCAGGCAAGGCGTGGCGGGTGGTCGCGACCGACACACTGGTGTACTGGAACGGACGGGGGTTCGACTCGTTCGCGCAGGCGTTCGGTGCGCACGGCCCCGACGGCGAAACCTGCACCGTCAGCATCGGCACGGTCGATACCGGTCCCGTTGGCTCCGAACTGCACGTGACTGTCGTGGGCGAACCACCCGACCTGGTGCTCAACCTGACCGTTCCCCGTGGCGTGCAGGGGCGTAAGGGCGATCCCGGTGGTCCGGGGCCGTTGCGGAACGCCCCCGACTACGCCGATGGCGTCCACGCCGACGGTGCCGTGCCGGTATGGGACGACACCGTCGGGAAATGGAAGCCACGCCCGTATCCGGGTTTGCGTGGCCCATGGAGCATCGTGGAGGGCCAGGCGTGGGACGGCGGCGCAGGCTTCGCCGCATCGCAGTTGAACATCTCGACGGCTACCAAGACCGTTGCCCAACTGAGTATTCCGGCACAAGATGTGGCCTGGCGGCCGATCGTCACCGGCGGCGTCGTGGTCGGCACCACCGAGGCGTGGAATCAGTTCACCACCCGCGTAGACGCGGAAGTGCGCATCGGCAACGCCGACGGCCCCATCGTCGCCCTCGGCGCGGGCATGGTGACCGGCGCAGACTCATACAACCGTTTCCAGCCGTTCTATGCGACCCGCGGACTCACGCCGGACAGCGCAGTTGGCGTGGTTGCGGCCGGTCAGGCGGTGACGCTGTACGTCGTGCTGCGTCGCAATGCGGGCAGTTCCAATTACGACTACTCCATGTCGCGCGCTCGGATCGTGTGCATGGCCCGACCTGCGGGGGCGCTGTGACTATGGAAAATCAGACGAACAACGCGCCGGTCGTCTTCGACGACGACGTGATGATCACCATGCGTGGGGTCGCCGACTCCGTCGGATTGCCGTACACGGTGAATTCGCTCGAGTTGGTCGATCGCGAAGCATTGGCCGAGCTGCGCGAAGGGCCGGCGGGGCCGATCGGGCCGGAGGGCGCGGCGGCGTGGCCGTGGCAGTGGCAGGGCGACGTCGCCGACGTGGCGGCCCTGACCGGGCTCGGACTGACGACCGCCGACGCACGTAAGGCCTGGCGTGTGGTCTCCGAGAACGCCATCTACTTCTGGACCGGCCTGGAATTCATCGCCTTCGACGACGCGTTCGGCAAGGCGGGCCAGCGTGGACCGGCCAACCAGCTCACCGGAGAAGCGATCGCGGGAGCATCGGGGTCCGCTGCGTCCGCGCAGGTCACCGGCACCGCGCCGAACCAGCGGCTGGAGATCACCTTTCCGCGCGGTGCCGCGGGTGGCATCGGCGACCCAGGCGCCGAAGGTCGTATCCAGGACGCTGCCGACGTAGCGATCGATGCGGAGCATTCCCTCGGCGAGGGTTTCGTGCTGCGCTGGGACGCGGCGGCGCAGAAGTTTCGTCCCGCACCGAACCCACGCCTCGGCGGCGCATGGGTTATCGGCGAAAAGCAGTTCGCCGATGTCACGAATATTGCCGATGCGTCGAAAGTTGTCGCGGCCATCACCATTCCGGCGCAACCAATGGCATGGCGGCCGATCGTCGAGGGCGCCGTGATCCAGAGCTCGCCGAGCGGCACACGCTGCGATGCCGAGGTCAGAATCGGTCATCCCGACACCGGCGACCTCGTCGGCTACGGCTGGGGACATGCCGTCAACACGTTGGCGTACGTGACCCTGAACTCGGTGTACGAGTATCCGATACAGCCAGGCGCGACCGCCGCCGTGGTGTCCGCCAATCAGACCGTCACCCTCTACGTGGTGGTACGGCGGGTGGTCGGCGCGGGAACGTACACGGTTCGCTCCAACTACTCGCACCTCATCGTGCAAGCGCAGCCCCTCTGAGCCCACGCGCTTCTCCGTTACCGGCGTACGCGACGTCGGCATCTCCCGATCCGGCATGCCGCTGGGCTGCCCGATGTTCGAAAGGCATTGATCCATGGCTGATCTGCCCCCTCTGAAATACGGCAAGGTCGTCGGGCGTTTCCTCGCCAACGTCATCGACGGACCCGACCTTGGCGACCACCCCGAATTCCTGCCGCTGAACGGCATCGTTACATTCACCGCCGAAGCACCGAAAGTACTTGTTTCGCAGGCACTTCCGGCTCCAGCGACCTATGTGCAGCTGCCGAAGCACTACGAATGCCCGCTCGACGAGTTCGGCTACCTCACCTGGCGTGGCAAGCGTGGCGTTCGGCTGGTGGCGCCGAGCGCCGACACCAACCCGTCCGCGTGGACCTGGCGGGTGTCCTTCGAGCTGTCCTACGACGGCGAGCGGGTGCCGATGGAGTCCTTCAGTTTCACAGTGCCCGAGTATGTCCCCGGCCCGAACGCGGAGGATCCGGATACCGACTCGACCGGTCTAGTCGATCTGACGCTGGCTGCGCCGGTGCCGGGTTCCGCCGGTGATGCCGTCGTCATGGGACCGCGCGGCGCGGGCATCCAAATCGACGGTCAGGCCGCGACCTATGCGCAGTTGCCCGCTTCGCCCGCCGAGGGCGCGCAGTACGTGGTCCAAGCCGATGGGTTGCTCTACGTTTACCACGCCGCGGCGGGCGGGTGGTCGCCGAACGGGCAGGGTGTGGTCATCCGGGGTCCGGCCGGGACCACACAGTGGTCGGGGATCACCGGCAAACCCGCCACATTCCCGCCGGCCATCGGTGATACCGCGACCACTGCTGTCGCGGGAGACGATCCGCGCCTGACAAATGCGCGCACGCCGACCTCCCACACGCATCCGGCGAACCAGATCTCCGATTCATCGGCGCTCGGCCGGTCGGTGCTGACCGCCGCTGATGCCGCGGCAGCGCGTACCGCGCTCGCGGCCGTCTCGAGCACCGATCCGCGGTTGTCCGACGTCCGCACCCCGACGGCCGCGGGCCAGGCCTACGACATCGCCTTCAAGTCGCACAGCGGATTGCGCGCCGCGGGCGCCGGTAACGCGATGCCGGAGGGCCTGCGGATCGAGCGGCCCATCAAGATCACCTCGGTGACCTACCGCGGTGAGACCGCGGGCACCGGCAACCTGGTGGTGGAGCTGCGCAAGAACGGCTCGGCCATCACCGGCACCGCCGCCACGATCTCGGCCGCCAACCATGCGCTCGACACCACCGTGACCGGCGACTGGAACTTCGCGGCGGGCGACCGGCTCACCGTGCACGTCACAACGGTGGACAACCCGGCGGGCCGCGGCCTGCAGGCCGCGTTGAAGGGGGTGACCCTCTGATGCCGGGCTTGCAGATGGGCGGACCGTTCTTCCAACCGCCGCAGGAACCGCCGCCGGAGGACCCGGGTTGGGCGACCGCGGAGGCGGGATATCCCGGTGCGACGGTGCCCGAGGAGGTGCCAATAGAGCCGAAGCCCACTGAGCCCGAGCAGCCCACTGAGCCAGCTCCAGAGCCAGAGCCGTCGGCGGAACCGGAGCCGGAGCAACCCACGGAGCCCGAGCAGCCCACGGAGCCGGAGCAGGCCACTGATCCAGCTCCAGAGCCGGAGCCGTTTGCGGAGACGGCGCAGCCCACGGCACCGATCGCGGCCGAGGATGCGGAAGACAGCCCAGAATCGGTTGCCGGGGAGGTGAGCGGGTGATGCCGCACGTCATTGTCAGCGCCAACGGATTCGCGCCTTCCGCGATGACAAAAAGCGCGGCGTCGAGCATGGGCACCGCCAATCAGTGGAACATCGTCGCCGGTTGGACCCCGGACCCGGCCTATCCCGGCTCGACCGTCTCCAACAACGGGTTGCGCGCGCAGGGCGGCGCCGGCGCGAATGTCTCGGCCGTGCTGCCTTTCTCGGGCGCGGGAACGAGCGGGAACCACCGAGCGCGCCTGCTGGTCAACAGCGTGGTCGTGGCGACAGGCCCGGTCGCCACCGGTACTGCCGGAACGATGACCGTGAGCGCGAACGTCACCGTCTCGGCGGACGATTTGGTGACGGTCGAGACCACGCACGACGTCGGCTTCGCCGGCTGGGAGGCCAGTATCACCGCCGGTGTCGGCACGTACGTGCGCATCACCTGAACCGCGCACCTCTCGCGTCCACGTCGGCGTGGGGCCGACGCTACGCAACCGATGTCGCGGCTCGGTGTTCGGCTCCGCCGACGTGGACATCCGAAACAAGCTTTCGACGCCTCTGACGTCGACCCATTCAAGGATCGAAAGCGGCGCTCGCGCAGCGAGCTGCACCAGTCGATCGGAAAGGCAGGACACTCATGTCGTGGACCGGCGACCCAGTCTGGTTGGCGGACGTCCTCCGGCAGGAGGGCCTGCGCGTGATCGAGTTCCCCGGATGGCGTGAACGCGGCCACGCCGACTTCGGCGAAATCTGGGGCATCATCGCCCATCACACGGGCGGTTCGCAGACCCCGGCATCCGAAATCGCCTACGGGTTCCCCCATTTGGAGGGGCCGCTGTCGCAGCTGCACCTGGCGAAGGACGGGACCGTGACGGTCGTCGCCGCGGGCGTGTCCTGGCATGCGGGGCGCGGGCGATGGCCGGGCCTGCCGGAGGACAACGCGAACTATCACACGATCGGCATAGAAGCCGTGAACAACGGCACCGAGGGGTGGTCGCGCGAGCAGTACGACGCGTACGTCGGCTGCTGCGCGGCGATCCTGCGCAAACTCGGGCACGGCGCCGATCGGGTGATCGGACACAAGGAATGGGCCGGGCCCAAACAAGGCAAGTGGGATCCCGGCGCCATGGACATGGACGTGTTCCGCGCTGATGTCGCGGAACGATTGAAAGGCGGTGTGCTGATGGCACTTTCCGACATGGAGCAGCGTGAGCTGCTGGACATGCTGCGTCGCGTGCACTACGAGCTGACCTACGGTTTCCCATCGCGGGTCGCAGACTCGGAATACCGCGACACATTGGCCGGGTATGTGCTGAACTCCGACGCCTCGGACTACCGTACCGAACAGCGCTTGAAGGCGCTCGAGCTCAAGCTCGACCAGCTGCTCGCGGCTCGAGACAGTGCACAGTGATGCGGATCAGTAGCCTTCCCGAACCCGCCCTCGTCCGCTCGGTGCTGGTCGCCGTCACCGGCGTCATCGCATTCGTCCTCGGCCGTGAAATCGACACGGTGTGGATCGAATCCGTGCTCGCCATCTACGGCCTGCTCACTCCGGTGATAGCTGGTCTACTCATCCGTCCTGCGGTCATGCCGATCGCCGATCGGACGGCGAGCGACGAATGACGGCTTCGTGGCTCAGCCCTGAGCTCGTGCAAGCCGCCGGGATGGCGGTGGCCTCTGTCATCGCCACGGTCACCGCGTGGCAGGCGCGCGAGGTCGCCAAACTGCGCACCCGGGTCGAAACACTGGAAAATCAAGCGCTGGACGACAAACGACGCTTCCGCGACGCGATTCGCTTGATCCGGGCACTCCGGCAGCATATCGACGAACTCCGCGGTTTCCTGCGCATCCATGTGCCCGGCCAGGAACCTCCGGAGGCGCGGTACAAGGTACCTGAATCCTTGCAGGAAGAAATCTGACAAGGTCCTCTTTCACGCCCCGGTGCGACAGTATCTATCTTCAGCAACCTCGAGCGGAGCCTCGATCCTGTCAGGATCGAGGCTCCGCTCGTTTCTGGACAGCACGAGTTTCTGGTGCCACATTCCTCTGCTCTGAGGCATCGGACGACACCACGACACACTGTTGGCCGCGGTGCCTGCTTCCCGCATGGACATGCGCGGCCACCCACGCGAGAGGTCGATCCATCTCCTCCCGGCCGCACCCCTTCGTTACACGCGAGGTGAATTCCCTTGGTAAACCCACGGTGTCCGTCCCTCAGCCCCGGACAACACCTGGGTGGTCGAACACGACACCTGGTTCCGATCCATATAATGGCATGCCCGCAACCACGGAACCGTCACCGTCGTGTACCCGTGCGATACGTCGGGCCTCCCGCGCCTGCCCACCGAGCGGCTCTACACCGAGCCCTGACCCTCGAACCGCCGCGATTCGTGTCGTTGTTTCCCACTGTCACAGCGGTGTGCGCATAAGCAGCACGTTGTATTGGGTGTGCTGGGTGACCATGAAATAGAGGTCACGGCCGGTTTGGTACGGGAAGATCATCGGTGCGTATGCGGTGGGGAGGGCACGGGCCTCGATGAGGACCCTGGGTTCGCTCCACGGTCCTTCGGGTGCGGCCGCGGTGCGCATGACGACGCTGTTGAACGGATCGGTGGTCAGCATGACGAACTGACCGAGGTGGTCGTTCCACATCACCGACAGTTCGGCCACGCCGCCCAGGATGGGCGCAGCGGTCTTGGCGTCACCGGGCTTCCACGCCTTGCCGTCCCAGTATTCGTAGGCGTCGATATTTGCGATATCGGATTCTTTTGCGCGGGAGACGAATCCGGGGTTGTTTCGCCCGGAGGGGGTGCCGTAGCGGTAGATGTAGCCGCCCGTCTTCAAGAAGGCGTTCTGCTGAAAGTTCTCATGACCGTCCACGTTGGCGCGGCGGGTGTGCGTGAGCGGCGTCCAGGTGCTACCGCGGTCATGCGAAACGGCCAGCGTGGCGAAATTGGTGTGCCACTTGCCGTGGTCGCCCCATTCCCGGACCGACATCATGCTCATGTACTGCACACCGCCCACCGAGATGCCCGCCGTGGGGATCAAACTGATCTCGATGCCGGGAATCTTGGGGCTGGGCAAGGGATTCGGCACCACGTCCTCGAAGATGATGCCGTTGGCCGGATCGTGTGTCGAGCTGCGGAAGAGTACGTTACTCGTCCAGGCCCAGATGCTGCCTGCCAGCAGATTGGGGAAGCCGAGCCCGGCGCTGTCGCCGAAAGCGGTGATCATGCGGCCGTGGCCGTCGTCCCACATGATGCCGAGATCGGTGCCGAGCACGTTGAAGTTCTGCGTGCGGTTCGGGCTGTCCATGCCGGTCACCTGGAAGACGGCCTTGGTCGGGCCGGGCAGGTTCGGCAGTCCGTGGATGCCGTTGAGGGCCGGGATCGGTATGACGTTGTTGGGGTCGGCCCCGGCCGGCGCGGCGGCGGCGAAGGTGAGGACCGCGGCGAGCGCACCGGCACCGGCGAGTGCGGACAGCGATCGAGTCATCCGGCAATTCCCTTTCTCTGGGACGCAGTCTGCTCGCTCATTGTGCCTGTTCGGCGGCTCGATGTCGCTTACATCGGCGCATGCGCGCCACGCGTTCGGCTGATCGTCACCAGCCGGTAGAGCCACCAAGGCCGTTCGGGGAGTTCCGGGCTGTAGACACGCATGCTCATCGTGCGTACCCGGCGCGTCGCGAGGTCGCGCACCAGCAGCCTGCCGCGCGGGATGTCCGCGGAACGCACCTCGGTGGTCCACATGCGATCCCAGTCGGGGGAGCGGCGGCAGCGCTCGGCGATCTCCTCGACGCGCTCGCGCGGCGCGAGCGGGGACAGCATACGAAACGCGCCGACCAGCAGGTGCGCCTCGACCGCCCACTCCACGATCACCCGTTTGGCGGCCGGGTCGAGAAACATCCACTCCAGCATGTTCGCTCGGGCGGCGGCTCCCGGAAAGGCCCGTTCGAAGGCGGAGTTCGCCGCCACCAGATCCTGCGTCGGCATTCGTTGATAACAGGCGGGATCGGGAAGGCTGTGCAGGTCGTCCAGGTCATCGGGAGTCGGCACACCGGGGCCGGGTCCGTAGGCGGCTTCGAAGAAGCTCGGCAAAGTCAGCACGACAATGTGCCTGCGGTACCAGGCCGGTACTTCGAGCGCGTCGAAAAGCCGTTCGAGCAGCGGATAACTCGGCGTCATCGCACCCGTTTCGACTTGATCCAGCACCAGCTCGGCGAGCCCGGCGCGTTCGGCCAGGTGCGTGGGCGTCAATCCGGCGGCGAGTCGTCGTTCGCGCAAGTAAGCGCCGATGCCAGTCGCGTTGCGCATCACCTCGGGCACCTCTGCCGAAACCTTCCGCGCCGAACCGTGGGAGTCGGAAGATTCCTGCCGCTTCCCGGGAGCACGCAATCTACCGGAGAGCATCGGCGTCGAGCGCTGATGGGAAGTCACGAATCGACAACCTAGACGACAAAACGGCCCGGAGATGATCTCCGGGCCGTTTTGTCGTGTGCCTGTTATGAAGATGCGTCAGAACGCCGCTTCGTCCAGCTCCATGATGTCGTTGTCCAGGGTGGACAGCACGGCGCGGGTGGCGGTCAGCTCCGGCAGCACGTTGCGCGCGAAGAACTGCGCGACAGCGATCTTGCCGTGGTAGAACGCCTGGTCGGCGCCGGTCGCGCCGTTGTCGAGCGCCGCGATGGCGATCTCGGCCTGACGCAGCAGCTGCCAGCCGACGAGCAGGTCACCCACCGAAAGCAGGAAGCGCACCGAACCGAGGCCGACCTTGTACAGCTCGCTCGGCTGCTCCTGGGCGCCCATCAGATGGCCGGTGAGCGTGGCCGCCATGGCCTGGACGTCCTCCAGCGCGGTAGCCAGCAGCTTGCGCTCGCCCTTGAGGCGGCCATTGCCCGCCTCGGACTCGATGAGCTTCTGCACCTGGCCGGCCACGTGGGCCAGCGCGACGCCGCGGTCACGGGCGATCTTGCGGAAGAAGAAGTCCTGCGCCTGGATCG
>NZ_BDBA01000025.1 GCF_001612745.1 Nocardia amamiensis NBRC 102102 | reverse complement strand
GGCCGCCTTCGCCTGTCGGGCGGCGGAATTCTTGTTGCCGTGATCGATCTGGGCCCGGCGCAGGCCGTCGAGCACCTGTTGCCGGTTCTTGGAGACCAGCTCGAGCAGTTGAGCACGGTCGAGCGCGGCCGCCGGGGTGGCAGCCGCGAGGTAGGTGATCATCGAATCGGACCCGGGCCGGGTGTAGACCTGGGTGGCGAACTGGTCGAAGTTGTGTCGCGCCTGGCCGACTCGCGCTCCGGCGTCGGCCAGTGCGTGCTGGGTATCGACGACGACCACGGCCGCCGCGTCGGCGGCATCCCGTGCGTTCTGTAGGTCGACCAGCGCCCGGTTGACGTCTTCCCGGCGCTGCGCGACGACGTCGTCGAGTTGCCGCAGCTGCTCGTCGGCGGCGGCGACGTGGTTGATGAGCGTGCCGACCTCGGCGACCCCGGCGTCGACCTGCGCCCCGGCTTGGGAGATCTGCGCGTCGCTGGGATTTGGCGGAGGAGGCGGCACAGCGGCGACCGGTCCGGCGGTGACCGCCGTGGCGACCGATATCAGCAACCCCATAGCGATCCATAGCGGGCGCCGTCTGGCTAGCTCGCCGTTGTTGCGCATCACACCTCCCATGGACCGGATTCCGGTAATGCCTCACGGGCATCAGGCGAACCATGACGCACTGTGGTCGACAGATGGCCTCTGGAAACACATATTCCCCATCACTGACCATTTGAACCGTATGCCACATAAGTCACAAGAACAACACTGGTAACAGCCTGGGCGTGCCCACTTCTGAATTGCTGTAAGTTTGCTGAACGTGGCGAGATGACCAGGCGGTCATAACAGACCAACCGGACGGAAAGTTAGCTACTGGGATACTGGAGCCCCGATTGCCACCGAGCAAGGCTCCACCGCAGCCTTCGCGTAGGCGAAGACCGCGCCAGAAGTCTTGGTCGCTCGAGAGTGATCCCGCGGGCAATGCCACGCGGCCGAAGGCAGATCGGCCGGAGCGACCGGCCGAGAAGAGGAAGCGCCGAACCTAGACGGCGCGAACGTCCGGCGACTCGCCCTGCGGTAAGTCGCGCCCGGCCTCCCGCGCCCGCCTGGCTTTGATCCAGTACAACCCGGCGATGACCGCCGACGTCCCGGCCAGCAGCGCGCAGGTGATGACGCTCCAGGAGACCGATTCCGGCGATTCCAGACGGGCCGCGAAGACGCTCGCCGCCTCGCCACTGTCGCCGTGCCGGTACTTCGCGGCGTCCTCGGCCCATTCCAGCCGCACCCGGCTGATCGTGTCGCTGTAGGTGCCGATCCAGTCGTCGCTGAACACGACGACGGTGCCGTGCTGCGTCTTGCCCACTTCGGTGGCCAGGTCCCGTAGGCTCGAGTCGTGTCCTGGATTGCCGGGGACGACCACGATGCTCAGCGGGATTCCTTGGGATCGCGCCTCCGCGGCGATGGCCGCCAACTCCGCCTCGTCCTTGCCGGTCAGTGTCGCGACGTGGTCATCGGCCAGATCGGCGTTGAGCGTGCGCACGGTGTCGGTGGTGAGGTTCGGCGGCAATTCCGCGGCCATGGGGGTGAAAACCGAGGTGTGCGGGGCGGTCATCTTCCATCCGGTCTGTCGAGCCGCATCGGCAACCGAAGCGACAGGCATCCAACACTGCAGGGTCGAGCGAGATCCCCCTTGCTGGCTCGAAAGCACAGTACGCGACGGAGTGTCGCATCACCGGACCACGGCACGCCCAACCGCCCCCCTGGTATTTCACAGGACAAGCGTACTGTTAGGGTCGTACCGCGAGGAACCGGCGCCCTAGCGGCGCCGGAGCACCTCCGAAGACTCGGTCGCCGGCACAGCCCCGCCGGCGGCCACCCTCACAGACGAGTGGAGCTGACGTGACGACAAGTATCGATACTTTCGGCGCCAAGGGCACCCTCGAGGTCGGTAGCAACTCCTACGAGATCTTCCGCCTCGCCGCCGTGCCCGGCACCGAGAAACTCCCCTACGCACTGAAGGTCCTCGCGGAGAACCTGCTCCGCACCGAGGACGGCGCGAACATCACCGCCGATCACATTCGTGCCATCGCGAACTGGGATCCGTCGGCGCAACCGAACACCGAGATCCAGTTCACGCCCGCCCGCGTCATCATGCAGGACTTCACCGGCGTGCCGTGCGTTGTCGACCTCGCCACCATGCGTGAGGCCGTCGCCGCCCTCGGCGGCGACCCGAACAAGGTCAACCCGCTCTCCCCCGCCGACATGGTCATCGACCACTCGGTCATCCTCGACGTCTTCGGCCGCGCCGACGCACTCGAGCGCAACGTCGAACTCGAGTACCAGCGCAATGGCGAGCGCTACCAGTTCCTGCGCTGGGGCCAGGGCGCGTTCGACGACTTCAAGGTCGTCCCGCCGGGCATGGGCATCGTGCACCAGGTCAACATCGAGTACCTGGCTCCCACCGTCATGGTCCGCAACGGCCAGGCCTATCCCGACACCTGCGTCGGCACCGACTCGCACACCACCATGGTCAACGGCCTCGGCGTGCTCGGCTGGGGCGTCGGCGGTATCGAGGCGGAGGCGGCCATGCTCGGCCAGCCGGTCTCCATGCTTATTCCGCGCGTCGTCGGCTTCAAGCTGACCGGTGAGATCCAGCCGGGCGTGACCGCCACCGACGTGGTGCTCACCGTCACCGACATGCTGCGCAAGCACGGCGTGGTCGGCAAGTTCGTCGAGTTCTACGGCGCCGGTGTCGCCGAGGTGCCGCTGGCCAACCGCGCCACCCTCGGCAACATGAGCCCCGAGTTCGGCTCGACCGCCGCGATCTTCCCGATCGACGCCGAGACGGTCAACTACCTGCGCCTGACCGGCCGCACCGACGAGCAGCTCGCGCTCGTCGAGGCGTACGCCAAGGAGCAGGGCATGTGGCACGACCCGGACCACGAGCCCGCCTACTCCGAGTACCTCGAACTCGACCTGAGCAGCGTGGTGCCGTCCATCGCGGGCCCGAAGCGCCCGCAGGACCGGATCCTGCTCAGCGAGTCGAAGATCGCCTTCCGCAAGGACATTCACAACTACGTCGAGGAGCAGCTGCCGGTCGCGCATACCAAGCTCGACGAGGCGGTCGAGGAGTCCTTCCCCGCGTCCGACGCCGCGGTACTGTCCTTCGCCGACGACGGCGCGGTCGACGTGCAGTCCGCGGCGAACAACGCCGAGGGCCGTCCGAGCAAGCCGGTCCGCGTGGTGTCCGAGGAGCGCGGCGAGTTCGTCCTCGATCACGGCGCGGTCGTGGTGGCGGGCATCACCTCCTGCACCAACACCTCCAACCCGTCGGTCATGCTCGGCGCGGCGCTGCTGGCTCGTAACGCGGTCGACAAGGGCCTGTCCAGCAAGCCGTGGGTCAAGACGAACATGGCGCCCGGGTCCCAGGTCGTCTCCGACTACTACGAGAAGGCCGGTCTGTGGCCGTACCTGGAGAAGCTCGGCTTCTACCTGGGTGGCTTCGGCTGCACCACCTGCATCGGCAACACCGGCCCGCTGCCGGAGGAGATCTCCAAGGCGGTCAACGACAACGACTTGTCGGTCACCGCGGTGCTGTCCGGCAACCGCAACTTCGAGGGCCGCATCTCCCCCGACGTGAAGATGAACTACTTGGCCTCCCCGCCGCTGGTCATCGCCTACGCGCTCGCGGGCACCATGGACTTCGACTTCGAGACCGACTCGCTGGGCAAGGACACCGAGGGCAACGACGTCTACCTGCGCGACATCTGGCCCTCGCCGCAGGAGATCGACGACACCATCAAGTCGGCGATCAGCCAGGACATGTTCCGCAAGTCCTACGCCGACGTCTTCAAGGGCGACGAGCGCTGGCAGAACCTGTCCACCCCCGAGGGCGACACCTTCGCGTGGGACGAGAACTCGACCTACGTCCGGAAGGCGCCGTACTTCGACGGCATGGAGCTCGAGCCGGCGCCGGTCACCGACATCAAGGGCGCCCGCGTCCTGGCGCTGCTCGGCGATTCGGTCACCACAGACCACATCAGCCCGGCCGGTCCGATCAAGCCCGGCACCCCGGCCGCGCAGTATCTGGACTCGCACGGCGTGGAGCGCAAGGACTACAACTCCCTCGGCTCGCGTCGCGGTAACCACGAGGTGATGATCCGCGGCACCTTCGCCAACATCCGGCTGCGCAACCAGCTGCTGGACGACGTCTCGGGCGGCTACACCCGCGACTTCACCCAGGCGGGCGGCCCGCAGGCGTTCATCTACGACGCCTCGCAGAACTACCAGGCCGCGGGCATCCCGCTGGTCGTGCTCGGTGGCAAGGAGTACGGTTCGGGCTCGTCACGTGACTGGGCCGCCAAGGGCACCCGGCTGCTGGGCGTGAAGGCCGTCATCACCGAGTCGTTCGAGCGCATCCACCGCTCCAACCTCATCGGCATGGGCGTCATCCCGCTGCAGTTCCCCGCCGGCGAGTCGGCCGCGTCGCTGAAGCTGGACGGCACCGAGACCTTCGACATCGAGGGCATCACCAAGCTGAACGAGGGTGTCACCCCGAAGACCCTGAAGGTCACCGCCACCAAGGAGAACGGTGACAAGATCACCTTCGACGCGGTCGTGCGGATCGACACCCCCGGTGAGGCCGATTACTACCGCAACGGCGGCATCCTGCAGTACGTGCTGCGCAACATGATTCGCGGCTGAACTGTGTTCCGCCGAAAGTAGGAACCGTCGTAGAAGGGTCCGCGCACCGCATCCGGCGGTGCGCGGACCTCTCCACATTCCGCTTCGCGCCGCACCGCGCACCGCGCGATGCCCGCTTCCCTCGGAGGAGCCCGATGCCCAAGGTCAGTGACGATCACCTCGCCGCCCGGCGCAGCCAGATTCTGGACGGGGCACGCCGCTGCTTCGCCGAGTACGGCTACGACGGCGCCACCGTGCGCCGCCTGGAGGAGGAGATCGGGCTCTCCCGGGGCGCCATCTTCCACCATTTCCGCGACAAGGACGCGCTGTTCCTCGCCCTCGCCCAAGAGGATGCCGAACGCATGGCCGACGTCGCGGCCAACCAGGGCATCGTGCAGGTGATGCGCGACATGCTCGCCCATCCCGAGCAGTTCAACTGGCTCGGAACGCGTTTGGAGATCGCGCGGCGGCTGCGCACCGATCCCGAGTTCCGTGCCGGCTGGACCCAGCGTTCGGCCGAGCTCACCGCCGCCACCCTGGCCCGCCTGGAACGCCGCAAGGCCGCAGGCGCACTGCGCGACGACGTCCCCACCGACGTCCTGCTCGGCTACCTCGACCTGGTCCTGGACGGCTTGATCGCCCGGATCGCCTCCGGCCACACCAACGAAAACCTCTCCGCGGTGCTGGATCTGGTCGAGGCTTCGGTCCGCCGCAAGCACTGACACTCCCCCGCCTCTCCGCGTCTTCCGGCCCCACCGAAGGGAGGGGACGAACTTCACGAGTCGGTGAAGCCGCCGAATCCCTTCCGAGAACGAGCACCCGCCAGGTCGCCGGATGACCGGTCACACCAGGTACAGGGGTGGCCGCATGTTGCCAGGCCGTTCGCGTCTGAGCAGGTCGCGCAGTTCCTCTCCAGCGTCCGCACCCGTCGCGCCGGTCAGCTCGATGACACGGCGGATTGTCAGCGCGTTGACACCGCGAAGTGACGCGGCGTACGCATAACGGTCGATGTCGCCAGTTGTGTCGATGGTCGGCGTCCGCTGCGGGTAGCAGATGTCCGAATTGCATCCCGTATGGACGGATGTCGCTCTATCAGTGCGGGCGCTGCTCGCTACTTTTCACAAGGAAACCCGCCAGAAACTCGACCGCGCCAGTTGACAGTCATCCGATGTTTCAGGGCGCGGAGGGCTTGCTGATGCCGGTTGATGGGCACGGATGGGTCTCCGACTCGGACGCCGACTTGGACAAAGCCGACGCACTCACGATCACGCCTATCAGCGTGGTCGACGTCGAAGCGAACTGATCACGCCATGAGAGTACTGGGCGGTATCGGCCGCGCAGGCAGGAAAGAATGGGGGCAATCCCTTGCACTACAACATTTCTCGACTGTCCGTCATCGTCGCCGCGCTAGGCGCGCTGCTGATCTCCGGCACAAGTGGCAACGTCGCGAGCGCCAGTCCGGACGGACCATTGGTCACCGAGGCAAAGAAGCCTATCTGCGACAACGGATTCAGCCCCTGGTCCACACCAACGGTATTGCAGCCCAAGATCGAGGGCTACGGTTGGGCCAAGTGCGATCTCCCTCCCGATGGCAACCCCGGTCTCACGCACAACTACTACCTGAGCTTGCAGCGGCGTAACGCCTCTGGTGGCTGGGATTCCGTGGGCGAGCACATTCGAACCAGCCTCGTCCCGTGGACACGCCAGACCTACACGGCCAGCGCACCGTGCACGGCTGGATACTGGCGCATCGTCTCATCGGTGAGCGGTACCATCCAGGGCAGACAATACGGCCCCATCGAAACCGCGTCCGACCCGCGGGTCGTCACAGCAGCCGAATGCGGATAGAAGGGGATGACATGGGTTTGCCGAATGGACGGCGTTACGCCGATTACCACGGTCCGGTCACTATGCGCGATCAGGTGATCGGTTTGGCGCGAGCATTGTCGCGCCTCCGGCCTGGGCGGCGACTGTTGCACCCGCGCGATTCGGGTGGCGGGTATCAGGGCGTCCGCCGCGAGTTCGGTCGCTGGGTCGTGCGACCGATGAGCGGACCTGGTTCCCGCCGTTGGGTCAGCAAGCCGCATTACGCCACCCGCGCCATCCCCGCCGATGACCTCAAAGCGGCCGAGGACTGGATGCTGGCGACTCTCGGTGTGTACTGATCCGGCACCATTGGGTCTGCCGCCGCCAACCTAACGACAAACGCGCCCCGACCGAAGGGCCGGGGCGTCGTCATGTCCGCTTGCCGATTGCTAGCGGCGCATTTCATCGTCGTGCGAAATCAGTCGGCACGTCGCAGATCCGGCGAAAGCACGGAGAGGCGGGGAGCCTTCAAAACGTCGTGTTGATGTACTCCGCGGCGTGTGTGGTCCACAGAACCTTCGTGCCCGGCATCTTGTGTGTCGCGTAGAGCACGTGCTGACCGTGCGGCCACGGGGTCAGGTAACCGATGACGCCGCGGACCGCCGCGCTGTAGCGGTCGAGATTGCCGATCGGGTCGCGTTGCAGGATTTCCAGGAGTTCGGCAAAGATCAGCGGCGCGACATTGCCGATCCGAGCGCCCTCGACGAAGGAGAACGGCGAGATGCCGACGCCGATGATGCGCAGCGGCGAATCTTTGGGCGCGGCGGTGATGATGTCGCCGGGGTTGGCGTACTCGCGGACCGCGACCGAGGCAGGCCACGCGCAGCGCTGCCCGTGCAGGCCGAAGGTCGCTGCGGGGCAGAGGTTTCCGACCGACTCACCGGCCCGGCGCACCGGGTTTGCGATATTCACGGCGAACGCGATTTCCAGCGGCGTGCCGTCGATGTTCTTGTACTTCCCCGACCGGACGCCCTCCAGGATTTGGCTGGCGCAGATGCCGCCGAGCGAATAGCTCAGCAGCCCGCAGACGTTCGGCGAGTCCTGGATGGCTTTCACACCCGCCGCCGTGCCGAGCCGCACCGATGTGTCCAGCGAGGGACCCCAGACATTCGGCGCCGGTCCCACCGGCACAGGACCCACCGAAGCGGGCCACTCGGGCTCGAAGCAGCTGAATTTGTCGGTGTCGAGTAGTTTGGCGACTTCGTGCAGCATGCCCGCGGGCGTTCCATCGGAGTTCCGCGGCTCCCCGGTGCCGCGGAGAGTGACGATGTCTATCATCGTGTCCTCCTTGCACAATCGCACCGAAACTTTCGGCACGCAACTCCACGGTAAACCCGGGTGGCAGCGCGGGGCATGAGTATCGAGCTACCTCATCGGGACACGAGTTTCCCCATGTAGAGCGCGATTCGGCGGATCGAAGGCCGCGTGAGCTACCGCGACTACTCCCCCAGCTCCATACTGCTCAGTAGAATTCGCGCGATCCGGTCCAGTTCCTGCCGCTGACCGGTGGTCAGCACGGACAGGATCCTGGTCTCGTTCGCGGTGTGTTCGGTGACCATGGCGTCGACGAGTTCGCGCCCCGCCGCCGTGAGGGCGACCCGGATCGCGCGACGGTCCTTGGCGTCCGCGACTCGCCGCACCAGCCCCGCGGCTTCCAGCCGATCCAGCCGTCCGGTCATCCCGGCCCGCGAGAGCATCAGCGTGTCGGCGAGGACCGACGGGTTCAGCTCGAAGGGTTCGCCCGAACGACGCAGCGCGGCGAGTACATCGAACTCACCGCGTTGCAGGCCGTGTTTGCCGAACACCGCCTCGATCTCGCGCCGCGCCACCACCATCAGCCTGCCCAACCTGCCGATCACGGCCATGGCCTCGAGGTCGAGGTCCGGACGTTCGCGCCGCCACTGCGCCACGATCGCGTCGACAGGGTCCGTCTGCTGCTCCGTCATGGACGGATTCTATTCGGTGATTTATAGTTCGGTCGCTAACTATCAAACACCGAACCAAATGGAGTTCCGATGCGCACTACCGGCCCGCACACCCAAGCCGCGATCCGCCAGCCGCAGGATGCGGAGACACTGCACACGAAGTCGGTCACCGTGCGCCTGCTGATCGACGCCGTGGAGGCGGGCGGCGCCCTGAGCACACTCGAAGTGGCCATGGACCGCGGGGCCGACGGCGCAGCGCCGCATTACCACACACGTTCCGACGAGCTGTTCTATGTCGCCGAGGGGGAACTGCAAGTGCTGGCGGGCGACCGGATCGTCACGGTCGGCGCGGGCGGTTCGATCGTGGTACCCAAGTTCATGCCGCACGCGTTCGGCGCCGCGCCCGACAGCACGGCGCGCATCTTGATCGCCCTCACACCGGGCGTGCAGCGCTTCGAGTACTTCCGCCTGCTGGAGCGCATCGCAGCAGGCGAATCGGCCATGGCCGAGCTCGCGGCGGCCCAGGACGAGTTCGACAACCACTTCGTCGACGCCCCGGCGTGGTGGGTCGAGCGCAACGGTAACCGGCGCTGAGCCCCCTGCGACGCGCCGGCAGCCGCAAATGCCAGCCCGCCCAGTCTGATTCGAACAAGTTGAGCAAGACGGCCCGCGCGCCGAGCCGAGGAAATACGATCCCATGCGGACGCGGTGGCGGTTCCGGCCTGGGCCGCCTGCGGAGGCCGCAGTGCACGAAAGTACAGATGCACAGCCGCCAATATCGGGCTATGGACGCGGTCCCATCCAGCCCCTGGGGTAGCTCGATGATTGCACCCTGACTATTTCCGGCCTACCGGAAATGTTTCGGTACTCGCCGGTTCCGGATCGGAATTCGGTTTGCCACCGGCCGGTAAATCTCCCGATCCGAACCGATCGAAGCACCTACCGCGATATGATCGCTCACACGCTTGGGGGTCGTGGCAAATGGTGAGCAGATCGGAGAAACGGCTATGACCGACGCAATCCGCCGTCCCGGCACGACGCCGCAGGGTGACCGCGTTCCCCCGCTCCAGGGTGTGCTGGTCGCGGAATCGGACCGCGAAATCAGCGTGCGCGTCGCCGAGGGCACGTGGACGTTCCGTCGGTCCGACGTCCTGCGAGTCGTCGATTCCGCTGTGCCGCATTCCGATCAGGACGGCCGCCCGGTATTGGTGGACATTCGCGTGGGCGCCACCGCCGATTTCACCCGGCGTCTGCGTATCGACCTGGTCGACCGGCCGATGACCATCCCGGAGGCACCGTCGGAGGCACTCGGCGACGACCAGCTGCGCCGGCTCACCGAAATCTGGGCCGACCGACTGCAACTCGTCCAGGGCCCGGGTGCGGGCGGCGCGACGTTCACCTACTGCCAGACCAAATCGCTCGACGGCAGCGACGACGGCATCAACTGCGACAGTCTCGACTGAACGGCACGCACATGGCGGCACGCCGGAGGGCCTCGGTCCTGATCGTGTCCGAATCCGATGACCTCCACGGCACCGCGATGGCGGCGACGTTGCGAGAGCACCACGGACTCAGTCCGATTCAGCTCGATTTACGCGACTTCCCTCGCGAGTCCGGCAGCTTCCGCCTGGACCGGCTCGGCACGACCCGCTCGCTGTCGCACCTGATCGGCCTCGACGACGTCCGGTCGGTGTGGTGGCGGCGACCGCACCACGCCCAAGTGCCTGCGGGTGTCCGCAGTTCGGACAACGACTTTCGGCAAGCCGAATGCGATGGCTTCATCCAGGGATTGCTCTGGTCCATCCCGGCCTACTGGGTCAACGACCCGGGCGCCGACCGCACCGCGGGACGCAAGATCGTGCAGCTGGAAACGGCGCTGCGGGCCGGATTCGCGGTACCGGAGACGCTGATCACCAACGACCCCGACGAGGCACGCAGTTTCGTCGAATCCCGGCCCGGTCCCGTCGTGTACAAACGCACCGGCACCAGCCGCGGCGAGTTCGCCGAGACCAGAATCATCTCCCGCGACGACTTCGGCAGGCTCGCCGCGATCCGTTCGGCGCCGACCACGTTCCAGGACTACATCGACGCCACCTGCGACCTGCGCGTCGTGTGGGTGGACGGGATCGAATGGACCGTGCGCATCGACTCGCAAGCCGGGGTCGGCAAGGTCGACTCCCGCCTGGACACCTCGGTCGACTTCACGCCCGACCACTTGCCCGCCGCGGTGAGCAAGTCGCTGGCCACCCTGATGGGTGCGCTCGGTCTGTCCTTCGGTGTGCTCGATATCCGGCTCGGCCGCGATGGCGAGTACTACTTTCTCGAGGTCAATCCGCAGGGCCAGTTCGCCTACCTGGAGATCAAGACCGGACTGCCCATCTTCCGCAGCCTGGCCAACCTCTTGGTGGACGGCGACGGCATGGTGGCCGGTTACTGACTGCGGCGATAGATCTGCCGCACCACACCGGACGCAGGGAACGCGACGACGTCCACCAGTCGCAGCCGCCGTGGCGCCACCTCCTCGAACAGCTGCTGACCCGCACCGAGCAGCACCGGAAACACCAGCAGCCGAAGCTCGTCCACCACGTCGAGGCGAAGGAACTCCTGCGCGGTGCGCGCGCCCGCGAACACCACCACCGGCTTGCCGGAGCTGTTCTTCAGTTCCGCGACCTCGGCGCGCAGGTCCGCGCCGATCCGGCGGGCGGGCTGCCACGGCAGCTCCAGGTCCGGCCGATGCGAGAGCACCAGTTTGGGCAGCGCGTTGACCAGCGGAGCCAGCCGCGCGTCCCCGGGAGTCGCCGGATTCCGTTGCGCGTCCGGCCAATACCCGGCAAGCAGCTCGTAGGACGTGCGCCCGAAGATCTGCGCGTCGACGCCGCTGAGCAGCTCGGCGAGATAGTCGTCCAATTCGGGATCGTCGACCTCGATCCAGTCGAGCGCTCCATCCGGCCCGGCCGCGTAGCCGTCCAGTGTCACCATGATCTGCAGCAGCAGCTCCCGCACCGCGAGGTCCTTTCCGTCGACATCGTTGCTGTCAACAGTGCGGACGATCCCCGCGGCGCGAATTCATCGCGGCATCGGACGCTACTGGCCCTTCCTGCGGTTGGCCCCACCCCGGCTGCGGAGCTGCACATGCGACTCCACTAGCACGTTGTGGATGAAGCCGTAGGAACGGCCGGTGGACCGCGCCAGTGACCGGATGCTCGCACCGGCCTCGTATTGCTTCTTCAGCTGGGTTTGTAGGCGGTCGCGCGACTTCCCGGTGACGCGTGTGCCCTTACCCAATGTGGCCTTAGTCTGTGTGGGCCTGTCGCTCATGGCTTCCTCCGAGTCGCCGAGCAGCGTCTTTCCAGGCTAAGCACTCAGCAGGCCGTGATCAACGGGTTCCTGTGATGAAACTCACGCAAGCTGAATAAGTTCCAGATATTCCGCCGACCAGTGATCTTCTGTCCCGTCCGGGAGGAGAATCACCCGTTCCGGAGACAACGCCTCCGCTGCGCCGGGGTCGTGGGTCACCAGCACTACCGCGCCCGCGTAGGTGCGCAGCGCGTCGAGCACCTGCTCACGCGACACCGGGTCGAGATTGTTCGTCGGCTCGTCCAGCAGCAGCACGTTCGCCGCCGAGGAGACCAGACCGGCCAGCGCCAGACGGGTCTTCTCACCACCCGAGAGGGTGCCTGCGGGCTGGTCGAGCTGCGGTCCGGAGAACATGAACGCGCCGAGCAGGCCACGCAGATCCTGCTCACCCGCGTCCGGCGCGGCGTGGCGGATGTTCTCCCAGACGGTCGCGTCGTCGTCCAGGGTGTCGTGTTCCTGCGCGAAGTACCCGATCTTCAGGCCGTGGCCGGGCACCAGGCCGCCGGCGGTCGGCTGCTCGACCCCGGCGAGCAGGCGCAACAGCGTGGTCTTGCCCGCTCCGTTGAGCCCGAGTACGACGACCCGGCTGCCGCGATCGATAGCGAGATCGACACCGGTGAAGATCTCCAGCGAACCGTAGACCTTGGTCAGGTTCTCGGCCATCAGCGGCGTCTTCCCACAGGCCGCGGGCTCGGGGAATTTGATCCTGGCGACCTTGTCGGCGACGCGCACGTCGTCGAGTTCGGCCAGCAGGCGATCGGCCCGTTTGGCCATGTTCTGCGCCGCAGTCGCTTTCGTGGCCTTCGCCCCGAGCTTGGCGGCCTGGGCGCGCAGCGCGCTCGCCTTCTTCTCGGCGTTCGCGCGTTCGCGGCGCCTGCGCTGCTCGTCGGTGGCGCGCGCGTCCAGATACTTCTTCCACCCCATGTTGTAGACGTCGGCTTCGCCGCGCACCGCGTCCAGGAACCACACCTTGTTCACCACGTCGGCGAGCAGTTCCACATCGTGGCTGATCACGATCAGGCCGCCGTCGTGGTTCTGCAGGAAACCGCGCAGCCAGGTGATCGAGTCGGCGTCGAGATGGTTGGTCGGCTCGTCGAGCAGCAGAATGGTGTCCGAGCGGCCGCCGCTGCCGTCGGAGGCGGCGAACAGGATGCGCGCCAATTCGATTCGGCGGCGCTGGCCGCCGGAGAGAGTGCGCAACGGCTGGCCGAGTACCCGGTCGGGCAATCCGAGGCTGTGGCAGATGCGCGCCGCTTCGCTCTCGGCGACGTAACCGCCGAGCGCGGAGAACCGTTCCTCGAGCCTGCCGTACTTGCGTACCGCCTTCTCGCGCTCCTTGTCGTCGGCCACCTCGGCCATCAGGGCCTGCTGTTTCTCCATCTCGCGGATCAGCGTGTCCAGTCCGCGCGCGGACAGCACCCGGTCCCGGGCCAGCACGTCCAGGTTGCCTTCGCGCGGATCCTGCGGCAGGTAGCCGATGTCGCTGGAGCGCAGGATCTTTCCCGCGTACGGCTCGCCCTCGCCCGCCAGGATGCGCAGCGTGGTCGTTTTGCCCGCGCCGTTACGTCCGACCAGTCCGATCCGGTCGCCCGCCTGCACGCGCAGCGCCGGCCCGGGGGCCGACAGCAGGGTGCGGACTCCGGCCCGGACTTCCAGGTCGGTCGCGGTGATCACAAACTTCTCCTCGCGGATCGTGGTTGCTGGACGCGTGCGCTCGATTGTGCGACCCGACGGCACACAAGAACCACCGATTTTAACCGGGACGAATGGCTCGCCCGCAGCCCAGCGCCCCGCATGTGACGGCGGTAACGGCACGGGCGGACAACTGCGCTACCGTGCGATGCCATGAGTACCGATCTATTGGGCAAGAGCGCTCTGGTCACAGGGGCCAGCCGCGGCATCGGCAAGGCGGTCGCGGCGGAGCTGCTCGGCCGCGGCGCGAACGTGCTGATCACCGCGCGAAAGAAGGATCCGCTGGACGAGGCGGCCGACGAGCTGCGCGAGCTGGGCCACCAGGGTCAGGTCGTCGCGCTGGCGGGCAACTCCGGCGTCGCCGAGGATCGGGCGGCCGCGGTCGAGCGCGCGGTCACGGAGTTCGGTTCGCTGGACGTCCTGATCAACAACACCGGCATCAACCCGGTGTTCGGGTCCCTGATGGACGCGGACCTGGACGCGGTGCGCAAGATCTTCGACGTGAACGTGGTCGCGGCGCTCGGCTACATCCAGGAGGCGTACCGGGCGTGGATGCGCGACCACGGGGGCGCCGTGGTGAACGTGGCCAGCGTGGCCGGTATCCGCTCGACCGGCGTGATCGCCGCGTACGGCGCGTCCAAGGCCGCGCTCATCCGCCTGACCGACGAACTCGCCTGGCAGCTGGGACCGAAGATCCGCGTGAACGCGGTCGCGCCGGGCGTGATCAAGACCAAGTTCGCCGACGCGCTGTACTCGGCCGACGAGGAACGCGCCGCGAGCGTGTACCCGATGAAGCGGCTGGGCAGCCCGGAGGACGTGGCACGCCTGATCGGCTTCCTGGTCTCCGACGAGGCCGCATGGATCACCGGCGAGACCGTGCGGGTGGACGGCGGGCTGCTGTCGACCGGCGGACTCTGACCTCGCCGCCGAGATTTCCGTACGGGGCGCCGCCGCGCTACCGGAACGCCAGTGCACCGAGTATGTCGGCGTGCCGGTAGCGCAGATACTTCTCCACCGTCTCGGGGGAGACCGCGTCGGTGGCGGTCGCGATGGTCACCACGACGAACTCCTTCTGGCTGCCGTCCTTCCACTTGCCGGTCGCGTAACCGGAGATGTAGGAGCCCGGCCGCAGGGTCAGGTCCGAGTCGCTGAATCGATCCGTCGCCGCTGCGGCCTGATTCTCGTCGGTCATGCCGAGGATGAACTGGGTGAGCATCAGCGCGCCGCCCTCGGTGCGGAACACCATTTCCGCCGCATACGTGCAGCCGAGACCGGCGAGCTTGCCCGCTTTGTCGATGTCGCCGCAGTCGGGGTGGTCGCGGCCGTCGACCCAGTCGGCGTGCAACTCGACGCGGTCGAACCGGAAGTCCCAGTTCCCGGCGTACTCGGTGTGGCTCAGCCTGCCGGACGACGGGCCGCTCGTCCGGGTGCTGGTGGTCGTGGTGGCACGGGTAGTCGCGTCGGCGGACGTGGCGACGGCTGGCGCGGCGCCACGCTCGCGCGGGACCACCGCCACAGCGATGCCGACTGCGAGCAGGACGGCGACGATGCCGACGGCCAGCCCGGCTACCCGGCCGGTGCTGGATTTCGGGGGCGGTGGCAAGGGCGGCGCTTCCCACGCAGGCATCGGATACTCGCTGGGTGGGGAAGATTGCCCCCACCCATACTCCACACCGTCGGATTTCGCGTAATCGCCTGGCCCGCCGTCGAATCCGGGGCCGGAGGGATACGTCATCGCGGTCGCCTTCCCGCATCCCCGGGCGGCCGTCCCACCCCGTGCGGGCTCCCCCGGGCTGCCCGACCGACCCTACCCGATACGCGTTTCAGAGCCGGGCGGGCTGACGCCAATCCTGGGAGCCGCCAACCTGGGCGGCGGCCGGCCCCTCCTCGATGCCGAAACGCCGGTGCAGCTTGCGCAGTGGCCCGGGTGCGTACCAGTTCCAGTCGCCGAGCAACTCCATCGCCGCGGGCAGCAGGAATCCGCGCACCAGGGTCGCGTCCACCAGGACCGCCAGCGGAAGGCCGATACCGAAGGCTTTCATGAACGTGATGTCCGAGGCGAGGAAGCCGAGGAACACCAGAGAGATCAACACCGCCGCCGCCGTGACGATCCGTCCGATCCGCTCCAGCCCGGAGGTGACCGCGAGCGCGTTGGATCTGGTCCGCTGGTACTCCTCGCGGATGCGGGCCAGCAGGAACACCTGGTAGTCCATGGCCAGGCCGAACGCGACGCCGAACAGCATGACCGGAACGGTCGGCGGCAGGTCGCCGGTGACGGTGAACCCGAGCAAGCCGGACAGATGCCCGTCTTGGAAGATCCAGACCAGCGCCCCGAAGGTCGCGGTCAGGCTCAGCACGCTGAGCACCACCGCCAGCAGCGGCAGCACGACGCTTCCGGTGAGCAGGAACAGGACCGCCACCATGATCAGCACCACGAACACCAGCGCGTACGGCAGCGCGGAGACCACCGCGTCGATCGCGTCCGCGTTCGCCGCGGCCACGCCGCCGACCAGCACCGGCGACGCGGCGGGCGTCGCGCGCACGGCGCCGGCGATCCGGTCCAGCGCACCTGGATCGGTGGTGTCCGGAATCACCGTGAGATAGGCCGCGTTCGGCGCGCGGAAGCGGTCGTCGGCCGCAGTGGGCGGGGCAAGCAGACCGCCGTGGCTGTAGCTACCGGTGGCCGTGTCGACCCGGCGGACGTTCTCGATCTCCGACAGTTCCCTGGCGTAGGCGTCCAATCCTGCCGCGTTGTAGGCGGTTTCGGGCAGCACCGCGAACAGCCCGTTCTGCTCGGTGGCGGCGAAGTCGCGCTGGATGGTCTCGGTGACCTGGCGGTTGTTCATCGACTCCGGCAGCGAACGTTCGTCCGGGAAGCCGAGTTTCACGCCGAGGAAAGGCGCGCCCAGTACCAGCAGCAGGGCGGTCACCGCGAGCCCGATGGGCACCGGCCGCATCATCACGAACCGGGCCAGGCGATGCCAGGCGCCCTCGCCCGGCGCGGGCCGGGCGGCGCGCAGGAACCACCAGAGCTGACCGTTGTCGATTTTGGTGCCGAGCAGGAACAGGATCGCGGGCAGCACGGTCAGCGAGACCACCGCGGCGATCACCGCCACGGCCAAGCCCGCGTACCCCATCGACCGCACGGCCAGCAGCGGGAAGAACAACAGGCCCGACAGCGCCACCGCGACGGTCACGGCCGAGAACGCGACGGTGCGACCGGCCGAGCGCATGGTCGCCACCACCGCGGCCGCGGGCTGCTGTCCGGCGACCAGCTCGTCGCGATAGCGGCTGATGATCAACAGGCTGTAGTCGATCGCGAGGCCGAGGCCGAGCAGGGTGGCGACGTTGGTCGCGGTCGCCGCGAGATCGGTGATGCTCGCGATCAGCCACAGCGCACCCATCGTGATCATCACCGTGATCATGGCGACGACCAGCGGCAGGCTGGCCGCGACCAGGCCGCCGAAGACCAGCAGCAGCGCGACCAGCGTGATCGGGAAGGCGATGGATTCGCCGAGCACGACGTCTTTCTCGCTCTGTTGCACCGTCTCGTGCAGCAGCATCGCGTACCCGCCGACCCGCACCTCCAGCGGGCCGTGCGTGCCGCCGAACCGCTCGGCGAGGTCGCCGACGCGTTTGTCGACCTCGGACTCCTCGCCGAGGATGCTGGCCACGATCAGGCCCTTGGCGCCGTCGGTGCTGCGCAGCGCGGGCGACTTCTCGGTCCAGTAGGAGGCGACGCCCGCGACACCGGACTCCGACTTCAGCTCGGCGACCAGCTCGGTCGCGGCGGTGACCGCGGCGTCGTCGTCCACCGACCCGGGAGTCCGCACCAGCAGCACGAGATTCGGGGTGGCCTGGCCGAAGGTGTCCCGCAGCATCGCGGCCGCACGGCTGGATTCGCTGTCGGGATCGATGTACCCGCCGCCCTGCACTTTGTCGAACAGCGTCGCGCTCAGCGTGCCCATCGCCAGCGCGAGCACGGCGAACACCGCCAGGATCCATCGGCTGCGCCGCCTGGTCAGTTCGAACACTGCCTCTACCCCTAACTCGTTCCGGCCGGGCCGCTTTCGTCCTCGGACTGCCACGGCGCCGCCGGTTCGGCTGCCTGCCCGGCGCGCCATCGCGGCGTACCGGCACGCCGGTTGTTCGCCGCCGAACCTCGACACCGGGGCCGGATGCGTCGCCAGCGCCCCGGAATCCTAACAACGCCAGCGAAACTCTGGTGGGCGAGAACACATTCCGTGCACGACCAGCGCTCGAACCTGTCCTGTGCGCCTGGCGGCCGAGATCCTGTGCCGCCGCGCGCAGGGACGGTTGCCCTGACGCCGCCGCTGTTCTGACGGAGACATCGACTGTCCGCGAAGCGCGTGGTATCGCACCCAGTAGCAGAGTTCGCTGCGCCGTTGTTCGGAACATCACGACGGCAGCTGCGCTGCGGCCTCGGATAGCCGGCCCCGGGCAGGGGTCCATGCCGCGGTATTCGCGAGAAATTCATCTGAGATGTGCCGGGCTTCGGCATGGCGGCGTGCACGACGGCGACAACCGCGTTGTCCCCGTCCAGGCGAGCCGAACTACTAGGCTCCGACCAGTCCGGACCGAACGAACGAAAGGCGCAGACGATGCACGTAGGCGCCCCGGCGGACGCAGCGTGACGCCGGATCTGATCGTCTGTGGTCTGGGCCCGGCCGGACGGGCCCTTGCACATCGCGCTACAGCACGCGGGCTCACGGTCATCGCTGTGGATCCCGCACCGGAACGCAGGTGGACGGCTACGTATGCGGCATGGGCCGATGAACTGCCGGATTGGCTGGCGCCGGAGGCGATTGCCGCGACAGTGGCCCGGCCGATGGCATGGGGAACTCGGGCGCATCAGGTCGACCGCAGCTACGTGGTGCTGGACACCGCGCGTTTGCAGACGTCGTTGTCCTTGTCCGAGGCACGGATCATCGCCGACCGCGCGGTCGAGATCTCTCCCGAGCGGGTGACTCTCGCCTCGGGCAGGTCACTCGCGGCGGGCAGAGTCGTGGACGCCCGCGGCCTCACCCGTTCCCCCGCGCGGGCCGAGCAGACCGCCTATGGCGTGATCGTGGACGCCGAGCGCTGCGCAGGTATCGACCCGCTGTTCATGGACTGGCGCGCCGACAACGGCGCGGCGGCAGGCGAGATGCGCTCCTTCCTCTACGCCGTCCCGCTGGACGACGAGCGGATGCTGCTGGAGGAGACCTGCCTGGCCGGTCGTCCCGCCCTCGCGGGATCGCGGCTGCGCACGCGCCTGCACCACCGGCTGCGCGCCAGGGGCATCCGGCTCACCGGTGCGGAACCCGTCGAGCATGTCCGGTTCCCCGTGCAGGGCGGGCGTCCGGGCCCGCAAACCTTCGGCGCCGCCGGAGGCTTCCTGCATCCGGCGACCGGATACAGCGTCGCCGCCGCGCTGGCCGCGGCCGATGCCATGGCGGCCGGTCAGAACATGTGGCCTGCGGCCGCGCGGGTTGTCCACCGTCTTCGCGGCGCGGGACTGCGGGCGTTGCTGGCCGTGCCGCCCGCTGATCTCCCGGTGTTCTTCGACACGTTCTTCGAACTGCCCCCAGCGGCGCAACGCGCGTACCTATCCGGCCGCACCGACCTGACGGGCACGGTCGATGCGATGCGGACCCTCTTCGCGGCGCTGCCGTGGCGGCTGCGTCGGCGTGTCGCGGCCGCGACACTCGGGATTCCCGTTCCGTCGCGCGGTCGCCCGGGTTCGGCCATGATGGGTGCATGAGGTCGATCTGGAAAGGCTCGATCGCATTCGGGCTGGTGAACGTCCCGGTGAAGGTGTACACCGCCACCGAGGACCACGACATCCGGTTCCATCAGGTCCACGCCAAGGATGGAGGCCGGATCAAATACGACCGCGTGTGCAGCGTGTGCGGTCAGTCCATCCCGTACACCGATATCGACAAGGCCTATGAGTCTCCGGATGGAGACAAGGTCGTGCTGACCGACGAGGACTTCGCGAAACTGCCCGTGGCGGAGAAGCACGAGATCCCGGTGCTGCAGTTCGTGCCGTCCGAGCAGATCGACCCGATCCTGTTCGACAAGAGCTACTACCTGGAACCGGATTCCAGCACACCGAAGGCGTACGTGCTGCTGGCGACGACGCTCGAGGAGATCGAGCGCACCGCGCTGGTGTACTTCACGCTGCGCCAGAAGACCAGGCTCGCCGCGCTGCGCGTGCGCGATGGCGTGCTGGTGCTGCAAACCCTGCTGTGGCCGGACGAGGTGCGCTCGGTGGACTTCGAATCGCTCGACGGTGTCGCGCAACCGAAGCCGCAAGAGATCAAGATGGCCGAGACGCTGGTCGACGCCATGTCCGACGACTTCGATCCGGACCAGTTCACCGACGAATACCAGATCGAGCTCAAACGGCTGCTGGACGAGGCGATCGCCAGCGGCACCGGGAAGGTGCCCGAGCAGCCGGAGTTGGTGCCCACCGGGATGGACGCCGAGGTGGTCGACCTGGTGGCCGCGCTGCAGCGCAGCCTGGAGGCCAGCGGACGCCGGACGGCAGGCGGCGACGGTGCGGCGAAGGCCGAACCGAAGAAAGCGGCGAAGAAGGCGGCCGCCAAGAGTTCGAAGAGCGCGGCCAAGAGCACCGCGGCGAAGAAGGCGCCTGCGAAGAAAACCGCCAAGAAGACCGCCACACGCAAAGGCGCCTGACCTTCGCCGGTTGCGGTCGGTGATCAGCCGGACCCGGAGGCCGGGTCAGCCCTTGGCCGCGCGTTCCCGGCCTTCCTCGAAGAATTGCAGCAGCGCCGCCACGGTGTTCACCTTGTCGCGTGGACGCAGCGCGCCGAACGGCGCGTTCCAGAATTCGCCGCTGCGCGGGGTCCACGGTCCGACGTAGGCGTACGGTCCCGGATGCGCGTCGTCGCCCGGCGACACGCCGTAGTTCACCTCGTCCAGCGTGCTCGCCAGATCGAAATGCTCCGGCCACAGCACCGGCGTCAGATCGGGTGCCAGGCAGCGCAACGCTCTGTCCCCCACCGCGAACCACTCCTCGATCAGCCCCGCCGCCGACGGGTCCAGCTCGATCGCGGCGTCGAGATCGACACCGGTGGTGTCCGAATAGGAACCCTCCGGCGCTCCCGGTTCGAAGCCGGCCACACGCGCCACCTCGCGGTAGGTCCCCTCCAGCCGGGTCCGCCCCTCCGGCCACACCAACTCGGCGCCGACGACCGAGATCGGCCACCGCACACCCCCGAATCCCCCGTGCACCGCACGCATCCGGATAGTGCCGAACTCCCGGTATTGCGGCCCCGCTATGAGCAACTCCGCCACCGCGTGCAGTGCCTGTCTCGACCGCAGATACGTCATCTCGTCCACTCCGGCATCATGTCCACTTCCGCCCCCGGACCGCACGGGTTTCGCCGGATGCCCGCGCCTGGCCGGGAGCGTGCGAGCCGGGGGCTGCGTCGATCGCCCGTCCCGGCTCACCCGACGCTGCCCGCGGCCCTCCCGGACACGATGGACTGGGATGCGGGCGCCGGTCGCGGAGCGACGGTGACGGGCTGGTAGCGGCGCCCGGTGATCAGTTGGGGCCGATACCGCACTGCCGGGTCCGGCATGACCGAGCGGTCGAGCGCACAGGCAACCAGGATGACCGGGCCGGACCAGGTGACCATCGTGGGTTTCTCCTGACGCGTAATCGGCTCGACGGTTAGTCGCCGAGGTGGGTGATGTGACCGAACTGGCGCTCGTAGTTGCTCATCGCGTCGTTGAGCGTCTGCATCAACCGGAAGATCAACGCGGGCGGGAACTTCACCCGGGATACGACCTGCACGGGCTGCCGCATCACCGGCCCGTCGCCCTTGACCGAACCGGGTTCGGCGGGGAGATAGACCAGGAAGTCCACGGTGAAATCAGTTCGGTTGTACCAGCAGGTGAATCCATTCGCATATGCCCCGGCGCTCAGCGCCTCGGGCACCACCACCTCGACATCGACCTCCGGCTCCTCCGCCGGGGGAGGCGGGGTTTGATCACTCATCGCCACCCACCTCTCCGGGACCGGCGAACCGGACGCACCGGGTTTCCGGCGCGCCGGTCCGTCGGCGCCGTATTCACTCGCTATCCGGCCGCGGTCAGCGACCCTGCAACTGCCGGGCCTGCTGGCGGATCTGATGCAGCTGCATCTCCCACTGGTTGGACCGATCCTGAGCCCGGCTGGCCTGGTCCTCGGCCTGCTGCGCCAGCTGGGTGGCCTGATCGGCCTGATCCTGCGCGGAGACCGCGCGCTGCTGGGACTGATTGGCCTCCCCTTGGGCCTGCTGGGCATGGTTCTGGGCCCGGTCGGCCTCGCTTTGGGCCTGCTGTGCTTGATTCCCCGCCAGAATGGCCTGCTGCTTGGCCTGCTGGGCTTGCTGGTTGGCCTGGCTGGCGTCCTGCTGGGCGATCTGCGCTTGATGCTGCACCTGACGAGCCTGCGCCTGCGCCTGCCGCGCCAACCCGCTGGCCTGCATCGCGGACTGCCGGGCGCTCTGCGCCTCCTGCCGCGCCTCGTCCAACCGCATCCGCAGCAACTCCACCTCCCCCCGGATGTCCGCCATCTCCTCACGCCGGCCCTCTGACGTCCTGCCTTCGGTGGCCATGTCCTGTGCTGCCATTACCGAGCTCCCTTCGAGGAAAGTAGTGGATTGCGACTGGGACGAACTCGCGTGACCGGACTCATTCTCACACCCACCCCCATCGTCATTAGCAACTTTGCAGCAACCATTAGGAAACGCTGCCGTAACGCTAGTCTGTGGCTCCGACGGCGGCAAAGATCGACCTGAGCGACTGCCTGGCGAACAGTCAGGCGAGCTACCTGTGCCGCGCCGCGATCCGAGCGCGCCGTCCCGGCGTGGTCGAAGCGGCGCACGGCTGGCCGCAAGGTCTGAGCTATCAGGCGGTCATTGTGCACACCGTGAGGCGCACGGTGGCGGGGCGCGGCACGGCGCTGCCGAGATCGGGGAAGGGCGGTGCGCTGGGACCGAGGAACTCGATGGCCCGGCGTTCGGCATCGGCCCGGGTGATCGCCCACGCCCAACCGTGGCGACCATCGGCGCCGCGGACCACCGACCCGCAGGCGTTCCAGAACTGCACCACCGTCCGGCAGTCGGTTACACCGCACTGGGATCGGGCGGCGGTCTCGGCTGCGTCGGCGGTCGAGAAGTTGACCGCCGACCCGATCGCGCCGGTGCTCGAAAGCGCAATCGCGCCGTGGTAAACCCCGGCGGCGCGGGCCTGACCCGCAGGACTGCCAACGATGGCGCAGGTAGCGGCGGACACCACCGCCAGACCCAGGGCAGCCTTGTGCGGCACCGACATACGATCCTCCCCTTCTGGCGACAGATTCAGGGCTCAGATCATCGTCCCGCTCACTTGCCGTGTCCAACGCCAGGACTTCCCACGCTGTGCGGTAGGGACCACACGTCGTCCATTCGGTTGTAGGGGGCTACCGATCAGGAAACGGTACTCGCCGCCGATCGCAGCCTCCCCCGCCGAATTGGCCAGCTACCGCGCGATTTTCGATCGCCTCACCGTGCGGCCGAGCGCGCGGTGGCTCCCCGGCTCACACGAGAAAGCGAGCCCAGGTCGATTGACGCGAACGGGCCCGGACCCCTTGGGGAGATCGGCCCAATCTCACCGTCGGATCAGCGGGCGTTGCTCGTGCAGACGACCTCGACGATCTTCGCGCCGCTCAGGCTGGCGGAGCCGACGTTGGCGAGCTGCGCCGTCGGGGTGATCTGCGCGAGCCGCTGGTAAGCGGCGCGCTCGGCCTCGGCCCGGTTCGGACCCGACGCCGCGGCCACACCATCGTTGCTCTCGGCCAGCGCACCGCAGCCGTTCGCCCAGGTGGTCATCACCTCGCAGTCGGCGGCACCGCAGTTGGCGAGCGCCGCGGCCCTTGCCTCGTCGACGCCCGCCTCATCGATGCTCACCCCGTACGTCCAAGAGCCACCGCTCATCGCGATCGCCGCGTACAAGCCCGCCGCGTTCGCCGATCCCGCGCCGAACACCGACCCCACCGCAAGGCTGCTTGCCGCGACGGCAAAGCCGACCTTACCCATCAATCTCATCGAACAGTCTTTCTCTCGGATGCGCCCCGGAATCGGAACCACCGCAATCATTCCCGCTGTCCTCGAATCCGTCCAATGGCGGGACGGCACGCCGATGCCGCCGCATGACGACCCCGGAAGCCTGCCGCAGCGCAACGACACGGACCCAGATCATTGCGATCCGGACCCGATGCCGAATAGCGCTGCGCGAAGGCGGAGGTCAGCCGGAGCGAAGGCAGGAGCTACGCACAGGCGGCGCTGCCGGACGCAGTCCGTCCATAGCCCGCGCATGGCCGGAGCGAAGGTGGCGGTACGCCTAAACCGTGAAGCCGAGCGCGCGCAGCTGCTCGCGTCCGTCCTCGGTGATCTTGTCCGGGCCCCACGGCGGCACCCAGACCCAGTTGATCTTCAGGTCCTCCACCAGTCCGCTGCGCACCAGCGCGTTGCGCGACTGATCCTCGATCACGTCGGTGAGCGGGCAGGCCGCGGAGGTCAGCGTCATGTCGAGGACGGCGACGTTGTCCTGTTCGACGCGCAGTCCGTAGACCAGGCCGAGGTCGACGACGTTGATGCCGAGTTCCGGGTCGACGACGTCGCGCATCGCCTCCTCGATGTCCTCGAGGTGCTTGATCTCCTCGGCCGAGAGCTCGACCTGCTCGGCCGAGAGTTCGGCCGATTCGGTCGCCGGTGTCGTCTCAGTCATGACGTTCCCCATTCTTCGGCAGGGCGCTGCCCATTGCGCGCTTGGTCTCTTCCGCGGAGGTTATCCGGACCACGGCGTCCTTGAACGCCATCCAGCCCAGTAGTGCGCATTTGACCCGCGCCGGATACTTCGACACGCCTGCCAGCGCGATGCCGTCGCCGATCATGTCCTCGTCGCCCTCGATGGTGCCGCGGCTGGAGATCATCTCGCTGTAGGAGTCGACCACCTTCAGCGCCTGCTGCACCGGGAGCCCGATGACCTGGTCGGTGAGGATCGAGGTGGCGGCCTGGCTGATCGAGCAGCCCTGCCCGTCGTAGGAGACGTCGGCGACGTCGCCGTTGTCGTCCAGCTGAACGCGCAGGGTCACCTCGTCGCCGCAGGTCGGGTTGACGTGGTGCACCTCGGCGCCGTACGGCTCGCGCAGCCCGCGGTGGTGCGGGTGCTTGTAGTGGTCCAGGATCACTTCCTGGTACATCTGCTCCATGCGCATGTGTTATGCAACCCCGAAAAAGCTCTGGGCCTTCCGCACCGCGGCGACCAGCGCGTCCACCTCGGCGAGAGTGTTGTAGACCGCGAACGAGGCGCGGGCCGTGGCGGCGATGCCGAAGCGCCGGTGCAGCGGCCACGCACAGTGGTGGCCGACTCGGATCGCGACGCCCTCGTCGTCCAGGATCTGCCCGACATCGTGCGCGTGGATGCCCTCGACCAGGAACGCCACCGCGCCACCGCGATCGATGTTCTCGGTCGGGCCAACGATGCGCACACCGTCGATCCCGGCCAGCCCTTCCAGCGCCGCGCCGACCAGCGTGTGCTCATGGGCCGCAACGGCTTCCATGCCGATCTCTTCCAGATACCGCACCGCCGCGCCCAATCCGACCACCTGCGAGGTCATCGGCACACCCGCCTCGAACCGCTGCGGCGGCGGAGCGTAGGTGCTGTGGTCCATGAACACCGTCTCGATCATGGACCCGCCGGTGATGAACGGCGGCGTCTCCTCCAGCAGCGCGCGGCGGCCGTAGAGCACGCCGACGCCGGAAGGGCCGAGCATCTTGTGGCCGGAGAACGCGGCGAAATCGACGCCGAGCTCGTGGAAGTCCACCGGCATGTGCGGCACCGACTGGCAGGCGTCCAGCACCACCAGCGCGCCTACGTTCCTTGCGCGGCGCACCAATTCGGCGACCGGGGCGACAGCGCCGGTGACGTTGGACTGGTGGGTGAACGCGACCACCTTCGTGGCAGGCGACAGTTCCAGCGAGTCGAGGTCGATGCGGCCGTCGTCGGTGACGCCGTACCACTTCAGCGTCGCGCCGGTGCGGCGGGCCAGCTCCTGCCAGGGCACCAGATTCGCGTGGTGCTCCAGCTCGGTGATGACGATCTCGTCGCCCGGCCCGACGTGATACGGGAACCGGTTGTCGCCGAACGCGTTCGTCACCAGGTTCAGTGACTCGGTGGCGTTCTTGGTGAACACGATCTCGCCCGCGTCGACGCCGACGAACCGCGCGATATCGGCCCGCGCGCCCTCGTAGGCGTCGGTCGCCTCCTCGGCAAGCTGATGCGCACCGCGGTGCACCGCCGAGTTGCTGGTGATCAGGAAGTCGCGTTCGGCCTCCAGCACCCCGATCGGCCGCTGCGCGGTCGCGCCGGAGTCCAGGTACACCAACGGTTTCCCGTCCCGGACCGTGCGGCTCAGGATCGGGAAGTCGGCCCGGATGCGGGCGACGTCGAGGGTGCGGACCGTAGCGGTCATATCAGGCTCCAGCAGTAGCGGTCTGAGTGAAGCGAACGTAGCCGTTGGCGTCGAGTTCCTCGGCGAGTTCGGGACCGCCCTCGGCGACGATGCGGCCGCCGACGAAGACGTGCACGAACTGCGGCTGGATGTAGCGCAGGATGCGGGTGTAGTGCGTGATCAGCAGGATGCCGCCGTGCTCACGTTCCTTGTACTGGTTGACGCCCTCGGAGACGATGCGCAGCGCGTCCACGTCGAGGCCGGAGTCGGTCTCGTCCAGGATCGCGATCTTCGGCTTGAGCAGACCGAGCTGCAGGATCTCGTGGCGCTTCTTCTCACCACCGGAGAAGCCCTCGTTCACGCTGCGGTCGGCGAAGGCGGCGTCGATCTCCAGCTCGCTCATCGACTCCTTCACCTCCTTGACCCAGTGCCGCAGCTTGGGCGCCTCACCGCGGACGGCGGTGGCGGCGGTGCGCAGGAAGTTCGACATCGAGACACCGGGAACCTCGACCGGGTACTGCATGGCCAGGAACAGGCCCGCACGCGCGCGCTCGTCGACCGACATCTCCAGCACGTCCTCGCCGTCGAGGGTGATCGAGCCGGAGGTCACCGTGTACTTCGGGTGACCGGCGATCGCGTAGGACAGCGTCGACTTGCCGGAGCCGTTCGGGCCCATGATCGCGTGCGTCTCACCGGATTTCACGGTGAGGTTCACGCCCTTGAGGATCTTGATGGGCTCGCCGGTCTCGTCGGGGTTGGCGACCTCGACGTGCAGGTCCTTGATTTCCAGGGTGGTCATCGAATTCGAATTCCTTAGTTGTAGAAGGTCTGGTTCGTCATGCGCCGATAGCGGCGAGTTCGGCCTCGATGGCCGACTCCAGCCGCTCCCGGACCTCGGGTACCGCGATCTTCTGGATGATCTCGTGGAAGAACCCACGCACCACCAGACGGCGGGCGGCGTCCTCCGGGATGCCGCGGGCGCGTAGGTAGAACAGCTGCTCGTCGTCGAACCGGCCGGTGGCGGACGCGTGGCCGGCGCCGACGATCTCGCCGGTCTCGATCTCCAGGTTCGGCACCGAATCGGCGCGCGCGCCGTCGGTGAGCACCAGGTTGCGGTTCACCTCGAAGGTGTCGGTGCCCTCGGCCGCGGCGCGGATGAGCACGTCGCCCACCCACACGGTGCGGGCATCGCCCTTGGGCGACTGCGGATCGCCTTGCAGCGCACCCTTGTACAGCACGTTCGACTTGCAGTTCGGCACCGCGTGGTCGACGAGCAGGCGCTGTTCGAAGTGCTGGCCGGCGTCGGCGAAGTAGAGACCGAGCAGTTCGGCGTCGCCGCCGGGGCCCGCGTAGCGGACGTTGCCGGTCAGGCGCACCAAGTCGCCGCCGAGGGTGACCGAGGTGTGCCGCAGGGTGGCGTCGCGGCCGAGTTCGGCGTGGTGCGCGGTGACGTGGACGGCGTCGTCGGCCCAGTCCTGCACCGCGACGACGGTCAGTTTGGCGGAGTCGCCGAGCACGAATTCCACGTTCTCGGCGTAGGTTCCGCTGCCGCGCTGATCGATGACCACGGTGGCCTTCGCGAAGCGGTCCAGGCGGATCTGCAGGTGCCCGTAGGCGGTCTTGCCCTCGCCGGGGCCGGTGATCGTGACGGTCACCGGCTCGGCGACCTCGATCTCTTTGCCGACCGACACGACCGTCGCCTGCTCGAAGCCCGAGTAGGCTTGCGCGGCAACACGATCCGACGGGACGCCGCCCTCGCCCAGCCGGGCGTCGGCGCGATCGACCGTCTCCACCGTGACGCCGTCGACGGCTGCGACCTCGACGGTCGCGCGGCCGTCGCCGGCCGCGGTGCCGTCCTGCAGTCCGCGCAGGCGGCGCAGCGGCGTGAACCGCCACGCCTCGTCCTTGGCGGAGGGCACCTCGAAGGCGTTCACGTCGAACGAGGTGAAGACCTCGCCCTTGTTGATCGCGGGGGTACGAGCCTCAGCGGCTTCGGCAACGTTCTCCACGGCCATCAGCCGACGGCTCCTTCCATCTGCAGTTCGATCAGGCGGTTGAGTTCGAGCGCGTACTCCATGGGCAGTTCCTTGGCGATCGGCTCGACGAAGCCGCGCACCACCATGGCCATCGCCTCGTCCTCGGTGAGGCCGCGGCTCATCAGGTAGAACAGCTGGTCCTCGGAGACCTTGGAGACAGTCGCCTCGTGACCCATGGTCACGTCGTCCTCGCGGATGTCGACGTAGGGGTAGGTGTCGGAGCGGCTGATCGTGTCGACCAGTAGCGCGTCGCACTTCACCGTGGACTTCGAACCGTGCGCGCCCTTGTTCACCTGCACCAGGCCGCGGTAAGAAGCCCGGCCGCCGCCGCGCGCCACCGACTTCGACACGATGGTCGAGGAGGTGTGCGGGGCCAGGTGCAGCATCTTCGCGCCGGTGTCCTGGTGCTGGCCTTCACCGGCGAAGGCCACCGAGAGCACCTCGCCCTTGGCGTACTCGCCGGTCATCCAGACCGCGGGGTACTTCATGGTGACCTTGGAGCCGATGTTGCCGTCGATCCACTCCATGGTCGCGCCCGCCTCCGCCTTGGCCCGCTTGGTGACCAGGTTGTAGACGTTGTTCGACCAGTTCTGGATGGTGGTGTAGCGGCAGCGCCCGCCCTTCTTCACGATGATCTCCACCACCGCGGAGTGCAGCGAGTCCGACTTGTAGATCGGCGCCGTGCAGCCCTCGACGTAGTGCACGTAGGCGCCCTCGTCGACGATGATCAGCGTGCGCTCGAACTGGCCCATGTTCTCGGTATTGATCCGGAAGTAGGCCTGCAGCGGGATGTCGACGTGCACGCCAGGGGGCACGTAGATGAACGAGCCACCCGACCACACCGAGGTGTTCAGCGCCGAGAACTTGTTGTCGCCTGCGGGGATCACCGAGCCGAAGTACTGCTGGAAGATCTCCGGGTGCTCCTTGAGACCGGTGTCGGTGTCCAGGAAGATCACGCCCTGGGCCTCCAGGTCCTCGCGGATCTGGTGGTAGACGACCTCGGACTCGTATTGCGCGGCGACACCGGCGACCAGCCGCTGCTTCTCCGCCTCCGGGATGCCCAGCTTGTCGTAGGTGTTCTTGATGTCCTCGGGCAGCTCGTCCCAGGACGCGGCCTGCTTCTCGGTCGAGCGCACGAAGTACTTGATGTTGTCGAAGTCGATGCCCTCGAGATTGGAGCCCCAAACCGGCATCGGCTTGCGATCGAAGATGCGCAGCGCCTTGAGCCGCTGGTCGAGCATCCACTGCGGCTCGTTCTTCTTCGCCGAGATGTCGCGGACAACCGCCTCGGACAGACCTCGTTGCGCGCTGGCGCCGGCCACATCCGAATCGGCCCAGCCGTAACCGTATTTGCCCAGCGAGGCGATGGCCTCTTCCTGAGTGAGCGGTTGCACCTGGTCGGTGGTCGTCGTCATTCGGCACTCCTTCCGGAGTCGTTCGTTCGTACCGCTGCGGGCTGTGCAGCGGTTTGTGCTGACGTTGTGGTGTGGGCTACCGGTGGCACCACCAGCGGCACGTGCGTGGTGCACGCGCAGTCGCCGTTGGCGATCGTCGCCAGCCGCTGCACGTGCGTGCCGAGCAACTCGCGGAACGCCTCGAGTTCAGCCGCGCACAGCTGCGGGAACTCCTCGGCGACGTGCGAGACCGGGCAGTGGTGCTGGCAGATCTGCACGCCCGCACCCACCTTGCGGGTGGTGGCGGCGAAACCGGCGTCGGTGAACGCTTCGGCGATCTCCTCGGCCTTGGCCTCGGTCTGCTCCGGGGTGTGCTCCTCGACCGGTTCGATCCCGGCCACGATAGTGCGTGCCCGCTGGCGGGCGAACTCGGTGATGGCCTGTTCGCCGCCGATCTTGCCGAGCTGCCGCATGGCCGCTCCAGCCAGATCGTCGTAGGCGTGGCCCAATTTGCCTCGGCCCGCCGCGGTGAGCTGGTATTGCTTGGCCGGGCGGCCGCGGCCCTTCTGCTGCCACGGCGCCGACCGGCTGGCTCGTGCCTGACCGGACTCGATCAGGGCTTCCAGGTGCCTGCGCACCCCCGCCGGGGCCAGGCCCAGCCGGTTCCCGATGGCGGTCGCGGTGATCGGCCCTTCCTCCAGCAGCAACTGGACGATGGCCGCACGGGTATGTCCCTCGCCGCCGACCGTCGCGGGAGCAGCGACCGACCCGGCACCGGCCCGGCGACCGGTTCCTGTGTCGTCTGTCCGCAAACCCACGGTTTTCACAACATCAGTGTGGCGGAATTCGTTCCCGAAATCTAATAAGGGTCCCCTGAGTTCGCCACCCGACTGACCTGCGCGAATTCTGCTGCGCCGAGCGTCCGTACAGGAGGGCTGCCGACCCGCCACCTGCGCCCGCTTTCCGCCCGCTGACCTGCGGATAGGTAGTGCTGAACGAAATCCGTCGGCGAACGCCGACCGGTCATCGCCGAGGGCGAGCGCGACCGGACCGGTATCCGGCGCGGTGATGCGCGAATGGAGTGCGATTGGTCACAAGCGGCGTTCACCGCACGGCGACCAGCTTCATCGGCGTCTCCAAAAGCGCGTCCACGGCTTCGTCCCACGCGACCGTGGCGGTCGTGACGAGCGCCGGATCGAAGCGGCCCGCGGATACCAGATCGAGGACCGCCGGAATGACCGGACGGACGTGCGCGCGGCCGGTGTGGAAGGTGCAGCAGCGGGTGTACATGCCGAGGATCGGCAGGGCGACGTCCTGCAATTGGACGCTGACGCTGGTGCACCAGCCGTCGTAGGCGGTCGCGTCGATCGCCGCGCGCAGCGCCATAGCTCCGCCCGCCGCCTCCACGATGACCGGGAACCGGCCGACACGAGCATCTCGCGGCCCCTCGATCGCCTCCGCGCCGAGCGAGTTCGCGATCGCCAACCGCTCCGCGGAGTCATCGAGATAGACGACGCGAGCGGAGCCGAGCGCGACCGCGAGCCCGGCGGCATACAGTCCGATGGAGGGGGCGGCGGGGCCGCCGATCACGAGGACTTCAGCGCCCGGATCGGCGGCGAGTTGGGGTCCGACGGAGCGATAGGCATCGGGGATGTTGTCGCTGGCGCTGGCCACGGCGACCGGATCGACGCCGGACGGCAGCGGCACGAGCATGGCGTCGGCGTGGGGCACCAGGGCCAGGTCGGCCCACAACCCGCCCCAGTCCAGCCCGCCCATGGCGCCCAGCCCGAAAGTGGACAGCGGTGGATGGCTGCCGCAGTTCCCGGTCCGGCCCCGCGTGCACGACCGGCAACTGCCGCAGGAGATCTGGAAGGGCACGACGGCACGATCGCCCACGGCGACGCTGCGGACCTCCGGCCCGACCGCGACCACCTCGGCGACGCCCTCGTGCCCGAACGGGTACGGCCCGGCCAGCGGGAACGCTCCGCGCAGGACAGCAGGATCGATGTCGCAGGTGGCCAGCGCGACCGGCCGCACCAATGCCTGGCCAGGGCCGCTCAGTTCGGGTTCCGGGTGTTCTTCCCAACGCAGTTCGCCAGGACCGGTGAGCATCAGACGCTTCATCGTTCTAGTGTCGCTAGAACGTTCTTTCTAATCAAGGCTTTACGCCGAATCGCCCTGCTCGAACGGCATTTCCGAAGTGCTTCCGGCGGCCGACGGATGCGCCCCGGACGCATCGCCCGGCGCGGACCCGGCGCTGCTCGCGGCAAACGTCCACCGGATCAGCCGCTCCATGGAATCCGCCACGGTCCGCAACGGCGCGTCGGATTGCCTGATCCGGGCCAGAATCGTGGCGCCCTCGTAGGCGGCGACCACGGTCGTGGCCAACGCCGCGGCATCTTCCTCGCGCAGGCCCAGCTCGGTGAGCAGCCCGGCGAAAGCGTGCTCCATGGTGTCGAAGGCGGATACGCAGGCCGAGCGCACCGCGTCGACGTCGCTGCCGCCGTCCAGCGCGGGCGTGCCGATCGGGCACCCGTCGGTCCAGTCCGAGTCCGCCAGCTTGGCGACCATGAATTCGAACAGCGTCGCCATGGTGGCGAACACGTCACTCGGAGCCTGCCGGATCATCCGGCCGGTCAACACCCCCGTCCCGGTGATCGCGGCGACCGCGATCTCCTCCTTGCCGCCGGGGAAGTGGTGGTAGATCGAGCCGTACGGCAGTTCGGCCGCTTCGCTCAGCGCCTTCAGCCCGAACCCGTGATACCCGTGCCGCGCCAGCAGCCCGCACGCGGCGACCTCGATACGCCGCCTGGACTCCGAAACCATGCGTCGATTGTCCCCCGCGAACGGGAGAGGTCCGATCGGAACGAGCGGTGCCCGTTCGCCGTGCGCGACCGCCACGCGAACTAGGCTTCGTCTCGTGGCGGTACTGGAGGGCGCGCGGCGCAGGACACTGGCGTTCGGGCGCCGGGCACTCGGACTCGATGTGCCCACGCCCGATCACACCATCGCGGTGCTGCATCGGGACGAATCGGAAGTCCCCGGTCTCGATCGCAAAGAGCTGGCGCAGCTGGACCGGATCCGCCTGATGGGCGCGACGGGCACGGTGCTGATGGCGATCAGCGCGCTCGGCATCGGCGCGCAGCCGGTGCACCAGAACCCGACCTCCGGCGTCCGCGTGCTCGGCATCTTCGCCCGCGCGCACACCGGCTCGCTGGCCATGTGCATGACCGGCACCGTCGTGGTGGTGCTGGCCTGGCTGCTGCTGGGGCGGTTCGCGGTGGGCGGCATCGGCGGCTCCCCCATCCACCGGCTGACCCGCTCGCAGCTGGACCGCACGCTGTTGCTGTGGATCATCCCGCTCAGCGTGGCGCCGCCGCTTTTCAGCAACGACGTGTACTCCTACCTGGCGCAGAGCGAGATCGCCGCGCGCGGCATCGATCCCTATGAGGAGGGGCCGGTCGCTGGTTTGGGGATCGACAACGTCCTCACCAACAACGTTCCGACAATCTGGCGTGATACTCCCGCGCCTTACGGGCCGCTGTTCCTCTGGATCGGTCGCGGAATCGCCGAACTCACCGGCGACAACATCATCGCGGGCGTCTGGGTGCACCGGCTGCTGGCGCTGGGTGGAGTCGCGCTGATCGTCTGGGCGCTGCCGCGGCTGTCGGTGCGCTGCGGCGTCGCGCCGGTGAGCGCGCTGTGGCTCGGCGCGGCCAATCCGCTGGTGCTGTTCCACCTGGTCGGCGGCGTGCACAATGACGCGCTCATGCTCGGGCTGATGCTGGCCGGACTCGAGCTCTGCCTGCGCGCGATCGAGGACACCCACCCGTTCGACGGCCGCGCCTACGCCTGGCTGACCAGCGGCGCGGTGATCATCACGCTCTCCTCGACGATCAAGTTCACCTCGATCATCGCGCTCGGTTTCGTCGGGATGGCGCTGGCCCGGCGCTGGGGCGCCACGCTGCGCACCGTCGCCATCGCGGCCGCCATGCTGGGCGCGATCGCCCTCGGCACAACGCTTTTCATCAGTTCGGTCAGTGGGCTCGGCTTCGGCTGGATCTACACCCTCAACACGGCCAGCGTGGTACGCAGCTGGATGTCGCTGCCGACCGTGCTCGGCATCATCACCGGATTCGGCGGCGTCCTGCTCGGACTCGGCGACCACACCACCGCGCTGCTGAGCATCACCCGGCCGATCGCGGCGGTGGTAGCGGGCTTCTTCACGGTGCGGATGCTGGTGGCCACCGGCACGGGGCGGCTGCACGCGGTCGGCGCGCTCGGCGTGGCGCTGGGCGCCATCGTGCTGCTGTTCCCGGTGGTGCAGCCGTGGTATTTGCTGTGGGCGATCGTGCCGATGGCCGCGTGGGCCACCCGGCCGGTGTTCCGCGTTCCGGCGGTGGCGTTCTCGGCGGTCGTGAGCGTGATCCTGATGCCGCGCGGCGCCAACCTCGAGGTGTTCCAGATCGTGGGCGCCGCCATCGCCACCCTGATCGTCGGGGTGCTGTTCATCGTGATCACGCGCAACGCGCTGCCCTGGCGTGGGCAGGCGGGGGTGTCGGCTCCGTCACAGGTGCCCACTGCTTACGGTGTGAGATCGTGACCGAGCGCAGCGAGGGAACCATCAACACAGCACCAACTGGCGCGACGCAGCCGAGCGCCGGCGAGGCGGAGTCGTGACCGTGCGCAGCGTGGGAACCGTCAACACAGCACCAGCGGGCGCGACCCAGCCGAGCGCCGGCGAGGCGGAGTCGTGACGGTAAGTTCCGGACCCGCCGTCAGTGTCGACGGTGTCGTCAAGCGTTTCGGCGAGACGACGGCGGTGGACGGCTTGACGTTCGACGTAGAACCGGCGCAGGTGCTCGCGCTGCTCGGTCCGAACGGGGCGGGCAAGACCACAACGGTGGAGATGTGCGAGGGGTTCGCCGCGCCGGACGCGGGTGTGGTGCGAGTGCTCGGCCTGGACCCGGTCGCCGATTCCGAACGGCTTCGTCCCCGTATCGGCGTCATGCTTCAAGGCGGCGGCGCGTATCCCGGTGCACGGGCGGGCGAAATGCTCGACTTGGTGGCCGCCTACTCCGCCGATCCGCTCGACCCCGACTGGCTGCTGCGCACGCTCGGTCTCCAGGACAACCGGCGTACGCCCTACCGCCGCCTCTCCGGCGGGCAGCAGCAGCGCCTCGCGCTGGCCTGCGCCCTGGTGGGCAAGCCGGAGATCGTCTTCCTGGACGAGCCGACCGCGGGTCTGGACGCCCAGGCCAGGCTGATGGTCTGGGAGCTGATCGACGCTCTGCGCCGGGATGGCGTGACCGTGGTGCTGACCACACACATGATGGACGAGGCCGAGCAGCTCGCCGACCAGCTGGTGATCATCGATCACGGCCGCATCGTCGCCTCCGGCACTCCGGCCGAGGTCACGGCGCATGGCGCGGCCGGGCAGCTGCGGTTCTGCGCGCCGGCCAAACTGAACTTGGACCTGCTGAAGGGGGCGCTGCCGGAAGGCTTCGCGCCCAGGGAAACCGCGCCGGGCACGTATCTGGTGGAGGGCGAGATCACTCCGCAGGTGCTCGCGACCGTCACCGCGTGGTGTGCGCGAATGGACGTGCTGGCCACCGACATCCGGATCGATCAGCGCCGTCTCGAAGACGTCTTCCTGGAACTGACCGGACGGGATTTGCGCGGATGAGCACGCAGGATTCGACCGCCAACCGCTTCGCGCCCGGCACCTTCACCCCTTCCCCGCGCCCGAGTTCGCGCGCCGCGATGATGCTGGCGCAGACCCGGCTCGAGCTGATCCTGTTGCTGCGCAACGGCGAACAGCTGCTGCTCACCATGTTCATCCCGATCACGCTGCTGGTCGGTCTGAGCCTGCTGCCGTTCGGCGACCTGGGCGCGCACCGGGTGGACACCATCGTGCCCGCGGTGATGATGGTGGCCGTGATGTCGACCGCGTTCACCGGACAGGCCATCGCGGTCGGCTTCGACCGTCGCTACGGGGCGCTCAAGCGGCTCGGCGCGACGGCGTTGCCGCGCTGGGGCGTCATTGCGGGCAAGAGCGCGGCGGTGCTCATCGTCGTGGTGCTGCAAGCGGTCCTGCTCGGCCTGATCGGCGTCGCGCTGGGTTGGCGCCCCGAACCCGTCGGGCTGCTGCTGGGCGCCGCGGTGATCGCGCTCGGCACCGCCACCTTCGCGGCGATGGGCCTGCTGCTCGGCGGCACCCTCAAGGCCGAGGTGGTGCTCGCGCTGGCGAACATCCTGTGGTTCGTCATGCTCGGCATTTCCAGCATCGTGTTCGCCCGCGACGACCTGCCGACCGCGGTGAGCGTGCTGGCCCGGCTGGTGCCCTCGGGCGCGCTGGCGGTCGCTTTGGAGGACGCGATGCGCAACAGTCTCGACTGGTTCGGCTTGTCCGTGCTCGCGGCGTGGGGCGCGGTGTGCGGTGTCCTCGCGACCCGGCTGTTCCGCTTCCACTGAACCGACCAACGACCGAATGTAGTAGACCGGGTGCGGTGGCCGGATCGGGCCGGGCTACCATTTTCGACGTGCTGTATCGCGCGTTCCTGCGACTCGTCGACAAGCTGCCGCTGCCCTCGCTGCGGGTGCAGCGCCTGATCGCTCTCGCGGTGATCCTCACCCAGGCGGGTATCTCGGTTACCGGCGCTGTTGTGCGGGTCACCGCGTCGGGTCTCGGTTGCCCGACCTGGCCGCAGTGCTTCCCCGGCAGCTTCACACCGGTCGCGGTGTCGGAGGTTCCGGCGATCCACCAGGCCGTCGAGTTCTCCAATCGGCTGCTCACCTTCGTCGTCTCGCTGTGCGCCGGGCTCGTCGTGCTCGCGGTGACCAGGGCGCGGCGGCGCCGCGAAGTGCTGGTGTACGCGTGGCTGATGCCCGGCGGCACGGTCGTGCAGGCGATCATCGGCGGTATCACGGTGCGCACCGGACTGCTGTGGTGGACCGTCGCGACGCACCTGCTCGCGTCCATGGTGATGGTCTGGCTCGCGGTGGTGCTGTACGCGAAGATCGGCGAACCCGACGACGGCGTCGGCACCGTGCAGGCCCCCGCGCCGCTGCGCTGGCTCACCGCGCTCAGCGGCGTCGCGCTCGGCGCTGTCTTGATCGCGGGCACGCTGGTGACCGCGGCGGGTCCGCACGCCGGTGACAAGAGCATCGAGCGGCCTGTCGAGCGGCTGGAGGTCGAGATCGTCACGCTGGTGCACCTGCACTCGCAGCTGCTGGTCGGGTATCTGGCGCTGTTGGTCGGCCTGGCGTTCGGCTTGTTCGCCGTGGGCATCACGCCCGCGGTCCGCACTCGGCTGTTGGTGCTGCTCGGATTGGTCTGCTCGCAGGCGCTGGTCGGCGTCGTGCAGTACTTCACCGATGTGCCCGAGGCGCTGGTCGTCGTGCATGTGGGCGGGGCTGCGGCCTGCACTGCCGGTACCGCGGCGCTCTGGGCCTCGCTGCGCACCAGGGAGCGGGTCGGCGCACCGGCCCCCGCGACGCAGGCCGTCTGAGCCACGTCCGCGAGTACCGTGGTCATCCGTGTCCACGCCTGACCCGAAATCCGAAGCACCCCAGCCCTTTCCCGACCTCGACCCGTACGCCCACGGGCTGCTCGACGTCGGGGGCGGCCAGCGCATCTACTGGGAGACCAGCGGCAATCCGACGGGCAAACCGGCACTGGTCGTGCACGGCGGCCCTGGCGGCGGAGGATGGCGGGGCGCGCGGAAATCGTTCGACCCGCAGGTCTACCGGATCGTGCTGTTCGATCAGCGCGGGTGTGGGGAGAGTCTGCCGCATGCCTCCGACCCCACGGTCGACATGGCACACAACACCACCGACCACCTGATCGCCGACATGGAACGATTGCGCGAGCACCTCGGCATCGATCGATGGCTGCTGTACGGCGGTTCCTGGGGATCGACGCTGATCCTCGCCTACGCCCAGCGCCACCCGGATCGGGTCAGCGAGATCGTCCTCGTCGGGATCACGATGACCAGGCCGGAAGAGATCGACTGGCTCTATCGCGGCGTCGCGCGGCTGCTGCCCGAGCAGTGGGAGACCTTCCGCGCCGGTGTTCCCCTCCCCGAGCGCGACGGCAACCTCGTCGAGGCGTATCGCAAGCTGATGGAAAGCCCCGACGCGGCGGCGCGGGAGCTGGCGGCGGGGCGCTGGTGCGCCTGGGAGGATGCCGTCATCGCCCACGAAAACCTCGGCAGCCCAGGGCAATACAGCGCCAAGCCGGACGCGGCGCAACTGGCTTTCGTGCGGATCTGCACGCACTATTTCGCCAACGCCGCCTGGCTGGACGACGGGCAATTGCTGCGGGACGCGCACCGGCTTGCGGGCATCCCCGGCGTGCTGATCCACGGCAGGCTCGACCTCAGCGGTCCGCTGTACACGGCGTGGCAGCTGGCACGAGCGTGGCCCGACGCCGAACTACAGGTCATCGAGGATTCCGGGCACACCGGCAGCCCCTCGATGCGCACCGCCGTCCTGCGGGCCATCGACCGGTTCGCCCGTTGACCGTGCTGCGGCCCGGAACCGCGAGCCCGTCCGCTGCGGCTCCAGGCGAGATCTGGGCCCCGGCGGACGCCGGTCATCCGGTCCCGAGATGAGGTCTTTGGTCCCTAGCATCAAGGCCCGCTGACCCCGTTGCGCGCGGACGGTCGGCTGCGAATGTGAAGAGAGCCACGTCGCAGCTATCGACGGGAGAACCGATGAGCACACTCGCCGACCGTCAGTCGATCGTCGTCGGAATAGACGGCACCGCCACCGCGCTGGCGGCCGCCCGCTGGGCTGGTGCCATGGCGGATCGCCTGCGCTCCCCGCTTGTGCTGCTCGGTGTCGCTCCCACCCTCGACTACCCGCTGACCTCGTCGTCCGGGATCAACATGGTGCCCGAACTCCGGGCCGCGGCGAAGAACAAGCTCGACGAGGCCTTCGAGGCCGTGCGCGCCGATCACCCTCGGGTGGAAGTCCGCCAGGTCCTCGAAGACGGTATGCCCGCACGCAAGCTGATCGAGCACAGCGCCGTCGCACGCATGATCGTCGTCGCGGCGAACTTCAGTGACCGGCTCACCACATTGCTCCTCGGATCCACCACCCTGACGGTCGCGAACAAGGCGGCCTGCCCCGTCGCGGTATGGCGTGGCAGCACCGACCAGCCGCTGCCGGACGGGCGACCCGTGCTGGTCGGCGTCGACGGCAGCCCTGGCAGCACCGTCGCGGTCGGCGAGGCGTTCGAGCTGGCGGCGGCCCTCGATGTGGAGGTCATCGCGTTGCACGCCTGGAACGACCCAGACCTGCTGCAGTGGACCCCGGTGCCCGACGCCTGGGAGACTCTGGCCCAGCAAGAGGAGGAACTGCTGTCCGAGCGCATGGCCGGATGGAGCCAGAAGTACCCGGACGTCACCGTCACCAAAGTGGTCCAGAAGAACACACCCGCGCAGGCGCTGCTCGAATACGCCGAGAGCACGCAACTGGTGCTGACCGGCAGCCGCGGGCACAACCGCCTCACCGGACTCCTGGTCGGATCGACCAGCCAGAACCTCCTGCACCACGCCCCGAACCCGGTCGTCATCTGCCGTGAACGGTAGAACCGCACGTAGGAGCCTCGACCTCATGCCCGACAAGCCATCGTCCGACAACCGCGACACCGAGCTCGCTCCCCTCGCGCCTCTCGCACTGGTACTCGGCTTCGTGATGATCGTCGCCGCACTCATCGCTGTCGTCGAAGTCCCCAAATGGGCAGTCGATTACGGGATCATGGTGGTCGCCGCGGGCTTCCTCTACGTGGCCGTCGCAGCGTGGTTGGTGCACTGGGGCGTGGGACAGATGCGGAATCGCTCCAGCGACTGATCGGCGAGCGTTCACGGTTGGCGGAGCAATTGCTGGCTAGGTTGCGGCGGTTCACAGCAATCAGCTCGCCGGGTAGTGCCTGAGTTATCGGTCACTTGCCAGCTACAGCGTCTGAGCAACGTGCCGTTGATCGATCTGCCAGAATGCTCGGCATGAGTGCGGAGTACGCGGGACTCATCGTCTGGGACGTCGACGGCACGTTGATTCCTGCCGACCTGCGTTGGCTCCGAAGGGCTGTCGCTCGCACATATGCCATTCAAGAAGCCGATGTCACCTTCCCAGCGGCGCGTGTGCACGGCTACACCGACGAGTCCATAGTCGTCGACACGGCAATCACTTCTGGTATCTCCCCGGAGTTGGCAGAGCGCGGCATCGAACGTTTCCCCGAGCAGTTGGCGCAAGTGATGGCAGACGGCGAGCAGGAACTCGCGCGAGATCAGCCCCCGTACCCGGGCGCGGCCGAAGCAATTGATTCCCTCGCTGAGCACGGCTTCGTTCAAACCGTCCTGACCGGAAATCTGCGCAGCGCTGCCGAATTCAAGCTCCGGGTTGCGCGCCTGGAACCTTTTCAGAAAGGCGGGTGCTCACGGTTGCAGGTACAAGCGCTCGTTGGGCAGCCGGGGCAGTCCCGTCGGGTCGCCGGGCACCACGGTGACCGCATGGTGACAGTGGCGGGCGCGCCACTCCCGCACGAACAACTCCGCCGCGCTCGCGCAGGCCGCGAAATCCATACGTAGGTCATGGAATTGAATCGACAGGTGAACGTCGTCCTCGTCCGGGCGCGGGGACTCTCGCCGCACCGTCATCTCCCGCGCCGCACACAGACACGAACTGCGGCGACCACAACCGAACCGGACGGCCGGAAGGTGTCCCGGGGCGGCTCGATCCACAGACGAAACGACGCCGATCGGTCGGCGGGTGACGGCAGCGCGATCTGCGCACCGCCTCGGGCCACCGATACATCCAGCCGGAACAGTTCGGCGAACAAGCGGACTTCGTCGGGCAGATCCGGCCGCACCAAATAGGTCCAGCGCCGTGACCTCGGGTGCGAAACGATCGGCCCGAGCGCGGATCGCCGGGCCTGCGTCAGCGTCCTCACCTCCTGACCGAGGCGCGCGGGCAGGGTGATCGCACCGATCCTCCCCGCGCGCACGACGATCCGCCCGTCTTCCGGTTGCACAGCCGCCGGGAGCCCGCACTGCCGGTAGAAGCGGCACCGGCTGACGGGGGTATCGGCCAGTGGATCGGATATGTAGCTCACCGCGTGCTCTTCTGTGCCGCGCTCAATACTCGAGCCGAACCGGGGAGTTTCCGATGGGGAGTAGATGTCGTTCAGCCCCATGAGTCAGTCCTCCTCCAGCCTGTGGGACAGGACTGCACCCGCGGCGAGCTGTGGAAGACAAACAGGCGCACAATCTCTGTGGATTGCCCACAGCTGGCGCGCCGTTTGCCAATCCAGGTGATAGGGCTCCCACGTGCAGTCGTCCAGTGGCAGTTGTTCCACGTCGGAGTTTTTCGGAACTATTTTCATCAGGCGTCTCCCCCTGTTGAGTTGCCGGGTTCGCTACCAAGCATCAAGACGCGCTGGAAATGCAGTAAGCCGTACTGGCAGTCAGCTTGGCTAGCAAATTGAGTGACTAGTCGGGCTAGTCGATTTCGCATTGTCCTGCCGCGTGGTTCCGTCGACGGCTAACCTGAATGCCATCGGGGTTCGGCTGGTGCACCGACAGATGGAGTCACGGTGAACGTGGATCGAGACCAGTCAGGACAGATCGGTTCGGCTGTGTGGGAGCACAGAGAGATGCGGCAAGCGCTGGCGTCCCGCGACTTGAAAAGGGTGTACGAGCTACTACAACGCGTCGGTATTTCTCAGCGGGGGATCGCTCGGCTCACCGGCCAAAGCGCATCCGAGGTCTACGAAGTCCTCTATAAGAGTCGACGCATCATGGCCTATGACGTGCTGGTGCGTATTGCCGACGGTCTCGGCATTCCACGGGGTTACATGGGTCTCGCGTACGACGAAACTACCGAGACCGCTCTGGACCTTGCTGCCGCCAACTGTTCGATCAACGCTGCAGAACGCGATGAGGTCCGCGATCTACTGTGCCACGCGGCGAACGTGACGATGGGCACCACCGTCAGCGAGGTTGCCCGATGGTGGCAGCCGTTGGATCGGGAAACGGCTCCGGCGCCCAGCCGCATCGGTCCGTCGGATGTCCAGCACCTGCAGGCGATAACCGCTGCGATGCGTGCTGTCGACTACCGGCATGGTGGCGGCGCATGCCGTGACGCCGTGGCGGCACAAGTGCGTTGGGCTCAGCAACTTCTCGATGCCGATTGCGCGGCCGCAACCCGTCGGCAGCTGGTGGCGGCACTCGCCGATCTGCACAACCTCGCGGGGTGGACGTCGTTCGATGTCGGCATGTACAGCATCTCCCGCCGTCATTTCACCCGAGCATTGGAGCTCGCCCGGGATGCCGATGATCACTCTCTGGCGGCGAACGTGCTCTACCGCATGGGCCGGTTGCACCTGCACCGCGTGATGCCCTTGGAGGCGCTTCGTTTCTTCCAGCTCGGCCAGATCACCGCTCAGGATTCCGGCTGCACCCTGACCGTCGCGATGCTGTGCGCCAACGAGGGTGTCGCATACGCCCACCTCGATGACCGAGAACAGATGCTCCGTTCGCTGGGCCGAGCCCAGGACGAATTTGCTCGGTCCGAACCCGAAACCGCCCGAGCCTGGGTCCGATTCTTTGGCCAAGCCGACCTCGACGCCTCCCGCGGCGTCGCGCTTACGGCGCTGCGCAGCGCGACCCGCGCAGAACTCGACGACGCGGTACGCCTCATCGGCAGGGCGATCAGCATGCGGGGCCCCGACATGACACGCAGCCGGATATTCGAACTGATCGCCTTCGCCACCGCTCACTTGCGCAACGGCAGCACCGAACGGGGCGTGCGTGCTGCGTACGACGCCGTATCAAGTACCTCGACCGTACGATCGGTCCGGACCGTTGACCGTTTGGCGCCGCTGCATGAGGTTGCCAGCAACCAACAGCACCACTCAGAGCTGAAGCACCTCGTACACTCCATCGACTCGCTGCGGGCTCTCACATGACAGAGACCACCGCAGCCAGCAATCCGAACACCGAGACCGATTGGGCCGCTCGCATTCTGCGCGATGCATGTGCTGAAGTCGGGCTGGATGCCTCTCGCGCACGACTGATCAAGTTCACGAACAATGCCGTGTGGGCACTCGACTCGGCGCTGGTTATCGTTCGCATACCTGGTTCATCGGCCGTCCGGAAACGGGTGCCCAAGATTATCGCTGTGGCACGGTGGCTGGCCGAGCAGAACATGTCCTCGGTTCGTCTGGTCGAGGAACTTCCGCAGCCTCTTCGAGTCGGTCAGAATGAGATCACCTTCTGGCATCTCGTCGCCTCGCCCGGGGCAGCGACGCCTCCGAACGGGCACGACCTCGGCAGAATTCTGCGGCAATACCATTCATTGCCTGACCCGTCGTTCGACCTACCGCAATGGCGGCCCCTCGACGCCGTCCGCCAGCGCATCAACGAACAGGACGCACTCACCGCTGGCGACAGGCAATTTCTCGAGGACAAATGCGACGAAACCGAAGACCTACTCGCTCGGATCGCCTACCAGCTTCCGCCCGGCCCCATACACGGGGACGGGTTCGTCGGCAACCTGATAACCGGATCCAACGGAGCCGTCATTTGTGACTTCGATTCGGCTGCTGTTGGACCGCGCGAGTGGGACCTCGCACCAGTTGCAGTGGGACAGCTTCGGTTCCGGTACGCGACCGACTACCACCAGCAGATAGTCGACGAGTACGGCATCGATATCACTCAGTGGCCATACTTCACCGTGCTGCGTCAACTCCGGGAACTCCAACTTGTCACCAGTGTGTTGCCGGTGCTCAAAACAAATCCGTCGCTGGCGGACCAATGGCAGAGGCGATTCACGAGCTTCCGAGACGGTGACAACGCAGCGATCTGGACCCCGTATCGGTAGCGCGCGGGATGCCTCGGTGGTGCGCGACCACTGATCGTCGACGTCCACTGTTATCGACGGACCCATGTCGATCAGATTCGTCGTACACGAATCTTGTCGCGCTCTCTCCCAGCTGTGGATCGGCCAGGCGCGGCCGCCGACCACCTGTAGCCGACTCTCGGGGATTTCGCGGCTGGGCAGAACCGGCAGTCATGACAGTATCTAGACCATGCCGATCACCACCAGTTCGTTCGACCATGCTCGCTTGACAGTGACCGACATCGACAGATCGCGGGCCTTCTATGACGCCGTCTTCGGGTGGCCGATCGCTTGGGAGTGTCCCGCGGACGCGGACGAAGCCACACGTGAGCGATTCGGGTTCCTCTTCGGCGGCGTGATCTATCAGATGGGTGATGCACTGCTCGGGCTTCGCCCGGTCGCCAGCGACGAGTTCGACGAGGATCGAGTAGGGCTCGACCACCTCGCGTTCTCCCTTGCCACACGAGCAGATCTCGATGCGGCGGCTGCCTTGCTCGACGAACTCGGCGTCGCTCATGCGGGCGTGAAAGACCTCGGTCCCATGTACATCCTGGAATTCCGCGATCCGGACAATATCGCGCTGGAATTGGTCGTACGCAAGCAGTAATCGCCCGTTTTGGCCTGCAGACGTGGCAGCGCAGGTGCCCCATGCAGTGGATACCTGGCGTGACACGATAATCGCATGGACGCCAACGGAAATCCCGTGCTGTACGCCCTCGTGACCGGCTCCCCCGCCGCCCGTGACGTCGGCAAGCTGGTCGCGCTGGCACAGGCGGACGGTTGGGAGGTCTGTGTGATCGCCTCGCCGTCCGGGACCCGGTTCATCGACGTCGACGGGCTCGCGGCGCAGACCGGTCACCCTGTGCGCAGCGAGTACAAAGAGCCCGGGACGCCGGATGTCCTGCCGCCGCCGGACGGCATCATCGCCGCACCGGTCACCGGCAACTCGGTCGCGAAGTGGGCCGCTGGGATCTCCGATACGCTGCCGCTCGGGCTGCTGGTGGAAGGGCTGGGCAAAGGGCTGCCGATTGTGGCGGTGCCGTTCTCCAATCGAGCTCAGATGAGCTTTCCCGCGATCCAGGATGGGATGCGCAAGTTGTCCGAGTGGGGCGTCACCGTGCTGACGGGCGACGGCGAGCCGCACGAACCGGGCACCGGGGAGTCACTGATCCCCCGATTCCCGTGGGACACGGCCTGGCAGGCGTTTCTGGCGCATCCGCGTCGGACAGCCGTACACGGCCCGGCATCCGATTGAGCGCCGCATCCGCTCCCACAGCTGGTTCAGCGATAGCGCCGCGAATCAACCGCGTGACGAAAGACCGGCCGCTGATCGATTCGAAATGCTGTGGGGCACAAACCCCACCTCAGCGGGAGGTCAACTGGCGGACGCGTTCGGCCCGATCCACTGGTCGAACAACCGGTCCACTTCACCGGTCGCGAGCTGGGTCGCCAAGTAGGCATTGAGCGCGGTGGCCAGGACCGCGTCGTTCTTACGCACCAGCAGCACCTTGCCGAACGAGTCGAACGGCGCTTCGGGGTGCAGTACCTGGAGATCCGGGTGCTGGCGGACGCGGTAGCGGCCCTCGACGGCGTCGGTGACGAATACGTCGGCGCGGCCCTGTTCGATCTCGCCGAAGATCGTCAGGTTGTCCGGCCACAAGGTGAGCTGCGCGTCGGGGAAGTTCTTGCTCGCGAATTCCTCGTTGGTTCCGCCGCGGTTCGCGATGACCCGGACGCCGGGACGGTTGATCTCCTCGATGGTCGAGTAAGCCGCGCCGGTCGAGCGGCGGGTGATCGGGGCTTTGCCGTCGGTGCCGTAAGTGATCGAGAAGTCGGCGAAAGCGCGGCGGGAAGGCTGGTCGGAGATGCCTCCGACGGCGATATCGCAGTTTCGCTCGGCGAAATCCGTTTTCAGGGTGGCCCACGTCACGGGGACGAACTCGATCGGACGGCCGAGCGTGGTGGCGAATCCGCGGGCGAGGTCCACGTCCACGCCGCGGTAGCCGCCGTCGGCGACCGAGTACGGCGGGTAGTCACCCGGCGTGCAGGCGCGCAAGGCATTCGGCGTGTTCTGCGCCGCCGCCGGAATCGCCACTGCGACAAGGGCGGTGCACCCGGCGACCAGCACCGCGCCGATGCGGCTGGACAGCCGCGTCATCGGGCTACGCACCGATCACTTCTCGTTGCGCGCCTTGGGGAAACGGGTCTGCTTGGCGACCCAGCCCGCCATCTTGGCCCAATGGCCCTTGCGGGGGGTGACGACCGAGGTGAGCTCGCGATCCCACTCGTCGGTCTCGGAGAGCCCGTCGATGGTGGCGACCAGATCCTTGGCGGTCTCCAGGTCGGGGACGACGCGGTCGCCCAAGACGCCATCGGCGCCGACCAGGGTGAGCCGGACGCCGGTGCGCCCGATCGGCTGGAGCACGGCCGTGGCGGAGCCGCCGTGGTCGGCGACGAATCCCTTGACGGACTCCACGAGGGCGCCCGACAGCTTCGTCGGGGGCGTGGCGGTTTCAGCACTCATGGCAGGCAGTTTACCGACCGGTAGGATGCGGTCCAGCCCCTCGGGTGTACAACTGGATCTCATGCGCGCCATTCAGGTTTCCGAGCACGGCGGTCCCGAGGTCCTGAAGTACGTGGAAGTGCCCGATCCGCAGATCGGACCGGACCAGTTGCTGGTCGACACGCAGGCGATCGGTGTCAACTTCATCGACACCTACGTTCGCACCGGGCGCTACCCACAGGACGTCCCCTATATCCCGGGCTCGGAGGGCACCGGCGTCGTCGCTGAGGTCGGCGCGAATGTCACCGAGTTCTCGGTCGGCGACCGGGTCGCCTGGGCAGCCGCGCCGGGCAGCTACGCAGCGAAGGTCGCGGTGAACGCCGCCGTCGCCGTCGCGGTACCGGAGCGAGTCGATCCGCCGGTGGCCGCGTCGGCGCTGTTGCAGGGCATGACCGCGCACTACCTCATCGAATCCATCTACAAGCCGGAGCCCGGGGAGACCGTGCTGGTGCACGCGGGCGCGGGCGGTGTCGGGCTGATCCTGACCCAGCTGCTCACGGCGCGCGGCGTGCGCGTGATCACAACCGTGTCCTCCGACGACAAGGAGACCCTGTCCCGCGCGGCGGGCGCGGCCGAGGTGCTGCGCTACGGCGACGAGCTCGCGGGCCAGGTGCGCAAACTCACCGACGGGGTCGGCGTGGCCGCGGTCTACGACGGCGTCGGCGCGGCCACCTTCGAATCCAGCCTGGCGTCGTTGCGTGTGCGCGGCATGCTCGCCCTGTTCGGCGGCGCGAGCGGGCCGGTGCCGCCGTTCGACCTGCTGCGCCTCAGCACGTCCGGTTCGCTGTTCGTCACCCGTCCCAGCCTCGTGCACTACACCCGCGACCGCGCCGAACTCGCCTGGCGCGCAGGCGATGTCCTCGACGCCATCGCCAACGGCACATTGAACATCCGGATCGGCGCGACCTACCCGCTCGCCGATGCCGAGCAGGCCCACCGCGACCTGGAAGGCCGCAAGACCACCGGCTCCATCGTCCTTCTTCCGTGAACTCGAGCAGGGGCGACTCGACGGGTGGCCCACCGTAAGGGTTCTTCCACGGCAAAGAAGCGCCCAGGCGATGATTCTCCGAGTCGCCGCAACCGAACAGTCTCGTATGTGGAGCCATACTGCGCGGTGCGGATGAGGCCGTAGAGGCCGGAGACGTCGCGATGACGTGGTGACATCCCGGACAGAGCCCCGGGCACGGATCGGTCGGCGCGGAGAATCGTCCGCGCCGACCGGAGCATTGTCGGGTGAGCTGTCGCATCACTGGTTGGCGCCGGCGATACCTCCGATGATCCCGCCGATGACACAGCCGGGAAGCGCCCCGACGATCAGGAAAATGAGGCCGATCAGCGCACCCACGGCGCAACCGATCAACACGCCGGCGACCGTGGTGCCGGCGTCACCGATGAACTGCGGCGCATCCGGCTCCGGTGTCGCCGTGCCGACGGGAGTCAGGGTCAAGGTCGTCGCGGTGGCATCGATGTCGGGCGCCACCCGCACCTCCTGGCCCGAGACGCTGCGCACCGTCGTCGGCACCTGGCCGATTACCGAACCGTCCGGCGCCGCCACGGATACCCCGGTGGGTGTCAGAACGAACGAGCCCGAGGCAAGGGTGACGGTCGCACTGGACCGGTCGGATGCCACCGCGGCCGTGTACGCGACACCCTGGTCGACACCGCTGATTTCCGCACCGGCCACGCCCGCCTCGCCATGGCCGGTCGCAGCCGTGACGCCCAGTGCGGCGGCGGAAAGAAGTGCTGTTGCGGCGATTTTCGCAATGATCATGATGGTTACCTGCAATCACGAGTCGATTCACCGCGGCCCCGAACATAAGCGCCCGGCCGCCGGCATCGAATCGGCAGCACGCGTGGGGCGTGGCGAATAGGGATCCAATTGTGCTGCCCTGAACAGGGATCCGGCCCTCCGGCACGTCCCCTGATGAACAAACCGGGCTGTTTCCCATGGTGCTCTCGATCGGATCACAATGGAAGACCCCGGTTTCCGGGTGGGCCGGTCAGCCCGCAGCATAACCCGGCTGCAATCGTTCGGCTATTCCAGTTCTCCCTCGGTCTCGAGGTAAACCTGATGCGGGCGCTCCAGCGTCGAGCATTCGGGCTATCCCAACAGCTTCCGCTCGGTGGCCTCCGGCAATCATTCCGCGATCCCATGCAGGGCTGAGGAATTGGACCGCCTCGATCGCTGGCACGTACGCAACAGACCGGCCTGGTTGTCGGTGAATAACGCTGTGCTGCAGGAGTACGTGGACCGCTATTGCGGACACGACGACATCATCCTCAGCGACCTCACCTGGGCGACGGTGTGGCGGCCGAATGTCCGCCTGGCGCAACGGTTCCGCGACGGACGGGTCTTCCTGGCCGGTGACGCCGCGCACGTGCACCCACCCACCGGCGGGCAGGGCATGAACACCGGTATCCAGGATGCGTACAACCTGGGCTGGAAACTGGCCGCCGCGCTCGACGGTAACGACACGCTCTTGGACAGCTATGCGGCCGAGCGCCGGATGGTGGCCGCCTGGGTTCTCGGGCTGAGTTCGGAGTTGCTGGACAAGCTGGTCGACGGCGCCGAGGACGCGATGGACCGCGGACCGGAGACCCAGCAGTTGGACATCAGCTACCGCGATCCCGCCGTCCGCACGGCACTGGCCGTCGGTGATCGCGCGCCGGACGCGCCGCTGAAGGATGACGCGGGACGACCGGTGCGGCTGTTCGACCTGTTCCGCGGACCACACGCGACGCTGCTGTCGTTCGGCGTTCCCGCCGATACCGAGCCGGGCGTGCCCGCGTATGCGGTGGTCCGGCCCGGAACCGTGGTCGCAGGGCCGTACGTAGTCGACATCGATGGGCACGCGCACGCCGCCTATGCAGCGACCGAGGGCTCCCGGGTCCTCGTGCGCCCGGACGGCTACGTGGGCGCGATCAGCTGAAGAAGCTGCCGATGGTGTCCCAGCCGAGCACCGAGTCCACCGCAAGTCCGCAGAACACCACGGCCAGGTAGTTGTTCGACTGCAGGAACAGCCGCAGCGGCTTCACCGATTCGCCGCGCCGCACACCCGCGTACAGCTGGTGGGCCATGAGCAGGAACCACGCTCCGGCCACCAGCGCGACGGCCGCGTAGATGACACCGGTCGCCGGCACGAGGGCCAGCGTGGTGAGCACGGTCAGCCAGGTGTAGATGACGATCTGCCGGGTGACGGTCTGCTCGGTGGCCACAACCGGCAGCATCGGCACTCCCGCCGCGCGGTAGTCCTCCTTGTAGCGCATGGCCAGCGCCCAGGTGTGCGGCGGCGTCCAGAAGAATATGACGCCGAACAGCGCGATGGCGGGCCAGCCGATGCCGCCGGTCACCGCCGACCAGCCGACCAGCGCGGGCATGCATCCGGCCGCGCCACCCCACACCACGTTCTGCGAGGTGCGGCGCTTGAGGCCCAGCGTGTAGACGAAGACGTAGAACAGGATCGTCGCGACGACGAGCAGGCCGCTGAGCAGGTTCGCCTGCCACCACAGCCAGGCGAACGAGCCGACGCCGAGGACGACGCCGAAGACGAAGGCGTTCGACGTCGGCACCGCCTCCCGGGCCAGCGGCCGCTTGGCGGTACGTTTCATCACCTTGTCGATGTCGGCGTCGGCGACGCAGTTGAGCGTGTTCGCGCTCGCCGCGCCCATCCAGCCGCCGAACAGCGTGGCCAGGATCAGGCGGATGTCGATGGTGCCGCGGTCGGCGAGCAGCATGGTCGGGATGGTGGCGACGAGCAGCAGCTCGATCACCCTCGGCTTGGTCAGCGCGACGTAGGCCAGCACCCGCCGCAGCAGCCGGGACGGTAGGCCCGGACCCGTGAACCGGTCGGCCAGCGCCGTCGCGGAGGAGCCGTGCGCACCATCGCCACCCGGCTGTCGCCCAATCCGCACTGTCTCTCCTCGCACGCTGTGCATCGCATCCGGCATGGACCAGCAGCGCTCGTCCCGCTGGTACGGATGTGCCTGTACCGGACCTTCGTCCGCCCCGGCGCCCTCTCCGACCGGTGCGGCGCGACTACTACTACAAAGGATGGTAGACCCCCGCCGCCCCCGCCCTTCCCCTCGCCCCCGCGCAACGGCATGGGAATGTGACCCACCAGACGGGCCGTTCCGCGCGTTCGACCATCCGCCCTCGAGACAGGTCGTACGCCTGTGTCCGACCAGTTTTGTTCACGTGGCTTACGTCCTGATACGAAACGCAGTTCGACGCGGGTCCGGAGTTCTGCCGGCTCCGATGAGGCCGCAACGTGAGCGCGAACACGCAGCACCCGAGCACGGCACAGCCGATTCGCGTCCACGAGCATCGTTCCCCAGCCGACCGGCGTTCAGCCGCTCGATCAACGCGCTCCAGGCCAGTTGACGCGTGGCAGTGGATCACTGTTCGCAGACCGGCTCGCCGCCCAGGAGGCGAAGCGATCACCAACCTCGGCCGTCTCCGGCACGAGCCGCAACGTGGGCGCGAACACGCAGCGCCGCGGGCGCCGCAAAACGCCACGGCAAAACAACACAGGGTTACTGCTGTGCCGGTCACCGTGCACATCTAGGGTGGTTGGATAAACCCGGCATGCACGCCGTAGCTGCCGCGCGATCACCGCCGTCAGAACCCACCCGCCGTCGACGAACCAATGTCAGGAGAACCTCGGTCGTGTCGATCACAGACGACATCCGCGCCCTCACTCAGCCGAACCACCCGGACGACTGGACGGATCTGGACACCAAGGCTGTCGACACCATTCGGGTCCTCGCCGCCGACGCGGTGCAGAACACCGGAAACGGTCACCCCGGTACCGCGATGAGCCTGGCGCCACTGGCGTACACCCTCTACCAGCGCACCATGCACATCGACCCCACCGATCCCAGCTGGGTCGGCCGGGACCGGTTCGTGCTGTCGTGCGGCCACTCCAGCCTCACCCAGTACATCCAGCTGTATCTGTCGGGCTACGGCCTGGAACTGGACGACCTGAAGAACCTGCGCAAGTGGGGCTCGCTCACCCCGGGTCACCCGGAGTTCCGCCACACCGACGGCGTCGAGATCACCACCGGCCCGCTCGGCCAGGGCCTGGCGTCGGCGGTCGGCATGGCGATGGCGGCGCGGCGCGAGCGCGGTCTGTTCGACCCGGACGCCGCGCCGGGCACGAGCCCGTTCGACCACTTCATCTACGTGGTCGCCTCCGACGGTGACCTGGAGGAGGGCGTCACCTCCGAGGCGTCGTCGCTCGCGGGCACCCAGCAGCTGGGCAACCTGGTCGTGATCTACGACGACAACAAGATCTCCATCGAGGACGACACCACCATCGCCTTCACCGAGGACGTCGCCGAGCGCTACGCGGCCTACGGCTGGCACGTGCAGGTGGTCGAGGGCGGCGAGGACGTGGTCGCCATCGAGACCGCGCTGGCCGCCGCCAAGGCCGAGACCGACAAGCCCTCGATCATCGTGCTGCGCACCATCATCGGCTACCCGGCGCCCAGCAAGATGAACACCGGCTCCGCGCACGGTGCCGCGCTGGGCGCCGACGAGGTCGCCGCGACCAAGAAGGTGCTCGGCTTCGACCCCGAGCAGAGCTTCGAGGTGGACCCGGCGGTGATCGCGCACACCCGCAAGGTCGTCGACCGCGGCAGGCAGGCGCACGCGGAGTGGCAGAAGTCGTTCGACGCGTGGGCCGCGGCCAACCCGGAGAACAAGGCGCTGTTCGACCGCCTCGCCGCCCGGCGGCTGCCGGAGAACTGGGCCGCGAATCTGCCCACCTACGAACCGGATCCGAAGGGCATGGCCACCCGCAAGGCCTCCGGCAAGGTGCTCGCCGCGCTGGCCCCGTTGCTGCCGGAGCTGTGGGGCGGTTCGGCCGACCTGGCCGAGTCCAACAACACCACCATGCCCGACCAGCCCAGCTTCGGGCCGGAGTCGATCTCCACCGGCATGTGGAAGGCCAACCCGTACGGCCGCACCCTGCACTTCGGTGTCCGCGAGCACGCGATGGCCGCGATCCTCAACGGCATCGCGCTGCACGGCCCCACCCGCCCGTACGGCGGCACCTTCCTGGTCTTCAGCGACTACATGCGCCCTGCCGTCCGCTTGGCCGCGCTGATGCGGGTGCCCTCGATCTACGTGTGGACGCACGACTCCATCGGCCTTGGTGAGGACGGCCCGACGCATCAGCCGATCGAGCACCTGGCCGCGCTGCGCGCCATCCCCGGCCTGAACGTCGTCCGTCCCGGCGACGCCAACGAGACCACCTATGCCTGGCGCACCATCCTGGAGCGCGACAGCAGCGAGCACACCTCGCACTTCTCGGTGTCGGAGCCGCCGCACCAGGACGGCCCGTCCGGGCTGGCGCTGACCCGCCAGGACCTGCCGATCCTGGAAGGCACCAGCTACGAGGGCGTGTCCAAGGGCGGTTACGTCCTGGCCGAGGCGTCCACCGGCACCCCGCAGGTGATCCTGATCGCCACCGGTTCGGAGCTGCAGCTCGCCGTCGCCGCCCGCACTACGCTGGAGGAGCAGGGCATCGCCACCCGCGTGGTGTCGATGCCGTGTGTGGAGTGGTTCGACGCGCAGGACAAGGCGTACCGGGACGAGGTGCTTCCGCCCGCGATCACCGCACGCGTCGTCGTCGAGGCCGGTATCGCGATGCCGTGGCACCGGTTCGCCGGTGACGCGGGCGAGATCGTGTCGATCGAGCACTTCGGCGCTTCCGCCGACTACAAGACCCTGTTCCGCGAATTCGGTATCACTCCGGAAGCCGTCGTTGCCGCCGCGCAGCGCACGCTCGAGAACGTGAAGGGATAGCGCTCATGGCTCAGAACGAAAACCTCGCCGCCCTGTCGGCAGCGGGGGTGTCCGTGTGGCTCGACGATCTGTCCAGGGACCGGATCCGCTCCGGCAACCTGGCCGAGCTGATCGCCACCCGTGGCGTCGTCGGGGTCACCACCAACCCGACGATCTTCCAAGGCGCGCTCAGCCAGGGACACAGCTACGACAGCCAGCTGAAAGAGCTTGCCGCCCAACGCGCCGACGCCGATGCCGCCATTCGCACCATCACCACCGACGACGTCCGAGCGGCCTGCGACGTGTTCGCTCCGGTCTTCGAAGCGACCGGCGGTGTGGACGGCCGGGTCTCCATCGAGGTCGATCCGCGCCTGGCGTTCGACGCGGACAAGTCCATCGCGCAGGCGGTCGAGCTGTGGAAGATCGTCGACCGGCCCAACCTGTTCATCAAGATCCCGGCCACCGAGGCGGGCCTGCCCGCGATCACCGCGGTGCTCGCCGAGGGCATCAGTGTCAATGTCACGCTGATCTTCTCGGTGCAGCGCTACCGCGCGGTGATGGGCGCCTACCTGGACGGAGTGCGCCAGGCGAAGGTCGCCGGGCATGATCCGGCCAAGATCCATTCCGTCGCTTCGTTCTTCGTGTCCCGGGTGGACACCGAGATCGACAAGCGGCTGGAGGCGATCGGCACCGAGGCGGCGCTCGCGCTGCGCGGGAAGGCCGGTATCGCCAACGCCCACCTGGCCTACGCCGAGTACCAGGACGTGTTCGACGGTGGCAAGCACACCTCCACCTACACGAACCTGGCCGCTTCGGGCACGAATCGCCAACGGCCGCTGTGGGCGTCGACGGGCGTGAAGAACCCGGACTACCCCGACACCATGTACGTCACCGAGCTGGTCGCCCCGAACACGGTGAACACGCTGCCGGAGAAGACCCTCCAGGCGGTCGCCGATCACGGCGAGATCCGCGGCGACACCGTCCGGGGGAACGCCGCGGCGGCCACGGAGGTCTTCGACCAGCTCGCCGCGGTCGGCATCGACCTGGACGACGTGTTCGAGGTGCTCGAGCGCGAAGGCGTGGAGAAGTTCGAGAAGTCGTGGGAGGAGCTGCTTTCCGCCACGGCCGCCGAGTTGACGTCGGCCGCCGCGTCCGGCTCTGACGCGTCCGGGAACAGCTGACCGATGGCCGGTACAGCCCCCACGGGTCGAGCGGCCGCGAACGATTGGCACAACCCGCTGCGCGACGGCCGGGACCAGCGGCTTCCGCGCATCGCGGGACCGTGCAGCATGGTGATCTTCGGGGTCACGGGTGACCTGTCCCGGAAGAAGCTGATGCCGGCCATCTACGACCTGGCCAACCGGGGGCTGTTGCCCCCGGCTTTCGGCTTGGTCGGCTTCGCCCGCCGCGACTACGCCGACGAGGACTTCGCCGCGGTCGTCCTCGACGCGGTGAAAACGCATTCGCGCACCCCATTCCGCCAGGAAGTGTGGGACCAGCTCGCGGAGGGCATCCGCTTCGTCCAGGGCAGCTTCGACGACGACGCGGCATTCGACCGGCTCGCCGACACCCTGGCCACCCTGGACAAGGAGCGCGGCACGGGCGGCAATCACGCCTTCTACCTGTCCATCCCGCCGAAGACGTTCCCTGTCGTGCTGGATCAGCTCTCCGGGCACGGCTTGGCGCAGACGAAAGGGTTCGACGGAGCGGGCCGCAAGCCGTGGCGGCGAGTGGTGATCGAGAAGCCGTTCGGGCACGACCTGGAAAGCGCCCAGGAACTCAACGCGCTGGTCAACCGGGTGTTCCCGGAGGAGACGGTGTTCCGCATCGACCACTACCTCGGCAAGGAGACGGTGCAGAACATCTTGGCGCTGCGCTTCGCCAACCAGTTGTACGAGCCGATCTGGAACGCCAACTTCGTCGACCATGTGCAGATAACCATGGCCGAGGACATCGGCCTGGGTGGTCGCGCCGGGTATTACGACGGCATCGGCGCCGCGCGCGACGTGATCCAGAACCATTTGCTGCAACTGCTGGCGCTCACCGCCATGGAGGAGCCGATCAGCTTCGAGCCCAGGCAGCTGCAGACCGAGAAGATCAAAGTGCTCTCGGCGACCAAGCTCATCGAACCGCTGGACGAGACCACCGCGCGCGGGCAATACGCGGAGGGCTGGCAAGGCAGCGAGCACGTGGTCGGACTGCTGGACGAGGAAGGGTTCGATCCGAATTCGCGGACCGAGACCTATGCCGCGATCAGCCTGGAGGTCGACACCCGCCGCTGGGCGGGCGTCCCGTTCTTCCTGCGCACCGGAAAACGATTGGGGCGCAGGGTCACCGAGATCGCGGTGATCTTCAAGCGGGCGCCGCACCTGCCGTTCGACCAGACCATGACCGAGGAACTCGGGCAGAACGCGCTGGTCATCCGGGTGCAGCCGGACGAGGGCATCACCACGCGGTTCGGCTCGAAGGTGCCGGGCTCCGGCATGGAAGTGCGCGATGTCAACATGGACTTCAGCTATGGCGAGGCGTTCACCGAGTCCTCCCCCGAGGCCTACGAACGCCTGATCCTCGACGTGCTGCTCGGGGTGCCGTCGCTGTTCCCGGTCAACGCGGAGGTCGAATTGTCCTGGCGCATCCTGGACCCGGTGCTCGAGCAGTGGGCCGCCGACGGCAAACCGGAACCGTACGAGGCGGGCACCTGGGGCCCGGCGTCGGCCGAGGAGATGCTCGCCCGCACCGGGCGGGAATGGCGGCGGCCGTGATCGTCGACATGCCGGAGACCAAGACCGGCGAGGTCACCAAACGTCTCGTGCAATTGCGCGAGAGCAACGGCGTGATCACCGTAGGCCGGGTGCTCACCCTGGTGGTGTGCACGCTGGACAGCTCGGAGGCCGAGGACGCGATCGACGCCGCGAACGACGCCAGCCGCGAGCACCCCTGCCGCGTGGTGGTCCTCGCACGCGGTGACCGCGCAGCCGCCACCCGCCTGGACGCGCAGATCCGGGTCGGCGGCGACGCGGGAGCGGCCGAGGTGATCGTGCTGCGCCTGCAGGGCGAGCTGATCAACCACGAAAGCAGCGTCGTCATCCCGTTCCTCCTGCCGGATACGCCGGTGGTCGCCTGGTGGCCGCGCGGAGCCCCGGAGTTCCCGTCCAAGGACTCGGTGGGCCGGCTGGCGACCCGGCGCATCACCGACGCCACGTTCGCGCCGGATCCGCAGGCAGCGATCAAGAAGCGGCTCGGCTCCTACGCGACCGGCGACTCCGATCTGGCCTGGAGCCGGATCACCTACTGGCGCGCGCTGCTGGCCGCCGCCATGGACGAGCCGCCGTTCGAGCTGGTGGAGTCGGCGACGGTGTCCGGGCTGCGCGATGAACCCGCCCTGGACATGCTGGCGGGATGGTTGGCGGCGCGGCTGGGCTGCCCGGTCCGCCGCCGCACCGGACCCTTGCACGTGGAACTGCATCGCCGCACGGTCTCCATCGCGATCGAGCGACCGCAAACCGGTCGCACGGCCACGCTCACCCGCACCGGCGACCCGGTGCAGCGGATCGCTTTGGCCCGCAGGGAGACGCGCGACTGCCTCGCCGAGGAACTACGCAGGTTGGACGCCGACGACATCTACGCGGAGGCACTGGCCGGAATCGAGAAGGTGATCTATGAGTGACCACACCGATTCACCCTTTCCCAGCGACACCGTCGAGGTCCACCTCGATACCGAGTCGCTTCTCACTGCCGCGGCCGCCCGCTTCGTGTCGGTCGTCGTCGCGGCCCAAGCCGAGCGCGGTGCGGCGTCGGTGGTGCTGACCGGCGGCGGCACCGGCATCGCCCTGCTGGAGCAGGTGCGCAAGTCCCCCGGCGGCATCGACTGGTCCCGGCTCGAGGTGTTCTGGGGCGACGAGCGTTTCGTGCCCGCGGGCGATCCCGAGCGCAATGACCTGCAAGCCAGGCAAGCCCTGCTCGACCACGTGCCGGTGGACCCGGCGCGGGTCCATCCGGTGGCCGCGTCCGACGGCGAATACCCCGACCCGGTCGAGGCGGCCGCCGAGTACTCCGCGGCCGTGCATGCCTACCTCACCGAGCACGGTGCGTTCGATCTGCATCTGCTCGGCATGGGCGGCGAGGGACACGTGAACTCGCTTTTCCCGCACACAGACGCCGTGCGCGAGGAACACGAGCTCGTTGTCGCCGTGACGGATTCGCCGAAGCCGCCGTCTGTGCGGGTCACCCTCACCTTGCCCGCCGTCCAGCGCTCCCGCCACGTCGTGCTGGTGGTCGGCGGCGCGGCCAAGGCCGAGGCGGTCGCCGCGGCTATCGGCGGCGCCGACCCGCTGGAGATCCCCGCGGCCGGCGCGACCGGCATCGACTCGACAACCTGGCTGCTCGATCAGGAGGCCGCGGCAGCGCTGCGCTAGTTCCCGCCTGAATTTCATCCACCATTCTCGGTATCCGCCGGAAGAATACCGGCTGATAATCGTCCGAACGGTGGGGTTGTACGGGATGATCGTGCGGTGACCGAGCAGGCAGTGGATCTGGACGAGCGGTTTCGCACCGTGATCGCCGCACTCGCGCCGCGACCGAGCCGCCCGGCGAATCAGCCGATCGCGCCCGGCAGTGCGGTTACCGGCGCCACCTGCCTGGAACTGTTCGAATCACAGGCGACGAGCAGGCATCTCGATCTCGCGGCACGACGCCTCGGCAGCGCCCGGCGCGGTTACTACAGCATCGGCTCGTCCGGCCACGAAGGAAACGCCGCGTTGGCGGCGGCGCTGCGGGCCTCCGATCCCGCTTTGCTGCACTACCGATCGGGGGCGTTCTTCGTGCACCGGGCCCGGCGCGTGCCGGACCTCGACCCGATCCGGGACGTGCTGCTGGGAGTGGTCGCCGCGGCGGCCGATCCGATATCGGGCGGTCGGCACAAGGTGTTCGGCAGCGCGGCGGCGAACGTCATCCCGCAGACGTCCACCATCGCGTCGCACCTTCCGCGTGCGATGGGGTTGGCCTTCGCGATCGATCGGGCCGCGCGCCTGGGGATTTCCAGCCCGTGGCCCTCGGACGCGGTGGTGCTGTGCAGTTTCGGCGACGCGTCGGCCAACCACTCCACCGCGGCCGGGGCGATCAACGCCGCGATCCATACCGCCCACCAACGGATTCCGATGCCGATCCTGTTCGTCTGCGAGGACAACGGCATCGGCATCAGCGTTCCCACGCCGCCGGACTGGATCGAGCAGGCGTACGGCCATCGGCCCGGTCTGCGGTTCTTCAGCGCGGACGGTTCTGACGCCGTCGACGCGCTGACCACCGCGAGCACCGCCGCGCAGTGGGTCCGGGAAAACCGGAAGCCCGCGTTTCTACGCCTGCGGACCGTCCGGCTGCTGGGTCACGCCGGTTCGGACGTGGAGGCCGCCTATCGTCCCGCCGCCGATATCGTCGCTGACCTGCTCCGCGATCCTGTGCTGGCGACCGCGCGGCTGCTGGTCGACTCCGGCGTGGTCACGCCCACCGAAGTGCTCGACCGCTACGCCGACCGGGGGCGCCGCGTCGCCGCCACAGCCGAAATAGTCTGCGAGGAACGGAAACTCGCCTCTGCTGCGGCAGTGATCGCTCCGATCGGCCGATCTCACCCGGCCTTGGTGCGCGCGGATGCGCTCAGAACCGATCCTCTGCCGGACGACGGTCGCTCCGCAGCCCGGGCTGATCGTGCGACCTCACGCACCGATGCGTCTTACCGCACGAACGCGAACGGCGCTGCCGCGCAGGGTGATCCGATGACACTGGCCCAGGCGATCAATAACACGCTCGCAGACCTGCTGGCCCGCGACCGGGATGTGCTGGTCTTCGGGGAGGACGTCGGCCGCAAAGGCGGCGTATACGGCGTGACGAAAGGACTGCAGAAGACGTTCGGCGCGCGCCGCGTGTTCGACACTCTGCTGGATGAGCAGAGTGTCCTCGGCACCGCGCTCGGCGCGGCGCTGGCCGGGTTCGTCCCGATTCCGGAGATCCAGTATCTCGCCTACCTGCACAACGCCGCCGACCAGATTCGTGGCGAAGCGGCCACACTGTCGTTCTTCTCCGACGGGCGCTACCGCAACCCGATGGTGGTGCGGATCGCCGGATACGCGTATCAGAAAGGCTTCGGCGGTCACTTCCACAACGACAACTCGGTCGCCGCGCTGCGAGACATCCCCGGCGTGGTCGTCGCCTCGCCGTCCCGCGCCGACGACGCCGCGGCGATGCTGCGGACCTGCGTGTCCGCCGCCCGGGTGGACGGCAAGGTGTGCCTGCTCCTGGAGCCCATCGCGCTCTATCACACCCGCGACCTGCACACGCCAGGCGACGATGGCTGGCTGGCGCGCCCGTCTCGCACCGAGCACGTCGAGATCGGCCGAGCCCGCGTCTACGGCGACGGCACGGACCTGACCTTGGTCAGCTTCGCCAACGGCGTGCCGATGAGCCTGCGTGTGGCACGGCGCCTGGCCCGACGCGGTATTCATGCCCGCGTGCTCGACCTGCGCTGGCTCGCTCCGCTACCCGTGGACGACCTGGTGGAGCACGCGCGCGCGACCGGCCGGGTCCTCGTCGCGGACGAGACCCGCCGCAGCGGCGGCGTGTCCGAGGCAGTCTGCGCGGCCCTGGTCGATGCCGGATTCGCAGGGTCTCTCGCGCGCGTCAGCAGCGAGGACAGTTTCGTCCCGCTCGGCCCCGCCGCCGACACGGTGTTGCTCGACGAGGCCCGGATCGATGCCGCGGCCCGCGCACTCATGGGCCAACAGGAACTACCGAACGAAGTCCGTCCAGCCCGCGCCGGGCCGAGCGAAGGCTGAGGCGACCGCATGACAGACGCCGCCGGACCAAGTCTCTCCGCATTCCTGCCAGGCCGAGCGGCGGCTCGAGGCAGCCGCACACGCGTGGGGGCCGAGCAGAAGGCTCGAGGTAGGCGGCGCACATGCGCAGGCGCGACCGCAGACCCCAGCCAACCGCACATACGCCGGGGCGAGCGAAGGCTCCAGGCCAACCGCGCCGGGGCGAGCGAAGGCTCCAGCTAACCGCACACGCGCTGGGCCGAGCGAAGCTCGAGGTAGCCGCACACGCGCTGGGCGAGCGAAGGCTCGAGGTAGCCGCACACGCGCTGGGCCGAGCGAAGGCTCGAGGTAGCCGCACATGCGCTGGGCCGAGCGAAGGCGAGGTAGCCGCCTGTTCGCACGCGCGGCGCGCCGAGGCGCGGCATTCCGGAAATTCGATTCGGGCAGGGAATAGTGGAAATACAGTGAGGTGACGGTGACCAGCAGCGGAAGGACACGGCTATGACCACGATGTCCATGCTCGGCGAGGTACGGCCGGAGCACGAGCACACAGCCGACGGCGATCTGGTGCTGCTGCACTACCTGCGTTCCTTCCACAAGCCGGTGCTGGACGTGTGGTCGGCGGCCACCGATCGCGGCCAGCTGTCCCGCTGGCTCGGCGCGGTCTCCGGCGGCAACGGCAACCTCACCATCGAACTGCTCGACGGTCCCGTGGCTGGGCCGGTGGCGGTGCGCGTCGACCACTGCGTAGCTCCGCACGAACTGGTCGTGCACATCGGCGGCTGTCTGCTCGAGGTCCGGATGAGCCAGGTCGGCGTGGTCACCACCGTCGAGTTGACCCGCCGCCACGTCCGCCCCGCCGACGCGGGCGCCATCGGCCCGCGCTGGCAGTACCTGCTCGACCGCCTCACCGCCTACCTCGACTACGAGCCGCTGCCGCGGTGGTCGGATTACCCGAAGCGAACCGAGGAATACCGGTAGGCGGCTGCCTCGCCTCCGCTCGGCCCGGCGCAAGCTATAGGCGGGCTACGCCCGACCGCGCCCTCTCTGCGGCTACCTCAGCCTCCGCTCGACCAGGCGCGGGCTTAGCTGATCGAGTCTGCACGATAGCGATCGAGTCCGCCCGACTGCGCCCGTTATGCGGCTGCCTCGTCCTCGCTCGGTCCGGATGGATTGCGTTCGGATGCGACTTGGTCGGCGGTTCAGTAGAAGAACCCGGCGATGCCCCAGCCGGGACGGGCTTGGGCCGCGCGGATCCATTCGACGCATGACTCGATGGCGGCGAGTATCTCGTGGTCGACTTCCTCGCGTTGGGGTGGAGTCGTGGACTCCCACTGCACCAGCGCTTCCGCGCACTGCTCCGGCGTCCATTCGCCGTAGCCAGGCAGATCGTCCGGTTGGGGCAGCGCGGGCGGCAGCGAGTGGTACATGAAGTCGCGGACGCTGATCGCCTTGATGCCGAGCGTGGCGAGTCCGTCATCGATGTGATCGAGCCAGCGGCCACGGAACGCGGAGAAGTAGCGGTTGTCGACGAACCGGCCGTAGAACTGGCAGATCGTCTGGTAGGCGTAGCCGTATTGGAAACCGTAGGACGGGTCGAACGGGCCGCCGTCGATGACGGCGCGCACCGCCTCGTAGCGGGTGGGTGCGCCGGCCGCGATCTCCTCGGCGAACCAGTCGTCATCGTGGGTCAGCTGGGCCTTGAACCGGCCGCCGATCATCCGCCGGAGCTTGTCGTCCCTGGACCCGATGGCGGCGGAGACCCTGTCCAGTTCAACGACGTAGATGCTCAGGCTATAACTCATTCACCAGACATTAGCGGTGCCCACCGACAGCGAACGGCGCTGGGCCCGAAGACCTTTCACCTCAGGCCGAAATCCCGGAAGGGTGCGCGGCCAGGTGGTGCAGATGCGCGGTGAGCAACGCGTTCACCTCGGCGGTCCGCTCCAGCTGCACGAGATGACCCGCGTCGGCGATCTCGGTCACCGCGCGCAGGTCGACGACATGCTCCCGCATGGTGGCCAGCGGATCTCGGCCGCTGAAACCCTCCATGTCGGGATCGCGATCGCCGTACAAGAAATAGGCAGGCACAGTGACTTTCGTGCCCGCGTAGTCGGCGGTGAGTTCCCAGTTGCGGTCCAAGCTGCGGTACCAGTTCAATCCGCCGGTGAACCCGGTGCGTTCGAAATCTCGTGCCAGGGTGTCCACTTCGTGTCCGCTCAGCCAGCGCCATGGAAGCGCGGGAGCCTCTGGCAGCACGTCGAGGTAGCCGGTGCCATCCACGGGGAAGCGCCAAGTGTCCAGGTAGTGATAGTCGGCGCTCAGTGCAAAGTACACGCGCGTGAGAAATTCCCGTGGACGGGCGCCGAGTTCCGCGTCGGCGACACCGGGGGTCTGGAAGTAGTGCAGGTGCAGGAAGTGTCGTGCGGCGGCCTTCGCCCACAGCTGCGAAGGGGCACGGGACGGACGGGGCGCGAACGGATTGTTCAGGACGATGACGGCGCGCACCCGCTCCGGGGCGCGCAATGCCAGTTCCCACACCAGCGCGGCGCCGAAGTCCAAGCCCACGAACACCGCCTGCTCGGCGCCGATGTCATCGAGGAGGCCGAGCAGGTCTGCGCAGACGGCGCGATTGGTGTAGGCATCGAGGTCGGCGGGTGCGTCGGTCTGCCCGTAGCCGCGCAGGTCGGGCGCGATGGCGCGATACCCTGCCGCGGCGACCGCGGGGAGCTGGCGGTGCCAGACGTACCAGGTGTGCGGAAAGCCGTGGCAGAAGATCACCGGCTGCCCTTCCCCCTGCTCAGCGAGGTGCACACGAATACCGTTGGTCGTTACGAACCGATGCGTCAGTTCCACTCCGGCCTCCAAACCGTGGACTAGAACACGTTATTGTTTCACGGTAGTGTCCCAGTTCCGTGAGTGAGCGTCAGCGAGTGAACCGAAATTACAGCGCACCCCCGCGCACGACGGAGCCGAGCGTTAGCGAGGCGCGGTCGTGAGTGGACTACCGGACAAGCTCGAAGGCAAGATCGCGGTGGTCACCGGCGCCAGTCGCGGTATCGGCAAGGGGATCGCGCTGGAGTTGGGCGCGGCGGGTGCGACCGTGTTCGTCACCGGGCGCTCGACCGCGCAGGGACGCTTGCCCGGCACCGTGCACGCGACAGCCGCCGAGATCGATGCGGCGGGCGGGGTGGGCATCCCGTTCGTGTGCGATCACCGCGACGACGATGCGGTGGAGCGGCTGTTCGAACTGATCCGCACTGAGCACGGCAGGCTGGACGTGCTGGTGAACAACGTCTACAACTCCCCCGCCGCGGTCCGCTGGCTCGGCAAGCCGTTCTGGGAGGTTCCACCGGCGGCCTGGGACGAGACCTTCGACGTTGGTGTCCGGTCGCATTACGTGGCGAGCGTTTTCGCCGCGCCTCTGCTGATCGAATCGGGCGGGCTGATCGTCAACATCTCCTCACCCGGGGCGCGCAGGTACATGCACAACGCTGTGTACGGCGTCGCGAAGTGCGCGCTGGACCGGCTCACCGCCGACATGGCGCATAATCTCGCGGGCACCGACGTGACCGTGGTCTCGCTGTGGCCGGGCATCGTCGATACCGAACTGCTGCAGCTGGTTCCGGCCGACGCGCACGGGCACCGGCTGGTCACGCTGCCAGGCGAGGGCACCTTCGACCTCGCCGAGGCCCAGACGCCGCGCTTCACCGGCCGTGCAGTCGTCGCGCTGGCCACCGACGCCGGGCGCCGCTCGCGCACCGGATTGTCGTGGCGAGTAGCCGATCTTGCGGACTACTACGGTTTCACCGACGTCGACGGGCGCGTTCCGCGCACCGATTGACCGATCAGAGCACGCCGAGGAAGCGCTGCACCCCGTCCGTGATCGCCGCGATCGTGCTCGGTCCGGCGGCGCTTCCGGGGAGCGCGTTGACTCGGATCAGGCGAACTTGATCTCCAGGCCGATGCCGAGGATGGCGATCAGCCAGATGACGCCGGTGAAGATGGTGACGCGGTCGAGGTTCTTCTCCACGACCGTGGAGCCGGACAGACTGGACTGCACGCCGCCGCCGAACAGGCTGGACAGACCTCCACCCTTGGCGCGGTGCAGCAGCACCAGCAGCACCAGCAGCATGCTGGTGATGATCAGGAGGATATCCAGGAACATCCGCATGCCGGACAGTGTATGCGGTCGGTGCGATCGCACCGAATCAGGCACTCGGCCTCAGCGCCGGTCGACCGCGACGAGATGGGTGACCCGGTCGCCCTCGGCGGTGGTGAACTTCGCGACGGCCTGCTCCCGTAGCTGGTCCTGGGCGGTGAGTCGAACCTGGTGCTGGTGCATGTGCTCGGCCCACGACCGCACGACGAATGCCTCGACATAGCGGTCGATCACCCCGACGTCGCGGTAGAGCCGCCATTCCATCGCGCCGGTGCGCTGCCGGGACCGGCCGACGAAGGTCATGGCGGTGAGGAATTCCTCGACGTTCTCCGGGGGCACGTCGTAGTCGCGCAGGATCAGCACCGGGCCGTCGTCGGGATCGGGTTCGACCACCAATTGGGGCTCCGGCCAGAAGGCCGACGGCGTCAGGTCGATCTGCTCGGCGTTGTGCCGGATCGGCAGCCATATGGTGCTCACCGCGCAGAACCCGAGCAGCACCGCCGCCCACAGCAGCGCGGGCACCGATCCGATGGCGTCGGCGAGCAGACCCCAGACCAGCGAGCCGATCGCCTGGCCACCCATGAACACCAGCAGATACACCGACAGCCCGCGGGCACGCACCCAGGCGGGTAGCAGCAGCTGCATGGTCGAGTTCATCGTGGACATCGCCAGCAGCCAGGCCAGACCCGCGAAAACCAGGAGCACCATGATCACTGGCACGACGCGTAACAGCGCGGTACCTACAGTCGCGAGTCCGAACAGGATCGCAGCTGTACTCAGCCGCTGGGTCGGGTTCAGCAATTGCCGCAGGCGCGACAAAGCCGCGGCGCCGACCACAGCGCCGAGCCCCAGCGCGCCGAGCATCAGACCGTATCCGGAGGACGACAGGCCGAGCCGATCGCGTGCGATCACCGGCAGCAGCGCCCACACAGCGCTGGCGGGCGCGATGAACAAGAGCGAACGCAGCAGCACACGGCGGATCGCCGGTGCGGCTCGGATGAAACGGGTGCCCGCCTGCAACGCCGCCAGCGGACGCTCGGTGGGCAGCCGCCGGTCCATCGCCGGCCGACGCCAGAACGTCAGTGCCGCGACGATCCCACCGAAGGACACCGCGTTGAGCGCGAACACCAATGTCGGCCCGGACAGCGCGATCAGCACACCGGCGAGCGCAGGGCCCACCGCTCGGCCGATATTGATGTTCATGCTGCCCAGCGCCGCGGCAGCCGGTATCTGCTCGCGCGTGACCAGCTCCGGCTGAATGGCCTGCCAGGCGGGGGCGGTCAGCGCCTGCCCGCAGCCGAGCAGGAACAGGAGCGTCAGCAGCACCGGAGGCGTGGTGTGCCCGGTCGCGGTCGACACGGCGAGAATCGCCGCGAGCGCCGCCATGGTCGACTGCGCGCCGAGCAGCAGCCTGCGCCGGTCCACCAGGTCGGCGATCACGCCGGACGGAATGGCCAGCAGCATCACCGGCAGCGTGATCGCGGTCTGCACGAACGACACCAGAGCCGCGGCATTGGGCAAATCGACCAGGAGCCATTGCGCCCCGACGGTCTGCATCCAGGTGCCCAGATTGGACACGAGCTGGGCCAGCCAGAGCGCCCGGTATATCGGTGCACGCAGCGGCGCCCACGTGGAGCCAGGGGTCGTCGCGGCAGCGGTCACGGGCCGAAGCCTAGTCCCGCGAACGGTGGCTGCCGGTGGCCATGTCCAGCCCGTCGACCCGCGAGCGCCCTGGCGTCGCCGCGAGCAACAACGCCACGATGAGCAACGCGGCGCCGAGCAGTCCCAGCGTGGTGAGGCGTTCACCGAGCACTACCGCGGCCAGCAGCGCCCCGGTGAGCGGTTCGAGGAGCGCGAGCACCGCGGCGATCCCGGGCCCGGCATCCGAGAGCCCGCGGAAGTACAGGGTGTAGGCGACCGCGGTAGGCGCCAGCCCTAGCAGCAGGACCAATCCGATGCTGCCCACTGTCAGCTCGAACGCGAGCCCGCTCATGGCCGCTACCGGAACCAGCAGCAGCGCGCCGCCGGTGAATCCGAGACCCGTGGTGGTCATCGCGTCGAGGCCGGGCACCGGTGCCGCGTTGATCACCGTGACCGTCGCGAAAGCCGTGGCGGCCACCGACGCGAGCACCGCGCCCACCACCAGCCCGCCCGCGTTCGCTCCACCGGACGGCACCCCGACCAGCAATGCCAGCCCGCACAGGGCGATGCCGATCGTCCCCGCGCGCCGCCGGTCCACCGCACGCCTTCCGGTGACATGCTCCAGCACGGCGACGACCACCGGCGACATGCCGATGGTGATCAGGGTGGCGAGACTGACCGACGCGGCCGCGACGGCGCCGAAGTAGGCCGCCTGGAAGGTCGCCGCGAGCACCGCGACCGCGCCGATGCGACGCCACGCCAACGGATTTCGTGGCCAAGGCTGCCGTCTGGTGACGAGCAGCGCCACCAGTAGCAGCCCGCCGACGGCGAGCCGGCAGGTGGCGACCGAAACGGGGGAAAGACCGGTGGCTCGGTGCAGCAGCGTGCCGAGCAGGCCGCCGGTCCCCCAAAGGATTCCGGCGCCGACGAGATAGACCAGCCCGGAACGGCTGGCCGTGGACACAGAAGTGGACATAAAGATCGGGCTCCTGCGACTGAAAGGGGATGGGGTCGCGGAAGCGAGGTGCACAGCGATGCCGAAAATGGCGCGCCCACCCTTCGGTGGCGCGCGGAATACCTACACCTCGCTCAGGACGCGGGCGGCGGGGTTATGGGGAAGCATCGGTGCACGGCACAGATAGTAACGCACACCCGATGAGTCATCCCATGTATCCGGATTCTTGGCTCGACTCCCGTATCGCCTACGTCCGCGGCGGGCGCGAATCGGCCTCGTCCGGGACGCCGACTCGGTGACGGCGGACTCGGAGGCCTTGGCGCGACGCCCGACGGCCCCGAGGGACCGCACCGCATCTCGGCAGGCCGTCCCAACCCGCGAAATCCGGGCCGCTCAGTGCCTCGTCGGTAGCATCGCCGCATGGCGGCACACTTCGCACGACTAGCCTTCGCTGTTCTGATCGCCCCCTGCGCGATCGCGGCGTGCTCGAGCAACCGTCCGGTACAGACCTCCGACGGGCCGAGCCCGGTGGGCCGCACGTTCCTCTCGACCGGCGTCGAGGGAACCCCGATTCCCGGCGGCGCTCCCCTGACGGTCAGTTTCCCCGACGGCCGGATCACCGCGGACGCGGGGTGCAACAAGTTCACCGGCGCGGTCACCCTGGACGACCACGTCGTCCGTGTCTCCGGTCTGTCCACGACTCTGATGGCCTGCCCGGACGATCGCAGCGGAGCCGACGAATGGCTCAGCGGCCTGCTGAACTCCGAGCCCAGTTGGCGACTCGACGACGCGCGACTCACGCTGCACAGCGACGACCGGACCGTGACGCTGCTCGACAAGGAGGTCGCGCAGCCGGACCGGCCCATCAAAGGCACCTCATGGCTGGTCACCGCACTGATCTCGGAGGACGCCCAAATCCGTTCCCGTGCGCTCGACGAGACGAAGCCGACGCTGACCATCGCCGAGGACGGCGGCGTCTCGGGCAGCACCGGATGCAATCGCCTCACCGGCAGCGCCGACGTCTCCGGAGCGCAGATCACCTTCTTGGTCGCCACCACGAAAATGGCGTGCTCGCCCGAGGTTATGGAGGTGGAGCAGGCAGTTCTGAAAGCCCTGGACGGCAAGACCGCAGCCACCGTGGACGCCGACATGCTGACCCTGCGCAACGACAACGGCGCCGGCTTGATTTTCCGAGCACAGTGAGCGGCGCGGTGAAATCACTACAGCCCGGCATCGCGGCCAGCGATACCGGGCTGTAGCGCGTTGTCCGTCGACCGGGTCAGGGCAAGGGGCCGCCCGCCGCGATCGCCGAAAGGGTGGCGAACTCGTCACCCTTGAGCGATGCGCCGCCGACCAGAGCGCCGTCGATGTCGGTCTGAGCGACCAACTCACCGACGTTCTTGGCGTTCACCGAACCGCCATAGAGCACGCGGACCTCCGCGGCGATCTCGGGCGAGGTCAGCAGCGCCAGCTCACCGCGAATCGCCGCACAGACCTCCTGCGCGTCGGCAGGTGTGGCGACCCTGCCGGTACCGATCGCCCACACCGGCTCGTAGGCGATGACGATCTTCGAGACCTCTTCCGCCGTAAGGCCTTTCAGCGATCCGCGCAACTGCTCGAGGTTGTACTCGACGTGCGTGCCCGCTTCGCGGATGTTCAGGCCCTCGCCGATGCACACGATCGGCGTGATGCCGTGCTTCAGCGCCTGCTTGGCCTTGGCCAGCACGATGGCGTCGTCCTCGTTGTGGTACTGGCGCCGTTCCGAGTGCCCCACCACGACGAAGGTGCAGCCCAGCTTGGCGAGCATGCTCGCGCTGATCTCGCCGGTGTAGGCGCCCGACTCCTGCACCGAGACATCCTGCCCGCCATAGGTGAGCAGGAGTTTGTCCCCTTCGATCAGCGTCTGCACGCTGCGGATGTCGGTGAACGGCGGGATCACCGCCACGTCGACCTTGTCGAAGTACTTCTCCGGCAGGGCGAAGGCGATCTTCTGCACCAGAGCGATGGCCTCGAGGTGATTGAGGTTCATCTTCCAGTTGCCCGCGATGAGCGGTTTGCGTGCCATGCTCAGTCCTCCAACACCGCGATGCCGGGGAGTTGCTTGCCCTCGAGGTATTCCAGCGAGGCGCCTCCGCCGGTGGAGATATGCGAGAAGCCGTCCTCGGGCAGGTCCAGCGCGCGCACGGCCGCGGCCGAGTCGCCGCCGCCGACGACGGTGAACGCGCCCTTGCCGGTGGCGGTGACGATCGCCTCGGCGACCCCACGAGTGCCCGCGGCGAACTTCTCGAACTCGAACACGCCCATCGGGCCGTTCCAGAACACCGTGCGTGCCTCGGTGAGCAGTGCCGCGAAACGGTCCACCGACTCCGGACCCACGTCCAGGCCCAGCCAGCTGTCCGGGATTTCGTGCGCGGGCACCACCAGGGACTCGGCGTCGGCCGCGAACTTGTCGGCCACCACGATGTCGCGCGGCAGGTGGATGACATCGCCATACCGCTCGAGCAGCCCCTTGCAGGTGTCCACCATCTCCTCCTGCAGCAGCGAGGCGCCCACCGAGAGGCCTTGTGCGGCAAGGAAGGTGAAGCACATGCCGCCGCCGATCACCAGCGTGTCCACCTTCGGCGCGAGCGCCTCGATGACCGCGAGCTTGTCGGAGACCTTGGAACCGCCGAGCACGACCGCGTAGGGTCGGTCCGGGTTCTCGGTCAGCTTCGCCAGCACCTCGACCTCGGCCGCGACCAGCGTGCCCGCGTAGTGCGGCAGCAGCTTCGCCACGTCGTACACCGACGCCTGCTTGCGGTGCACCACGCCGAAACCGTCGGAGACGAACGCGCCGTCGTCGCCGACCAGCTCGACCAGCGCCGCGGCCAGCTTGGCGCGGTCGGCATCGTCCTTGCTGGTCTCGCGCGGGTCGAACCGGACGTTCTCCAGCAGCAGCACGTCGCCGTCGGTGAGGCCCTCGGACCGCGCGAGCGCGTCCTGGCCCACCACGTCACCGGCGAGCTGGACGTTGCGGCCCAGTTCCTCGGCGAGCCTGGCGGCCACCGGCGCCAGCGAGAACTTGGGGTCCGGCTCGCCCTTCGGCCTGCCCAGGTGCGCGGTCACGATGACCTTGGCGCCCGCCTCGGCCAGCGCCTTGATGGTCGGCGTAGAGGCGATGATCCGGCCGGGATCGGTGATCTGTCCATTGTCGTCGAGGGGGACGTTCAGGTCGGAGCGCACGAGCACGCCCCGACCCTCCACACCCTCGCCGAGCAGGTCCGCGAGTGTCTTGACAGCCATACGCGTCAGAGCGACTTGCCGACGAGGCCGATGAGATCGGCGAGACGGTTGGAGTAGCCCCACTCGTTGTCGTACCAGGAGACGACCTTGACCTGGTCGTCGATCACCTTGGTCAGCGGCGCGTCGTAGATCGAGGAGGCCGGGTCGGTGACGATGTCGCTGGAGACGATCGGGTCGGTGTTGTACTTGAGGATGCCCTTCAGCGGGCCCTCGGCGGCGGCCTTGTACGCGGCGTTGATCTCCTCGAGCGTGGCCGACTTGCGCAGCGTGGCGGTCAGGTCGGTGACCGAACCCGTGGGGACCGGCACGCGCAGCGCGTAGCCGTCCAGCTTGCCCTGCAGCTCGGGCAGCACCAGGCCGATGGCCTTCGCGGCGCCGGTGCCGGTCGGCACGATGTTCAGCGCGGCGGCGCGGGCGCGGCGCAGGTCGCCGTGCGGGCCGTCCTGCAGGTTCTGATCCTGGGTGTAGGCGTGGATGGTGGTCATCAGGCCGCGCTCGATGCCGAACTCGTCGTTGAGCACCTTGGCCAGCGGGCCCAGGCAGTTGGTGGTGCACGAGGCGTTCGAGATGATGTTCTGGCTGCCGTCGTACTTGTCGTCGTTGACGCCCATCACGATGGTGATGTCCTCACCCTTGGCGGGGGCGGAGATGACGACCTTCTTCGCGCCGGCGGCGAGGTGGCCCTTGGCCTTGGTGGCATCGGTGAAGATGCCGGTGGACTCGACGACCACGTCGACGCCCAGCTCGCCCCAGGGCAGCGCCGACGGGCCCTCCTTGATGGCCAGCGCCTTGATCCGCTGGTCGCCCACCACGATGGTGTCGTCGCCGTCGAGCGAGACATCCTGCGGCAGCCTGCCGAGGATCGAGTCGTACTTGAGCAGGGTCGCGAGGGTCGCGTTGTCGGTGAGGTCGTTGACCGCGACGATCTCGATGTCGGTGGTGCCGAGCGCCTTCTGCGCCTCCACCGCCCGGAAGAAGTTACGTCCGATACGACCGAAGCCGTTGATGCCTACCCGGACAGTCACGTTATCGCTCCTCAGCTTTCCAGCGGGTCATTCCGATGCCCTACTCACACTAACGCCCTGCTGTGACCTCTCTGACAGGCACCTGGCATTCGTGAGGACAGCATGCCTGGTCAGACGCCCGACTTGAGAAAAGTTCCGAAATCAGTACGCCGCCGTTCCGTGGGCGGGCGTCAGCGGAAATCGGACGTCAGGCTTCGTCCAGCAGCTCGGCCGTGACGGCGGATTCGGTGTCGGGCACGCCGAGTTCCTTGGCCCGCCGGTCGGCCATCGACAACAGCCGCCGGATCCGGCCCGCCACAGCGTCCTTCGTCATCGGCGGATCGGCGAGCTGGCCGAGTTCCTCCAGCGACGCCTGGCGGTGCTGCACGCGCAGCCTGCCCGCGGCGGCGAGATGGTCGGGCACGTCGTCGCTGAGGATCTCCAGCGCGCGTTCCACCCGCGCGGCCGCGGCGACCGCGGCCCGCGCCGACCGGCGCAGGTTGGCGTCGTCGAAGTTGGCCAGCCGATTGGCGGTCGCGCGGACCTCGCGGCGCAGCCTGCGCTCCTCCCAGACCATCCTGGTGCCGTGCGCGCCCATCCTGGTCAGCAGCGCGCCGATCGCCTCGCCGTCGCGTACCACCACGCGGTCGGTGCCGCGCACCTCGCGGGCCTTGGCCGTGATCCCGAGCCGCCGCGCCGCGCCGACCAGCGCCAGCGCCGCCTCCGGACCGGGGCAACTGACCTCCAGCGCGGAGGAGCGACCCGGCTCGGTGAGCGAGCCGTGGGCGAGAAACGCTCCGCGCCAAGCGGCTTCGGCGTCTGCGATGCTGCCGCCGACGACCTGCGCGGGCAGGCCGCGCACCGGACGACCGCGGACGTCGAGCAAACCGGTCTGCCGGGCCAGGGCCTCGCCCTCCTTGGACACGCGCACCACGTACCGGGAGGTCTTGCGCAGCCCGCCTGCGCCGAGCACGTGCACATCGGAGCCGTAGCCGTAGAGCTCGAAGATCTCCCGGCGCAGTCTGCGCGCGATGGAGCCCATGTCCACCTCGGCCTCGACGATCACCCGGCCGCCGACGATGTGCAGGCCGCCCGCGAAACGCAGCAGAGCGGACAGTTCCGCCTTGCGGGAACTCACCTGTGCGACGGTGAGCCTGCTCAACTCGTCTTTCACATCGGCTGTCATCGCCACGAGACGCGCTCCTTTCCACCCAACCCGGAACGCACATCCTGCCCCATGTGCCGTCCCTCGACTCGAAGCCCTGCCATTTGCGGCCGAGGTTGCCGGATCACTTGATCCAGTGCGGCGGCAAGCTTTCCGGGATGATGCCGGTCCGTTCCCGCTTCGGCGACATCGGAGAAGGTTACTCGCGCCCGCAACTGTTCGGCAGCCCTGGCCACATGTTCCCGCTCGCGCCCCTCCGGCACCGAGCCGGAGTCCACCAGCACCTCGTCGACCACGAATTCCGGTGCGTGCTGGGACAATACATGCAAATGCCGCTCCGCGGAGAACCCTGCGGTCTCCCCCGGCTCGGCGGCGAGGTTGAGCACGAGCACCTTGCGCGCCCTGGTGTACACCAGCGCCTCACGCAGTTCGGGCACGAGCACGTGCGGAATCACGCTGGTGAACCACGATCCCGGGCCCAGAACGACGACGTCGGCGTGTTCGATTGCCGACGTGGCCTCGGCGCTGGCCGGTGGGTCGGACGGAATCAGCCGCACCCGCCGCACCTTACCCGGCGTCGTGGCGATGGCAACTTGGCCGCGAATGCAGCGGCTCACCCGCGGATCCGCTTCCAGCCCAGAAACATCCGCCTCGATGTCGAGCGCGATCGGCGACATAGGCAGCACCCGGCCGGTGATACGCAACATCCTGGCGACCTCGTCGAGTGCGGCGACCGGGTCGCCGAGCACTTCGGCGAGACCGGCCAGGATCAAGTTGCCGACGGAGTGCCCGGCCAGGGCGCCGGTGCCGCCGAAACGATGCTGCACGGTGCGCGTCCAGACGCCGTCGGCGTCGGCGGCCAAGGCGGCCAGCGCCATGCGAAGATCTCCCGGCGGCAGCACCCCTAGTTCGGCGCGTAGCCGACCCGAGGAGCCGCCGTCGTCGGCGACCGTGACCACCGCGCAGATCTTTCTGGTCAGCCTGCGCACGGCGGTCAGTGTCGCGTACAGTCCGTGGCCACCACCCAGCGCGACGATGCTGGGATTGGATTCCCAACCGGTCATTCGCGCCCCAGATCTCGATGCACCACACGGACCACGTCGGCGGATTCCTCCGGCCCGCCGGTGACCTCGCTCATCAATTCGCCCAGTGCTTCGGCTATCGCGACGCTTCGGTGCTTGCCTCCGGTGCAGCCCACTGCGACCGTCATGTATCGCTTCCCCTCTTGGCGGTAGCCGTTCGTCGTCAGCTCGACCAGGTGATGGCAGGTGCGCAAGTAATCGTCCGCACCGGGGCGCGACAGCACATATTCGCTGACCACCGCCTCTTGGCCGGTATGTTCCCGCAACTCCGGTATCCAATGTGGATTAGGTAGAAAACGCACATCCAACACCATGTCGGCGTCCAGCGGAACCCCGTACTTGAAGCCGAAGGACTGCACGGTGAGCTGGAGCGCGGCGGGCGCGCCGCCACCGTAGGCCTCCTCCAGCTTGCGGTGCAACTGGTGAATGGACAGCTCGGTGGTGTCGATCACCAGGTCCGCGGCGGTCTTCACCGCCGAAAGGCGCACCCGCTCGGCGGCGATGCCCGCCGACAGCGTGCCGTCCTTGCTCTCGCTCTGCAGCGGATGCCTGCGCCGGGCGAAACCGAAGCGGCGGATCAGCACGTCGTCGGAGGCTTCCAGGAACAGCACTCTGGTGCGCACGCCGAGCGGCCGCAACTGTTCGGTGACCACCGACAGGTCGCCGGTGAAGAACCGGCTGCGCACGTCCATCACCAGGGCGAGACGCCGGATCGGCGGCTTCGCGGACGCGCCGAGTTCGACCATCCGCCCGAACAGCTCGGGCGGTAGGTTGTCGGCCACGTACCAGCCGAGGTCCTCGAGCACGCGGGCCGCGGTGCCGCGGCCCGCGCCCGAGAGCCCGGTCACGATCACTACCTCGACCTGCGGATTCGCCCCGGCGAGGGTGCCGGACGAGCCCGCTCGTCCCGGGCTCGTCGGCGCAGAGTCCGCACTGCTGTTCGATTCGACGCGTGTCATGTCCTACCGGATCCGTCTCTCGGGTGCCTTCCGATCATCGCGCACCGGTCTCGGTATCGGGCGCAGACACACAACGTACGCGAAACCGAAACTTCCGTGCACTGTCGACTGACTATTCGGACTGGAGCGCCGCAAGGACCGCTTTCGCGGTAGCCATCCCGATGCCGGGAACCTCGGTGATCTGCTCGACCGTGGCCTGCTTCAGCTTGGCCACCGAGCCGAAATGGGTGACCAGCGCGGTCCGGCGCGCCGTGCCGAGGCCCGGCACCGAGTCCAGCGCCGAGGTGATCATCCTGCGCGAGCGTTTGCTGCGATGGAAGGTGATGGCGAAGCGATGCGCCTCGTCGCGGACCCGCTGCAGCAGATACAGCGCCTCGCTGTTGCGCGGCAGGATCACCGGATCGGCCTCGCCCGGCACCCACACCTCCTCGAGCCGTTTGGCGAGTCCGATCACAGCGACGTCGGTGATGCCGAGCTCGTCGAGCACCTCGGCGGCCGCCGCGACCTGAGGGGCGCCGCCGTCGACCACATACAGGTTGGGCGGGTAGGCGAATTTGCGCGGGCGTCCGGTCCGGGGATCGATACCGGGCCGCGAGGTGAGGTCGAGCGCGTCGCTATCGTCTTCGATAGCGGCGAGCTCTTCGTGCTCCACCATGTCCCGTTCCCGGCGCAGCTTGAGGAAGCGGCGGCGGGTCACCTCCGCGATGCTGCCGACATCGTCGGAACGGCCTTCGCCCGCCGCCTCCTTCACCGTGTAGTGCCGGTACTCGGATTTGCGGGCCAGGCCGTCTTCGAAGACCACCAGCGAGGCGACCACGTCGGTGCCCTGCACGTGACTGACGTCAACACATTCGATGCGCAGCGGCGCGGTGTCGAGATCCAGTGCGTCCTGAATATCTTGCAGCGCCTGGGATCTCGACGTGAGATCACCTGCCCGCTTGAGCTTGTGCTGAGACAGGGCCTCCATCGCGTTGCGCTGCACTGTCTCGGCGAGCGCCTTCTTGTCCCCACGCTGCGGCACCCGGACCTTCACCGCCGAGCCACGCAGATCCGACAGCCACTGCTGGACCTGTTCCACGTCGGCGGGTAGCTCCGGCACCAGCACCTCGCGCGGAACCACGGTGGCGGGCTGCTCATCGGCGCCCTGCTCGGCGACGGCGACCTGTTCGCCGTAGAACTGGGTGAGGAACTGTTCGACCAACGCGGCGAGTTCGCCGCCCGCCCCCGGGACGTCGACGGCGTCGCCCGACTTGTCGACCACCCAGCCGCGCTGGCCGCGCACCCGGCCGTCGCGCACGTGGAAGACCTGCACGGCCACCTCCAGCTCGTCGGTGGCGAAGGCGATCACGTCGGCATCGGTGCCGGTGCCGAGTACCACCGCCTGCTTCTCCAGCGCGCGGCGCAGCGCTTGCACGTCATCGCGCAAGCGGGCGGCGGCTTCGAAGTCCAGATCTTCGGCGGCGTCCTGCATGCGCCGCTCCAGCTCGCGGACCAAACGGTCGGTGCGGCCCGCGAGGAAGTCGCAGAAGTCCTCGACGATCCCGCGGTGCTGCTCGGCGCTCACCCGTCCGATGCACGGCGCCGAGCACTTGTCGATGTAGCCGAGCAGGCACGGACGCCCGATCTGGCTGTGGCGCTGGAAGACTCCATTGGAGCAGGTGCGCGCGGGAAACACCCGCAGCAGCAGGTCGAGGGTCTCGCGGATGGCCCAGGCGTGCGCGTAGGGACCGAAGTACCGGACGCCCTTGCGCCGCGCGCCGCGGTAGACGAACAACCGCGGGTACTCCTCGTTCAACGTGACCGCGAGCACCGGGTAGGACTTGTCGTCCCGGTAGCGGACGTTGAAACGCGGATCGAACTCCTTGATCCAGTTGTATTCCAGCTGCAGCGCCTCGACCTCGGTGGAGACGACCGTCCACTCGACGCTCGCCGCCGTGGTGACCATCTGTCTGGTGCGCGGGTGCAGGTTCGCCACGTCGGCGAAGTAGGAGTTCAGCCTGCTGCGCAGGCTCTTGGCCTTGCCGACGTAGATGACCTGCCGATGGGCATCCCGGAATCTGTAGACACCGGGTTCGACGGGAATCGTGCCCGGCGCGGGCCGGTACGTCGCTGGATCTGCCACGTATTCAGCCTAATGACCGGGACCGACAGCCCGGCACCGCGGCGGCGTCAGGACTCGCGGACGCCGAACCACGCCCTGGCGTCCGGTTGGCACAGCAGGTGCACGACGGCCGCCGAAGTGCCGAGCGAATAGGCCGCGGCAACCACCCCGATCAGGGGCGGGACGGTCGCAAGGTCGCGCAGCGCCCAGCACCCGACGACGGCCTGCAGGATCGCCAGCGCCAGCGCCAGGCTGCGCACCGTGTACGCGCCCTCGGTGAATCCGAAGACGAGCAAGCCGAGCGCCCAGGCGACACAGAATTGAGCGGACGCCATGGCCGCCGCGTCGCCGCCGCGCGTCAGGTTCATCAGCACCGGATACGCGAGCCCGAACCCCGCCATTCCCGCGACCGCTTCCCGCACGTCCCGAACCGCCTCCGGCATGGCCGTTTCCACGCCGACGGACGACTCCTCACCCGAAAACGCCATGCTCACACCCGTACCCCCGCTGGTACCGAACGAACCGACGCACTGACGAACACGCCGATTCGCACGGTAACACGGTCGCAACCGGGAAACTCCGCCTTCGGCGAACCGAGGCGCGCGCGTAATGAACGCCTGCTACTCCAGCAGCCCGTGCCGGCGCAGTGCGGTCAGCAGCGCGTCGGGGCGTTCGGCGGTGGGCAAGGCCTCCACCAAGGCGAATCGGCTGCCCAGCGCGGCGGCGCCGCCGTCGGCTTCGGCGCTGTCGCCGATCATCAGGGCCGCGTCGGCGGATACGCCGAGTTCATCCAGGGCGGAATGGAATATCTCCGGGTCCGGCTTCATGACGCCGACCTCATAGGAGAGCGTGAACGCGCCGACCAGGCGGTCCCAGCCGCGTGCCGCGAACGACGGGCGGATGTCGAACGGGATGTTGCTCACCACCGCGACCGGAACATCCTGTGCCGCGAGCAGATTCAAGACGGCCTCGCTGTCGGGATAAGGCGTCCACTCCAGCGGATCGAGCAGCCGGGCATAGAGTCGTTCCGCGTCCTCGTCGGTGGGGACGCCCGACTTGCGCAGCACCTCCATCATGGCGGTGCGATGCAGCGCGGGATCGAGATCGCGGTTGTCCCACGCGTACTTCGTCTCGGCGTCGAATTCCACGATCTGGTCCACCGGCGCCGTCATCCTGCGCATGATCTCGGCCTTCTCGTGTACGTCGATCGCACGCCCGTCGGGCCAGCTCAGATCCGCGTACCAGGATTCGTCGTCCTCCAGCCGGAACAACGTTCCGGAGAAGTCGAACAGCACCGCCTCGATCGTCACTCGACCAGCCTACCGACGGCCCGGCGGGCCACCCGGCCCGATTCGGCTGCCCGTCCGCGACACACGCTGCGGCCGGAGCTATTTCGTCCGTGGGAAGGAAAGCCACGCACGTGGTCGACGGCGGGCGATAGAGTCCCCCGCATGGGGCGCAAGCGAGGAACCTGGGTCGCCGCAGCGGCGGCGTTCATGCTCACCGTCGGGATGGCTACGGCCTGTTCATCCGGCGAAGACCACGCCCACGGGGTATGCGAGACCGTCCCGAACGGCACGCCGGTCACCGCGTCCGCGACCGGTCCCGCAGGAAGCGGCACCAAGGACATCAGCACCAACCCGGAGATAGCGAGCGGCTATCGCACGAGCATGACACCGGTGCGCACGCACACATTCGCGGTCTCGACGGCCAACCCGGTATCGACCAAGGCCGCCTGCGAGGTGCTGCGGGACGGCGGAACGGCGGCGGACGCCCTGATCGCGGCACAGACGGTGCTGGGGCTGGTGGAACCGCAGGCGTCCGGTATCGGCGGCGGCGCCTTCCTGCTCTACTACGACGCGAACACGAAGACCGTGGACGCCTACGACGGCCGCGAAGTGGCTCCGGCGGCCGCGACCGAGAACTATCTGCGCTGGATCAGCGACACCGATCGCACCGAGCCCAAGCCGAACGCTCGCTCCAGCGGCCGCTCCATCGGGGTGCCCGGCGTGCTGCGGATGCTCGAGCTGGCGCACCGCGACCACGGCAAGACCGTGTGGCGCGAACTGTTCGACCCCGCCATCGGGCTGGCCGATCAGGGGTTCCCGATCAGTCCCCGCCTCGCCGGCCAGATCGCGGAGTCGGCGAAGGACCTCGCGCTGGACGAGGACGCCAAGGCGTACTTCCTCAATCCGGACGGCAGCCCGAAGGCCGCCGAGACCGTACTGACCAATCCGGCGATGGCCAAGACGCTCGGCGCCGTCGCCTCCGAAGGCGCGCAGGCCTTCTACACCGGCGCCATCGCCCGCGACATCGTCGAGGCATCGAGCCGGTCGTCCGGCGGGCGCACGCCGGGGCTGATCACAACCGAAGACCTGGCCAGCTACCAGGCGAAGAAGCGCACGGCGTTGTGCACCGGCTACCGCGGACGCGAGATCTGCGGCATGCCCAGTCCCTCCTCCGGCGGCATCGCCGTCGCCGCAACCTTGGGCATCCTGGAGCACTTCGACCTGGCCACCATGCGGCCGGACGATATCGATCGCAACGGCGGGCGGCCGAACGCCGAAGCCGTGCACCTCATCGCGGAGGCCGAGCGTCTCGCCTACGCCGACCGCAACAAGTATGTGGCCGACACAGATTTCATCCCACTGCCCGGCAATTCGGCACAAACCCTGCTGAACAAGGACTATCTGCGGCAACGTGCCGGGCTGATCGATCCGAACCGCAGTATGGGCACCGCGCAGCCCGGCGACTTCGGCCCGGTTCCGGTGGGCGTCGGCCCGCAGCCTCCTGAGCACGGCACCAGCCACATCTCGGTGGTCGACGAATACGGCAACGCGGCGGCCATGACCACCACCGTCGAGTCCGCGTTCGGTTCGTTCCACCTGGTGGACGGCTTCGTGCTGAACAACCAGCTCACCGACTTCAACGCCGACCCGCTCGGCGCCGACGGCGTGCCGGTGGCCAACCGCGTCCAGCCGGGCAAGCGCCCGCGCAGCTCGATGAGTCCCACGCTGGTGTTCGACAAGGGTCCCGACGGCGCACGGGGCGAACTCACCCATGTCGCCGGTTCACCCGGCGGTTCGGTGATCATCCAATACGTGGTGAAGACCCTGGTCAACATGTTCGATTGGGGCCTCGACCCGCAGCAAGCGGTCTCCGCGGTGGCCTTCGGCGCAGGCAACAGCCCGTCCACCGGGGTCGGCGGCGAGCATCCGGCGATCAACGCCGCCGACAACGGCGACCACGACCCGCTCGTGCTCCGCCTCCGGCAACTCGGTCACCAGGTGTCGGTCGCGCCGCAGACCAGCGGCCTCAGCGCACTGAAACGCAACGGCTCGGACGGGTGGATCGGCGGCGCCGATCCCCGGCGCGAGGGCGCGGTCCTGGGCGACACCCACTGAACGTCAGGTCGTCCGCAGCATCGGGTACACGACAGGACCGTGGCCGATCGCCAACTCTCCCTGCGGCTGGAACCCGAAGCGCTGATAGAACGGCACGGTGCCGTGGCTGTTCGAGATCAGGAAGCAGGGCTGCTCGGCAGCTGACAGCCTCCGCTCCAGCAGCGACGTCGCCAGTCCTCGTCCCTGCGCGCCGGGCAGCGTGCCGATGGCAGCCAGATAGAGATGCGGCGTCGCCGGTCGCGCCCGGTCCAGCTGCCGCGCGGCGGCCACCGCACGCGCTGCGCTCCGCCCCATGGCACGCAGCAAGGTCAGCGGCTTGGCCATCGGCGACACCACATCCGCGGGTTCCCACAGCGCCACGCAGGCGAGGTTTCCTTCCGCGTCGTGTGCGAGGTCGACCAGACCGTTCTTCCTGCGCGACGCGATGCGCGACTCCCAGAACAGCGGCAAGGCTTTCTGCCGTCGCCGTGAACGCGGCCAGAAGTAGATCATCAGTGGATCGTCGGCGAAAGCCGCCGCGAGGACGAACGCACCCGGCTCCATACCGGCGAGGCTAGACCAGCGCCGAGACCCGCGCGAGACGGACGGACCGGGGGTCGCACACCTCGGTCGACGCGCCCCGGGCGATCACTTGCTCTCGGAATACTTCGCGCCGAGTTCGCGCAGCCGGGCCATCGCCTGCGCGGCGTGCTCCTTGTCGTTGGAGCGGATCGCCAGCATCGGGACGTAGTCGTCGCCGACCAATTCCAGACGCGCCCAGGACTTCCGATCCGGGAACGACACGCCTCGGATGTACTCCCACGGGAAATCGTTGTCGCCCAGGACATTCCGCACGGACACACCACGCGGACCCACCCGCACCCTCGGCCTGGTCAGCAACAGCACCGCCAAGGCGCCGAGCAGCCCGATCCCGATCATCGCGATCTGGTCGGCCACCCGGAAGTTGACGCCGGTGGACCCGCTGCGCAGCCAGATACCGCCCGCGGTGAATGCGGCAGCGATCAGCACCGCGACGATCCAGGCCGTCCGCACCGCGCGCCGCGGGCGCACCTCGAAGTCCCACGCGGGCGCCTCGCCGGGCGCCGCGGCATGGGGCGCGTTCCTCCGGAAGATACGGACGACCGGCATCGCTACGCGGACTGCCGTAGGGCGCGCAGCGTCAGCGCGGCGTCCAGCGCCGCAGCCGCCGCCTGCTCGCCCTTGTTCTCATGCGACTCCGGCAGCCCCGCCCGATCCAGCGCCTGCCGCTCGTTGTTCGTGGTGAGCACCCCGTTCGCGACGGGCGTGCCCTCGTCCAGCGAAACCCTGGTGAGCCCGGCGGTCACCGCGTCGCAGACGTACTCGAAATGCGGCGTGTCACCGCGGATCACCACGCCGAGCGCGACCACCGCGTCGTGCGACTTGGCCAGCTCTTGGGCGACCACGGGCAGCTCCATCGCGCCCGCGCAGCGCACCACCGTGATCTGCCGCACGCCGGCATCCTTGGCCACCCGCTCGGCATTCGCGACCAGGGTGTCGCAGATCTGGGTGTGCCAGCGCGACGCGACGATGCCCAAGGTGAGGTCCTTGGCATCCTCCAACGCGAAAGTCGGTACCCCGGTACCGCTCATCAATGTCCGCCTTTCCGGTCTGTTCGCAGGTCAGTGCGCCGTCTCACCGAGATCGAGCTCGTCCAGCCCGATCAGGTCATGCCCCATCCGGTCCCGCTTGGTGCGCAGGTAGTGCAGGTTTTCCGCATTCGCGCGCAGTGGCATGGCCACCCGCTCGGTGATCCGCAGACCGTAGCCGTCCAAGCCCACCCGCTTGGCCGGGTTGTTGGTGAGCAACCGCATCGAGCGGATGCCGAGATCCACCAGGATCTGCGCGCCGGTGCCGTAATCGCGGGCATCCGCGGGCAGCCCCAGCTCCAGATTCGCGTCGACCGTGTCGTGTCCGGAATCCTGCAGCTGGTAGGCCTGCAGCTTGTGCATCAGGCCGATGCCGCGCCCTTCGTGGCCGCGCATGTACAGCACCACACCGCGGCCCTCGGCCGCGACCATTTCCAGCGCGGCGTCCAGCTGCGGGCCGCAGTCGCAGCGCAGCGACCCGAACACGTCACCGGTCAGGCACTCCGAGTGCACGCGGACCAGGACGTCCTCGCCGTCGCTGATATCGCCGCGCACCAGCGCGACATGCTCCACCTCGTCGTAGATGCTCTGATAGCCGACGGCCTTGAACTCGCCGTGCCCGGTGGGGATGCGCGCCTCGGCGACCCGCACCACGTGCTTCTCGTGCTTACGCCGCCAGGCGATCATGTCCGCGATGGAGATCAGCGCGAGCTCGTGCTCGTCGGCGAAGACGCGCAGCTCCTCGGTGCGAGCCATGTGGCCCTCGTCCTTCTGGCTGACGATCTCGCAGATCACGCCCGCGGGCCGCAGGCCGGCCATGCGCGCCAGGTCGACGGCCGCCTCGGTGTGCCCGGGACGGCGCAGCACCCCACCGTCCTTGGCGCGCAACGGCACCACGTGACCGGGGCGGGTGAAGTCGTCGGCCTTCGCGTCGGCGTCGGCCAGCAGCCGCATGGTGGTGGCACGATCGGCGCCGGAGATGCCGGTGGTGATGCCCTCACGCGCGTCCACCGAGACGGTGTAGGCGGTGCCGTGCTTGTCCTGGTTCATCGCGTACATCGGCGGCAGGCCGAGCCGGTCGCAATCGTCACCCGTGAGCGGCACACAGATGTAACCGGAGGTGTAGCGAATCATGAAGGCGACCAGCTCCGGGGTGGCCTTCTCCGCGGCGAAGATGAGGTCGCCCTCGTTCTCGCGGTCCTCGTCGTCGACGACGACGACCGCCTTACCGGCGGCGATATCGGCGACTGCGCGCTCGATGCTGTCGAACCTCGTCACGTCTGCTGTGCTCCATCTCGAAATAGGTGCCTCACCACAGTACTGTGCCCCCGGTGCGCGCCGGGACGAGCGGGTGGGACACGGCTAGCCGCGCTGTTGGAGGCGTTCGACGTACTTGGCGATCACGTCGACTTCCAAGTTCACGGTGGCGCCGACGGTGGCCGAGCCGAGATTGGTCATCGCGAGCGTGGTGGGGATCAAGGAGACCTCGAACCAGTCGCGGGTGCCGGTCTCGGTGGGTTCGCCGGAGACGCCGAGTCCGGAGACGGTGAGCGAGATACCGTCCACGGTGATCGAACCTTTCTCCACGACGTAGCGGGCGAGGTTCTCGGGCAGGGAGATCCGCACCACGTCCCAGTTCTCCGACGGCGTTCGCGAGAGCACGGCGCCGGTGCCGTCGACATGACCCTGCACCAGGTGGCCGCCGAGCCTGCTGTTCAGCGCCGCGGCGCGCTCCAGATTCACCTTCGAGCCGACGTCCAGCGCGCCGATGCTGGACCGGTTGAGCGTCTCCGCCATGACATCGACGGTGAACGAGTCGCCGCCGACGACGTCGACGACGGTCAGGCACACGCCGTTCACGGCGATCGAATCGCCATGTCCGGCATCGGAGGTCACCAGCTTGCCCTTGATCGTCAGCCGCGCGGCGTCGGCCAGCTGCTCGCTGGCGACGATCTCGCCGAGTTCCTCGACGATGCCTGTGAACATGTGCCCCTGACTCCCTATCGCGTCGTTGTCGTCCGGTTGCGCCAACAGCGCGGGCACCGGACGCTATTCCCGCGCCTCCTCAGCCTAATGGGCGCTGTCGGACGTAGTCCGCGTGCTCGGGCCCCGCGCATGGCCCGAGCGAAGGCGGAGATACGCCTGACGACGCCGGGGCGTAGGAGAGAGCGCCGTCGGCGCACCGGGGTGAAACCGACCGCAGGCGACGACACCCGAACCAGACCGCGGCCAAGCCGATGACGCCCGGGAACAAGCCCACACCAGGAAAGTGGAACAAAATATGTCCACACATCTGGGAAATTGTCGGCCGCACCAGTGTGGGATAACTATGCGATCGAATTCTGATACCGTTCGACGCCATTCATGCAGCGTCGTGATCGCGATTCCTGATCGGTACCCGATCGCGACACGGTTATAAACGATAATTTGCGCGCGAACGGCCCTGGAGCGATATTGTTATCCGGCTGACTTCTCCCGTTCAACTTCTCGCGTTGCACACTCGGACAGACTGACCGACCAGGGCGCACGTCCTACGCCCGGACACCTGACCCGCACTACTCGAGGAAGCCGGAAAACACAGTGCGACAAATCGAGTTCGACACGGTTGGGGGCGCGATGTGACCACATTTCTCGATTCGACGCCGGAAGTACGCTGCGCGCGGTATCGCCGCGAATTCCAGCTGCCCGCATCGGTGGATCCCGGCTCGCGTCGCATTCTGCTGCACATCGGCATCGATTACGGAGCCGTCAGCATGCCCGCCGAACTCGGCGAACAGGTGTTGCGCCGACTCGGCCAGGACGGAATCGCCGGGCCGGTCGTCGACCATCCACGCGCCCGGCGCTGGACCTTCCTCACCGGGCCCGCCCAGCCCGGCGCGCTCCCCACCGCGGTCTCGGCCGAATTGTTCCGGCTGTACGCGACGGTGGCCGGTGCGGGCAGCCAGGTGGTGCTGCCCTCGCCGGACGACGAGCGCACCGGCTACCGCATCTGGATCCGACCACCCGAGACGGCGGCGCACCGACCTCCACCGGAGGCGGTCATCGCGGCGCTTCGCGCTGTCGCCGCACGGAAAAGCCGTGCCAGGTAGGGCTTTTCAGCGCGCCTGCACCGCGGCGGCCTGCCGGCGCAAGGCCTGCACGGTGGCCGCGGGATCGGCGGTGTTGTAGACCGCGGATCCGGCGACGAAGCAGTCGACGCCCGCCTCCGCGGCCGCCTCGATGGTGTCGGCGTTGATGCCGCCATCGATCTCGACCAGCAGCCGAAGTTCACCGGAATCGACCAGGTTGCGCACGATGCGCGCCTTCTGCAGCACCTCCGGTATGAAGGACTGCCCGCCGAAACCCGGCTCCACGCTCATCACCAGCAACGTGTCGAACTCACGCAGAATCTCCAGGTACGGCTCGATCGGTGTGTTGGGCTTCACCGAGAGGCCCGCCTTTGCGCCCGCGGCGCGGATGTCGCGCGCGACCGCGATCGGATCGTCGGTCGCCTCCGCGTGGAAGGTCACGTTGTGCGCGCCCGCCTCGGCGTACGGCGGCGCCCAACGGCCCGGATCCTCGATCATCAGGTGGCAGTCCAGCGGGATGTCGGTGGCCTTCAGCAGGCTCTCGACCACGGGCAGGCCGAGTGTGAGGTTCGGCACGAAGTGCGCGTCCATCACGTCGACGTGCAGCCAGTCGGCGCCGGCGACGGCCTGCGCCTCGTCCGCGAGGTGCGCGAAGTCGGCGGAGAGGATGGAGGGGGCGATCATCGGCGCGACCCGCCGCGGGTAACTCGGGTTGGACACAACGCCGCAGTCTAATGGCCGCGAGGGTTGCCCAGCGCGGGAGTGGGTAGCCTGCATAGGGTGATCAATTTTTCGGCGGAACAGGGGCTCTACAGCACCCCGGTGGAGATTCGGGTGGCCGCGTCGGTGACACAGCTGCCCATCGTGCGTGGACTCGCCGAAACCCTCGTGCTACTCAGCGATTTCACGCTGGACGAGGTGGCCGACGTGCGACTGGCCGTCGACGAGGTCTGCTCGACCCTGATCGCGGTCGCCGCCGCGGAAACGAGCCTGAACTGCCGGTTCACCGTCGGGGACAGCGAACTGCTCGTCCGGGTCGACGGCATCGCGGAGAAGCCGGGGCTACCGGACCAGCGCAGCTTCGGCTGGCACGTCCTGCGTACGCTCACCGACGCGGTGGAGGCGACGCAGGATCCATTCGACGCGACTGTTTCCGGATATCCGACAACGGTGGAGTTCCGTCGGGTCCGGGGGAAGGCGTAGTGGCGGACGAAGAAACCGTGTTCGACCCCCGGCACGACGACGACGCCGACACGCTGACCACGGAAGACGCCACAGAGGACAGTGAAACCGTCGAAGCAGCGGACGCGGTCCTGGGATACGACGATGTCGGCCGGCTCTTCGAGCAGCTTTCGGCCTGTGAACCAGGAACCGCGCGGCACACGGCGTTGCGCGCGGAGCTGATCAGCCGCTGCATCCCGCTCGCCGATCACATCGCGCGCAAGTTCAGCGGCCGTGGTGAGCCGTTCGACGACCTCACCCAGGTGGCCCGCGTCGGCTTGGTGCACGCGGTGGACCGCTTCGACGTCGAGCGCGGTTCGAACTTCCTGTCTTTCGCGGTGCCGACCATCATGGGCGAGGTCCGCCGGTACTTCCGGGACAACACCTGGGCGATGCGAGTCCCCCGGCGCGTCAAGGAGACTCACCTACGCATCGGCGCGGCGATCGACTCCCTATCCCAGACGCTCGGCCGCTCCCCCACCGCGAAGGAGATCGCGGCGGAGCTCGATGTGGACCCGGACGAGGTGACCCAGGCCGTCATCGCGGGCAATGCCTACCAGCCGAGTTCGATCGACGCGGCCACGCTCGGCCGCGACACCGACGCCTCCCTGCTGGACACCCTCGGCGAGGAAGAGTCCCAGTTCGACCGGGTCGAGGAGTACGTCGCGATCCGGCCGCTGCTGGCCGGGCTGCCCGAGCGGGAGCGGCGCATCCTCACCATGCGGTTCTTCGAATCGATGACCCAGACCCAGATCGCCCAGCAGATGGGCATCTCGCAGATGCACGTGTCGCGCATCCTCGCGAAAACCCTTGCCCGCCTGCGTGAGCAGTCCAGCCGGGAATAACCGCGCTCACCTGGCTTCGCGGTCGCGCAGTCTGCGCACCTTCGCCGGAGCGGTGAGCCACCACGCGTCGTCGAGCAACTCGCGCAGCTGATCGGGCGCGACGCGATCCAGATCGATCAGGATGTACGCGTAGCCGTCGTAGTGCGGTGTGGTGTAGAAGGCCGGATCGCCGGAGGCGAGCAACGCCTCCTTCTCGGCCGGATCGCAGGCCAGCACGAGCCCGCCTTCGGCCTCGCTGCGCAGCCGGGCGAACCCCTTGCCTGCGACCTTCAACGCCGGACTGCGCCACCAGGTCGATTCCTCGACCGCCGGAAGCGCGGTTCCGAGCGCCACCACGTCCTGCCAGGTCATCGTCATGATCCGAGTGTGCGGCACGGACGCGGCAGCGGCTTGGACGAATGGAATGTCAGCGTGGTTTGCGCAGCGCGGCCAGGAACATGGCGTCGGTGCCGTGCCGGTGCGGCCACAGTTGCGCTCCCGGTCCGTCCCCGACGTCGGTGACGCCGGGCAGCAGTTCGCGGGTGTCCAGTTGTTCGGCGCCGAGACGGCGCACGGCGTCGGCAACGATCGACACGGTCTCCGGCAGATGCGGTGAACAGGTCGAATACAGCACGACACCACCGGGACGCAGCAGATCCCATGCGGCGGTGAGCAATTCGCGCTGCAAGACGACCAGCTCGCGAACGTCGGCCGGGGTGCGCCGCCAGCGCGCCTCGGGCCTGCGGCGCAGCGCGCCGAGGCCGGTGCACGGTGCGTCCACCAGGATGCGGTCGTAGCCAGGGTTCAATCCGCTGGCGCGGCCGTCGGCGACATGCACGTCCACCGGAAGGTCGTGCACGGCCTTGCGCACCAGTTCGGCTCGATGCGCGGCGGGCTCGACCGCATCCACCCGGAAGCCGTCGATCGCGGCGATCGCGCCCAGCAGCGCGGCCTTGCCACCCGGCCCTGCGCACAGGTCGAGCCAGCGGCCCTCGTCCGGACCGTCGAGCGCGGCCCGGGTCAACGCGAGCGCCACCAGCTGGCTGCCTTCGTCCTGCACGGCGGCCATGCCCTCGCGCACCGGTTCGAGCTTGCCGGGGTCGCCGCCGTCCAGGTACACCGCGTACGGCGACCATCGGCCCTCCTCGCCGCCGGTCACCAGCGCGAGTTCCTCCGCGGTGATGTCGCCGGGCCTGGCCACCAGGTGCACCAGCGGTCGTGCGTCGTCAGCGGCGAGCACGTCGCGCAGCTCGCCCGCTCGCGCGCCGAGCGCATCGGCGAAAGCCTGCGCGATCCACGCCGGGTGCGCGTACTCGAAAGCCAATCGCCCTACGGGATCGGCGGGCGCCAGCGCTTCGACCCACTGCTGCGTGGTCTTCTCCCCGGCCCGCCGCAGCACGGCATTGACGAAACCGGCCTTGCCCGTGCCGAACTCCGCGCGCGCCAAGGCTACCGAGGTATCCACCGCCGCATGCGCACCGATCCTGGTACGCAACAGCTGGTAGACGCCGAGCCGGAGCACGTCCAGCAGTGGGCCGTCGATTCCGTCGATCGGCCTGCCCGCCCCTTCGGCGATCACCGCGTCGAGCAGACCCAACGTCCGGCACGCGCCGTAGGCGAGTTCGGTCGCCAACGCCGCGTCGCGTCCGGACAACCCTCGTTCCCGCAGCAGCGGCGGTAGGACCAGGTTGGCGTAGGCGTCGCGTTCGCGAACCGCTCGCAAGACATCCCGCGCGACCGAACGCGGCGGATCGATCACTTCCCGACGGGCCGATCGCCCTGGAGAGCCTTGCCGTGCAGAGTTTTTCGCAGCGGTACGCGGACGCCGTTCTGCGGCGCGATCGGTTCTTCCCTCGGCTGAGCGCTGCCCCGCGGAGGCGCCTCGTTCGTCGCGATTGCGCCTGCCTGCCTCGTCGCCGCTACCGGCGCGCCGAGCCGCGGGACGGGGGCGACCGGTGCCGTTCCGGTCCTGCTTCGCGCCTTCCGTCGGTCGACCACTCTCGGCGGAGCTTCGCTGCCGTGCACCACTCGCTCGCGCGTCCTGGTCCCGTGACCGGTCGGTCTCACCCGACCGAGTCGTGCGGCGGGAATGTTTCCCGCGATCAGGCGCGGCATCCCGCTTTTCCCGGCGGTCACCGCGCCCGTTGTCGCGCCCGCCTCCGCGCGAGCTCACTCGACCACCGCGCCGGGTTCTAGCCGGGCGCCCCGCGCCCAGTCGAGCGCGGCCATCATCCGCTTGCCCTGCGGTTGAATCTGATCGAGCCGCACGGCGGTGGTGGCGGTGCCGATGAAGACACCGGACTTGCGGACCTCGATCGCCCGCTCCGGCAGCACCTCCTCGACCAGTTCGACCGGGCCGAGCTTCAGTCGGGTGCCGTTGACCTCGGTCCACGCTCCCGGCGCGGGAGTCACCGCGCGAATACGCCTACTGATGGCGAGGGCGGGCTGATCCCACCGGATATGCCCGGCCTCGACTCCGACCTTGGGCGCGTACGACACGCCGTCGGTGGACTGCGCGACCGCCTGCAGCGTGCCGTCCGCCACGCCGTCCAGCGTCGCTTCCAGCAGCCGGGAGCCGCTGTCGGCCAGCCGCTCCAGCAGCGTGCCCGCGGTGTCGGTGACGGAGATCTTCTCGGTCACCATGCCGAATACCGGCCCGGTGTCGAGTCCGGCCTCGATCTGGAAGGTCGACGCGCCGGTGAACTCGTCACCCGCGTCGATCGCCGCCTGCACCGGAGCCGCACCACGCCACGCGGGCAGCAGCGAGAAATGCAGGTTGATCCAGCCGAAACGCGGAATGTCGAGCACCTGTTGCGGCAGCAGCGCGCCGTACGCCACGACAGGGCAGCAGTCCGGCGCGAGTTCGGTGAGTCGCGCGAAGAATTCAGGTTCCGACGGCCGCACCGGGGTGAGCACCGGGATGCCGTGCTCGTCGGCCAGCCTGCCGACCGGCGACCTGGTCACCTTCCTGCCGCGGCCCGCCACCGCATCCGGCCTGGTCAGCACGGCGATCACCTCGTGGTGCGGCGATTCCAGCAAACGCCGCAGCGACGGCACCGCCGGTTCCGGGGTCCCCGCGAAGACGACGCGCATCAGCCACCCAGCCCGAACGGGTTGGGCCGGCCCGCACCGCTCACAGACCGGGCGGGACGCACCGTCACACCCGCGGCGAACCAATCGGATTCGCGGATCACTCGCATTGCCTCCTTGCGCTGGGCCGGGTCGAGACGATCGATGAACAGCACACCGTCGAGATGATCGGTTTCGTGCTGCACGCATCGCGCCAACAGGCCCTCGGCATCGAACGCGACCGGCGCGCCGTCGACGTCCACACCGGACGCGCGCACGCGCAGCGCCCGCCGCGTGTCGTAGCGCAGACCGGGAATCGACAGGCACCCCTCCGGGCCGACCTGTTCTTCGTCGCCGACTACTTCCCAATGCGGGTTCACCAGATGACCCGCGGCGTCGCCGGTGTCGTAGACGAACACGCGCAGCCCGACCCCGATCTGCGGCGCGGCCATCCCGACGCCTCCGTCGTCGTGCATGGTCTCGGTCAGGTCGGTCACCAGCTGCCGCAGATCGCGGTCGAAGGCGGTGACCTCCGCGGCACGGGCACGCAGGATGGGATCACCGAACAGGCGAACGGGCTGAATGGTCACGGCTGGCTCCCCGGAGCGGACGAACAGGTCGATTCATTCTAGTGAGACGACCGCAAATCCCCGATTCACCAGGCAGAAGCTGGTAGAACTCCTATGCGGTCCGGGCGGGGTGTCGATGCCTCCGCCCGGCCGCCCGGAAACGGCCGGCCGGACCGCCTCGACTCGGACCTGGGCATTCGGACGCAGCTGTGACCACGCCGTTCGCTTCGACGCGCGTGATCGCTGCATAGCTGCCTTCGGCCGACACGGTAGTTCGCACCGCCGGACAGTCGTAGGTGACCAAAGTCCATTCACCGCACCGCCAAGGGATGTAGCGGCTCGGGGCCGACCCGGCTTGGCTGGATCACATACTCAGCGAGGAGGTCCAGGGACCAAGGAAGGGATGGTCATGTCCGAGAAGACCACGGCCAGGAAGGCCCGGGAATCCGGTGCCGAAGCCGAACCTGCAGCGCCCGAAGCCGGCACGGAAAAGGCGACCGCCGAGCACGATGGATTGCGCGTCCCGATCCCGACGCTCGGAGTGCGGATGACCCGAGTCCCGCTACTACCCGGGCCCCGCACGGTGGCCGACGGTGTTTCGTCGGCCACGGCGGCGGTCCGCCATCGCGTACCGGATCGAGAATCGCTGCTGTACTACGGCGGGCTCGGGACGGCGGCCGCCACCGGGCTGGTGTCGTGGCCGGTGGCAGCGGCGATCGGCGTCGGTGTCTGGGTCGCGGAGCGAGCCCGCTACGGATCCGCCGCCGGCCGATAGCGTCATCGAACAACGGAACCCCGATATGTTCGGCGTCGCAAGAGCCGCGCGATTCGTGTCCGCGCTGGCCGTGGACACCGTGCGCGCGACAGGCAACGAGGTGGTGGGACGGCAGACCTGGGCGCGTCCGGGCCGCGCGCACATCGAGACCCGAGGCGTACACCGCACCGACGCTCCGCCGGGCTATCTGGCCGCCCTGCGGCATGCTGTGGGCAACGCCGACGGGGTGCGCTGGGTGGCCGTGAACGGCGTTCTCGGCGACGTGGTCGTCGATTTCGACCCCGAACGCGTCGATGTGGCGACGCTGCGCAACATCATCACCGAGGTCGAACGTGCGCACGAAATGGCGGACCTGCCTCGCAACCGGCCCATGCACCCGGGGGGATTCGAGCCGGTGTTCGACGAATTGCTCACGCTCGGCGGTGACCTACTCGGTGCGGCCGCCGGTCTGGTCGGGCGGATGCTCCCGCTGCCGACACTGCAGCCGGAAAGCATCGCGCTGATTCCTGCCATCGACCTGATACCCGGATTGCGCCACCGGCTCGACGTCCGGTTCGGCGCGCTGCGCGTGGAGACCGCGTTCGCCTTGACGAGCTCGGTTATCGGAGCGGCCGCGCATACGCCGCTGTCGGCGGTGGCCGACGCCGGACTGCGGGCGGTGCAGTTGCCCGCAGCACTGGCGCGCCGACATACCTGGGAATCGCGGGAACCCGAGCTCGCCACGAACGCCCGTGTCGCGGGCGCGCCCGCGCAACCGCCGCCAGAGGCGCGCCCGGTCCCG